>DATDKW010000421.1:0-9953 GCA_036519715.1 Mycobacteriales bacterium
CCCAGCACCTCCCGTACGACCGCGTCCGCGGACAGCGGGTCGCCGGCCACCAGCCGGACCACCGCCGACCCGGCCCGAGCCTCGGCGACCAGCGCGGACGCCACCGTCGCCGGGTCACCGATCGCCGGTCTGACCTCGGCCCCGCCCTCGGCCAGCAGCGCCACGCCGGCCGGTACGTCGGGGTCGAGCAGGATCAGCGCCGCCGAGCGCAGTGCCTCGGCGGCCCGGACGGTGAGCAGGCCCGGATCGCCGGGGCCGGCCCCGACGAAGGTGATCCGGCCGGTCGTCTTGCGCGCGCGGGTCATCGCGTGCTCCCCAGGAGTTCATTGGCACCGTCGGCGAGCAGGTCGGCGGCCAACCGCCGACCGATCGCCGCGGCATCGGTTACCGGGCCGGTGGCGGACAGCCGGACGGCATCGGAGCCGTCGGCCGCGGTCACCGAACCACGGAGGAACAGTTCTGGTCCGTCATCGCCCTCGGCGATCACGGCCAGGCCGCCGACCGGCGCGGTGCAGCCCGCCTCCAGGGCGGTCAGCAGAGCCCGTTCCGCGGTGACCGCGGCCCGGGAGTCGGCATGGTCGAGCGCGGCGAGCCGGCGGACCAGCTCGTCGTCGGACGCGCGGCACTCCACCGCGAGCGCGCCCTGGGCCGGTGCCGGCAGCACCTGCAGCGGATCCAGCGTCTCGGTCACCGCGTCCAGCCGGTCGAGCCGGGCCAGCCCGGCCCGGGCCAGCACGACCGCGTCCAGCTCACCGCCGGTGACCTTGCCCAGCCGGGTGTCCACGTTGCCGCGGATCGGCACCACCTCGACCCCCAGCCCGAGCGCGCGCAGCTGCGCGGCCCGGCGGGGCGAGCCGGTGCCGACGATGGCCCCGACCGGCAGCTCGCCCAGGGTGAGCCGATCCCGGGCGACGAGCACGTCGCGCGGGTCCTCGCGCAGCGGCACGGCCGCGACCACCAGGCCCGGGGCCGGCGCCGTCGGCAGGTCCTTGTACGAGTGCACCGCGACGTCGATCGAGCCGTCGCCGAGCGCGTCGCGCAGCGCCGAGGCGAAGACCCCGGTGCCGCCGATGACGGTCAGGTCGGCGGTGGAGCGGTCGCCGGTGGTGACGATCTCCACCGCCTCGGCCTTGATGCCGACGGCGGCCAGCGACGCGATCACGGTGGCGGTCTGGCTGCGGGCCAGGGCGCTGCCGCGGGTGCCGACGCGGAGGGGTGTGGTCATGCCGCGTCCCCTTCCGTCGGCAGCGTGATCGCCTCGGCCGGCCGGGTCACCGCGGCGACGGCGGCGGTCGCGGCCGGGTCGAGGTCGAACAGTTCCCGCAACACGTCCGCGTACGCGTCGCCGCCGGGCCGTTCGGCCAGCTCCTTCACCCGTACGGTCGGGGCGTGCAGCAGGGTCTGCACCACCCGGTGCACGCTGCGGGCGACCTCGGCCCGGGTCGTGCGGTCCAGGCCGGGCAGCCGGGCGTCGAGCCGGGCCAGCTCCGCGTCCACGACCTCGGCCGCGCGGGCCCGCAGCGCGGTCACCGTCGGGGTGACGGCACCGGCCCGGCGGGCCCCGAGCCGGCCGGCGACCTCCTGGTCGACGATCAGCCGGGCCTGCTCGACGTCGTCGTGCGCGCCCAGCCGGACGGCCGGCTCCGCCAGCGCCTGCAGGTCGAGGTAGTGCACGCCGTCGAGGGCGCCGGCGACCCCGTCGAAGTCCCGCGGCAGGGCCAGGTCCAGCAGCACCAGCGGCCGGCCGGCCCGGGCCGGCAGCGCGGCCTCGACCACCTCGGCCGCCAGCACCGCGCCGACCGCGCCGGTGCAGCCGATGACCACGTCGGCCCGGACCAGCTCGGCCGGGACGTCGTCCAGGGTCGCGGCCCGGACCAGCGGGCCGTCGGGCGTGGTCAGGGACGCGACCAGGCGGCGGGCCCGCTCCGGGGAGCGGTTCGCGACGGCCAGCTCGGCGATGCCGGCCCGGACCAGGGTGCTGGCCGACAGCGCGCCCATCGAGCCGGCGCCGATGACCAGGGCCCGGCGGCCGGTCAGCGGGCCGAGTATTCGGACGGCCTCGTGCAGCCCAACGCTGACCACGGACGCGCCGGCCCGGTCGATGCCGGTCTCGGCGTGCACCCGCTTGCCCACCCGCAGCGCGTGCTGGCACAGCTCGTGCAGCTCGCGACTGACCGCGTCCAGCTCCGCCGCGGCCGTGTACGCCGTGCGCAGCTGGCCCAGGATCTGCGACTCGCCGACCACCATCGAGTCCAGCCCGGCCGCGACCGAGAACAGGTGCAGGACGGCGGCGTCCTCGTAGTGCACGTAAAGGTGCTCGCCCAGCGACGGCACGTCCAGGCCGACCCGGTTGGCCAGCACGGTCGAGGTGTCCTGGAGGCCGCCGTGGAACCGGTCGACCTCCGCGTACACCTCGACCCGGTTGCAGGTGGACAGGACCATGACCTCGCTGATGTGGTCCGTGCGCAGCAGCTCGTGCAGCACCGAGGCGAGCTCGTCGGACCCGACCGCGGCCCGCTCCAGCAGGGACACCGGGGCGGTCCGGTGCGACAACCCCACAACGAGCAGGCTCATGCCCGCTCCTCGGACAGGCCGGTCCTCGCGAGCTCGGACCGACCGGCCCTCATCGCTCCCCGCTCACGCTGCGAGCCCTCGCGCTCGCTCAATGCCCACTCCCCGGACAGGCCGGTCCTCGCGAGCTCGGACCGACCGGCCCTCATCGCTCCCCGCTCGCGCTGCGAGCCCTCGCGCTCGCTCATCCGACCTCCTCCAGTGCGGTGCCGCTGATGGGCCGGAGCTTGCGCTGCTCGTGGAAGGACAGGATCTGCAGCTCGATGGCCAGGTCGACCTTGCGCACGTCGACGCCGTCGGGCACCGCCAGCACGGCCGGGGCGAAGTTGAGGATGCTGGTCACCCCGCAGTCGACCAGCAGTTCGCAGACCTCCTGGGCGGCATGGGCCGGGGTGGCGATGACACCGATGGCGATGTCCAGCTCGCGGACCACGTCCGGCAGCTCGGCCACCGGCCGCACCACCAGCCCGGCGATCTCCTCACCGATCCGGGCCGGGTCCGCGTCCAGCAGGGCCGCGATGTGGAAGCCGCGGGTGGTGAAGCCGCCGTAGCCGGCCAGCGCGTGGCCGAGGTTGCCGACCCCGATCAGCGCGACCGCGAGCCGGCGGGTCAGCCCCAGCGTGCCCTCGATCCGCTCGACCAGCACGGCGACGTCATAGCCGACGCCGCGCGTCCCGTACGACCCGATGTGGGAGAGGTCCTTGCGCAGGTTGGCCGAGTTGACCCCGGCCGCCGCGGCCAGCTCCTCCGACGACACCGTGACCACGCCCTGCTCGGCCAGCTGGGACAGGACCCGCAGGTAGACGGCCAGCCGGGCGACGCTGGCCTCGGGCACGGCCCGGTCGTCGCGCCGCGGCTCGACCCTGCTCTCGACCCGGCCCGGCAGCGTCGAGCGGACGGCCCGCCCGATCGCGGCCCTGGCCCGCCGCACCCCACCGGTGGCAGGCTCCTCCACGAGGGCCTCATCCGGTGTCGCTGCGTGCTGGTCGGTCACGACGGGGCTCCCGCTCTGGACGCTCCGTGCACACCCGAGTCGGGGCGCGCCGGTGCGTTGTGGTATCGGATCTCTGACAGGGACCACCGTAGCCATTTGTGAATGCGTTCACAAAACCGACGCGGAACCTCAGCACCCTCCGAGGTACTCCTAGGAGTCGGGACAGCGGAGGTGATGGAGCGTGCGGGCGGCCGACGGGGAGGTGTTCGCCGGGTTCGTCCGGGCCCGGTACGGCAGCCTGCTGCGGTACGCCTACCTGCTCACCGCCGACCGGGGCCACGCCGAGGACCTGGTCCAGGACGGGCTGGCCCGCACGTATGCGGCCTGGGGCCGGCTGGTGGAACCGGCCGCGGCCGAGGCGTACACCCGCACGACGCTGGTCCGGCTTGCGCTGCGGGCCCGGCGCCGGCGCTGGCGGGGCGAGACGCCCACGCCGGTGCTGCCGGAGCGGCCGGGGCCCGACCCCGACCTCGACCTGGCCGAGTCGGTGCGGGCCGCGCTGGCCACGCTGCCGCCGGACCAGCGCGCGGTGCTGGTGCTGCGCTATTACGACGACCGCAGTGAGCGGGAGATCGCCGCCCTGCTCGACTGCTCACCCGGCACCGTGAAGTCGCGCGCGGCGCGCGGCCTCGCGGCGCTGCGGGAGGCGGCCCTGCTGGACGGCGTGCTGGAGGGAGACAGTCGTGACCGAGGTGCGTGAGCTGCTCGAGTCGGCCGCGGGCGCGGTGCCGGAGGACACAGATGTGCCGCTGGCGGCGGTGCTGGCGGCCGGTCGGCGGCGGGTGCGCCGGCGCCGGCTGGCCGTGGCCGGGACCGGTGCCGCGACCGCTGCCGCGCTGCTGCTGGCCGGGCTGCCGCTGGACCGCGCCCCCGGCGGCGGCCCGGGCCCGGTCGACGCGGTCCGGGCCGCCCGCGGCGGCGGGTCCGGGCCGGTCGGGACCGGCGACACCACCTGCGGGGACGTGCGCTTCGACAAGGCCGAGCTGCCTGGCCGCAGGGTCACCGCGGACAACGGTGACTGGCCGACCGCGCAGGCCGCGGACCTGCTGGCGCTGCACGGGTGGCCGCGCGCGGTCCCGTACGACGCGGCCCGCTGGACGGTCGTCGTCAACGGCAACGCCGGCGTGCTGGTGGCCTCGCTGCCCGGGGCCAAGCCCCGTTACCTGTCCATCCACCGGGGGCCGAACAACTCCTGGATCGCTGGGGTGCCCTGCACCCCGCACTGATCTCAACCTCCGCCGCCGACCGGTGCGTCAGGGAGTGTGACGGTCGACGGCGAGAGGGGTGCGGGTGCGGCGGGACGAGGAGTTCACCGCGTACGTGGCGGCGCGGGCACGCCTGCTGCGGCGCTCGGCCTACCTGCTCTGCGGGGACTGGCACCGGGCCGAGGACCTGACCCAGAGCGCGCTGACCAAGGTCTACCTGGCCTGGCCCAAGGTCAGCCGGGCCGACAACGTGGACGGCTACGTCCGCACGGTGCTGGTCCGGACCTACCTGGACGAGGAGCGCCGCCGGTGGCGGAAGGAACAGCCCACCGGCGAGTCCCTGGAGGGCTTGCGGGCCGATCCGTCCGGCCAGACCGACGAGCGGCTGGACCTGCTGGCCGCGCTGGCGACCCTGCCACCCCGGCAGCGCGCGGCCGTGGTGCTGCGCTGCTGGGAGGACCTGCCCATCGCGGCCGTGGCCCAGGCGCTCGACTGCAGCGAAGGCACCGTGAAGAGCCAGACGTCCCGGGGACTCGCCGCGCTGCGCGACGTACTGGCCCCCGGCTTCGACCCGGAAGGAGTACGCCGGTGACACCCGACCCTTTCCTCACCGACAAGCTGCACGCCCTGTTTACCGACGCGTACGAGCCCCCGATGGGGTTCAGCCCGGACGGGGCCCTGGCGATGGCGGTCGCGGCCCGGCGGCGGCGCAACCGGCTGGCCGTCGTGGGCAGCGGGATCGGCACGCTGGCCGTGGTCGGGGCGACGGCCGCGGCGGCGGCCGGGTTCGGCGGGAGCGCGCCGGTCAACCGGACCGCGGACGGGGGCGGGGTGGACGCGCCGGTGACCTGCCCGTCGCCGGCGCCGACCGCGGCCGTGTCGCCGGGGCCGGCCGGGTCGCGCGCGCCGCGCCGGCCGCCGACGCCGTCGCCGACGGCACCCGGCACGGTGCCGGCCCCGGAGGTGACCCCGTCGGTGCCGGACCGGTCGACGACGGCGACCGTCGTGCCGCTGCCGCCAGCCGGGACCCCGGACGTGACCCCGGACCTGCCAGACCGGTCGCCGACCGCGACCGTCGTGCCGCTGCCGCCTGCCGCGACCCCGGACGTGACCCCGGACCTGCCAGACCGGTCGCCGACCGCGACCGTCGTGCCGCTGCCGGCCGCCGGGACCCCGCGCGTCGCGACGCCGCCCGCCGCGACCCCGTCCGCGCCGGAGGGGTCGCCGCCGGCGACCGACGACCCGCCGGTGGCGTCACCGTCGCCGCAGGCCCCGGAGGTGAGCCCGTCCGGGTCCGGCTGCGCACCGGAGCCGGGCGTGACCCCGACCGCGGCGCCCGTCCCGTCGTACTCGCCGAGCACGGTCCCGACCCCGCGCGCGACCGGCTCGCCGACCGCGAGCCCGGCCCCGACCACGTCCCGGCGCCCCCCGACCCCGATCCCGACCGCCAGCCCGACCCCGGCCCGGCCGCCGGTGACCCCGAGCCCGACGACGCCGCCGGGTGCGAGCCCGGCCGGCTGAGGATCAGCGCAGCGCGCGGCGGAGCTTGCCCTCGTCGATGCGCCAGTAGCCCAGCTCCTTGCCGTCGACCCGGACCACCGGCACGAGGTCGCCGAACTCCGCCCGCAGCCGCGGGTCGGTGTCCACGTCGACCTCGGTCCAGGCCACCCCGGCCTCGGCCGCGACCCGCTGCACCAGCCGGCGGGCGTCGTCACAGAGGTGGCAGCCCTCGCGGGCGAGCAGTTCGACGGTCCGGTCGGGCACGGACGGAGTCTAGTGCGGCGCCAGCTGGGTAGATCCACGTCATGACCAGCGCCGCCCAGCCCAACCCGATCGAGGACCTCACCGCGGACGCCGAGCGCCGCTCCGACGAGCGCGTCGAGGACGCGGCCGAGGCCCAGTCCGAGTTCGTCGGGGACATGCCCGACGACAAGGAGCAGGCCGTGCATTACCGCCCGGAGGACGACCAGTGACGTCGATGCGACCGGACCCGGACAGCGACCAGGCCGGGGCCGAGAGCGAGTACGGCGACGACACCGGGTTCGCGGCCGAGGCCACCCGGACGTCCGACCCCGACTCGCAGCCGGTCGAGTCGAACGCGCCCGCCGACACCGCCGGGCTCACCACCGAGGACGACGACGCCGACAACCTCGGCACCGGCGCGGACTAGGCGGGCCGGCCCGCCTCGGTCTCGCGGAGGCGGGCCTTGCTCACCTTGCCGGTGGCCGAGTGCGGCAGCTCGGCCACGAACTGGATCCTGGCCGGCAGCTTGAACCGGGCCAGCGAGCGCGCGGCCCAGTCCAGCAGCTCCCGCTCGGTCGGCGCCGTCCCCGGCGCCGCGACCACGTAGGCCAGCACGGTCTCGTCGCCGCGGGCCGGGTCCGGCCGGCCCAGCACCGCGGCCTCGTCCACCGCCGGGTGCGCCGACAGCACCGCCTCGACCTCGGCCGGGTAGACGTTGAACCCGCTGACCAGGATCAGCTCCGTCCGCCGATCGACCAGGTGCAGGTCCCCGTCGTCGTCCGCGTAGGCCACGTCGGCGGTCGCCCACCAGCCCTCCGCGTCCGGCCCGTCCGCGCCGTCCGGCCAGTAGCCGGAGAACAGGTTGGCGCCGCGGACCACGATCTCGCCCGGGCCGCCGCCCTCGCCGACCAGGTCCAGCTCACCCGGCCCGGCGTCGCCGTCCGGCTCCGGTCCGACCTCCGAATCCGACGATCCCGACTCCCGCAGCCGCACCTCGACCCCCGGCACCGGCCGGCCGACCGAGCCCGGCTTCGGCACGCCGCCGACCAGCGTCGAGGTCAGCACCGGCGCGGCCTCGGTCAGCCCGTAGCCCTCGTACACGGTGACGCCGGCGTCGGCGAAGGCGAGCAGGGTCGGCGGCGGCAGCGGGGCGGCGCCGGAGGTGGCCAGCCGGACCCCGGCGAACGCCTCGGCCAGGCCGGGCTCCCGGGCCCAGCGCACGTACATGGCCGGGACGGCCGGCACGGTCGTGACCTGGTGCCGGGCGATCAGCTCGAGGGTCGCAGCCGCGTCGAAGTGGTCGACCAGCACCCCGGTCGCGCCGGCCCGGGCCAGCAGCCCCAGCCCCGGATTCAGCCCGTACGCGTGGAAGAGCGGGATCACCAGCAGCAGCACGTCCTCGGCCGTCACCGGCGCCGGCCGCAGCGCCGAGCACTGCTCCAGGTTGGCCAGCAGCGCCCGGTGGGTCAGCATCGCTCCGCGCGGCCGCCCGCTGGTGCCGCTGGTGTAGCCGAGCACGGCCAGGTCCTCCGGTGAGCGCGGCACGTGCCGGAACGCCAGCGGCGCGGCGTCGGCGAGCAGCCCGGGCAGCGGCACCGTCCCGTCCGGCCCGGACGGCGCCGCGACCAGGATGTGGCGCAACGGCCCGGTCCGCAGCGACGTGGCGGCGCCGATCACGTGCACCGACGAGGTGACCAGCGCTGCCGCCCCCGAGTCGGACAGCAGGTGGGCCAGCTCCGGCCCCGTGTAGCCGGTGTTGGCCGGCACCGCCACCAGCCCGGCCCGCAGCGCGCCGAAGTAGAGCGCCGGGAAGTCGGTGGAGTTGCCCAGCTGCAGCACGATCCGGTCGCCCGGCACCAGACCGAGCCCGCGCAGCGCCGACGCGGCCCGGTCGACCAGGTCGTCGAGCTCGGCCCAGGTCAGCGTGCCCGCGGCGGACAGCAGCGCGGCCTTGTCCGGGGACTGCTCGGCGGCCCGGGCCACGAGGTCCGCGACGGTGTGCACACGCTCCTCCATACGCCCGGAGTCTGGCACAACCCCACCCGGTCCTCCCGATGCGGCACGGTCCCCGTCGCAACTTTGAGTGCAAGATCGTATACACCTGGTGGTGTAAGCGCGATGAGCATCTCTCGGGGGAGGCCCGGATGACGTCGTTCGACGGATCGGTTCCGGCGCCGGATCGCGGTAGTTCACCCGGCCGTCGCCCCGCCCGGGCGGCGGCCGGGGCTGCGTTCCGCCTACCCTTCCCTGGCGGACCGGTCCCCCCACTCCGGAGGAAGGCGGCAGGAACCGTGTCTCGGTTGAAGCTCCGTTTCCGGGAGACCCGGGACGT
Organism: Mycobacteriales bacterium; assembly: GCA_036519715.1. Taxonomy (GTDB): domain Bacteria; phylum Actinomycetota; class Actinomycetes; order Mycobacteriales; family CADCTP01; genus CADCTP01. Next base: position 8,846 of record DATDKW010000421.1, read on the forward strand.
CAGGGCCGTGCTCGCGGGCACGGCGGCGGCCGCGGCGGCCGAGGTCGAGAGCGCCCTGGCCGTGCCCGAGGACCGCACCGCCGGCGCGTTCTTCGACGTCGACAATACGATCGTGGCCGGCGCGTCGATCTACCACTTCGCCCGCGGGCTGGCCGCCCGCGACTTCATCACCACCCGCGACATCGTGGACTTCGCCTGGCAACAGGTGAAGTTCCGGGTCGGCGGTAGGGAGTCGCACGAGGGGATGGCCGCGGCCCGGGAGCGCGGGCTGTCGTTCGTGGCCGGCAAGCGGGTCGACGAGATCGTCCGGCTGGGCGAGGAGATCTACGACGAGCTGATGGCCGAGCGGATCTGGGCCGGCACCCAGGCCCTGGCCCAGCTGCACCTGGACGCCGGCCAGCGGGTCTGGCTGGTCACCGCGACCCCGGTCGAGCTGGCCTCGATCATCGCCCGCCGGCTCGGGCTGACCGGTGCGCTGGGCACGGTGGCCGAGGTCGTCGACGGCGAGTACACCGGGCGGCTGATGGGCGAGCCGCTGCACGGGCCGGCCAAGGCGGCGGCGGTGCTGGCGCTGGCCGACCGGGAGGGGCTCGACCTCGACCGGTGCGCGGCGTACAGCGACTCGATCAACGACCTGCCGATGCTGAGCACCGTGGGCCGGGCGGTCGCGGTGAACCCGGACTCGGCATTGCGGATGGAGGCGCGGGCCCGGGGCTGGGAGATCCGCGACTTCCGGACCGGGCGGAAGGCGGCGATGGTCGGGGTGCCGGCCGCGCTCGGGGCAGGCGCGGTCGGCGGCGGCGTCGCGGCCGGGGTGAGGCTCCTGCGCAAGCGCAGCTCCTGACACCCGGCCGCCCACCGGACCCGGTCAGGCCGGCTGGAGCACCCGCTCCGGCTCGGCCGGCTCCTCGTGGTCGTCGGCGCCCTCGATCCGGATCCGCGGCAGCGCCCGGTCCAGCCAGGCCGGCAGCCACCAGTTGGCCCGGCCCAGCAGCTGCATCACCGCCGGCACCAGCAGCATCCGGACCACGGTCGCGTCGACCAGGATCGCCGCGGCCATGCCGACCCCGATCACCTTGAGGAAGATCACCGGGCTGGGCACGAAGGC
>DATDKW010000422.1:0-13353 GCA_036519715.1 Mycobacteriales bacterium
CTCGGCCGGCACCGGCAGGCCCGTCGGCAGCGAAGCCGGCGCCGGGTCCGCCGCCCCCTCCCCGCCGGTCGTCGACGAGCACCCGGCCAGCACCCCCACCAGGACCGCTGTTGCTCCCCACCTCCGCACCATGCCCGACAACGCTACTCAGGCCTGCCATCCTTGGTCGGGTGCTTGAGCTCACTCACGCCGATCTGGTCGACGCGTCGTCGTTCGTCCGTGCGGTCGTCCGGCAGCTGCCCGGCATCGTGACCTCCGCCGGGTCCGGGGACACCTTCCTGTTCTACGACCCGGACGGGATCACCGACCCGGCCCGGCGGTTCCCGTTCGCCACGGTCGTGACGGGCGACCGGTACGACTCGGCCTCGCACCTCGACCGGGACGCCGCGACCTACCGGGTGAACGTCGGCGTGCCCAGGGCCGCGTACGAGGAGCTGTTGGGTCCCGCGCCCCGGCAGCCCGCCGGCGACGAGGTGATCGACACCGGCGTCGACCACACCGCCACCGACACGCTGCTGCCCCACCCCTTCTACGCCCCCCTGCACTGGATCGCCGTCGTCAACCCGGCCGAGCGGACGGCGGTCCCTCTCGCCCGCCTCCTCGACCAGTCCCACGCCCAGGCCCGGACCCGGTACGACCGCCGGGGTTGACCAGGTCGCGTACGGCGGCGGCGAGCGGGAGGAGGTCGACGGGGCGGCTGGTGTCGACGCGGAGGACCGGGGTGAGCGCCAGCGGCTCGGCCCCGGCGGCCCACTCGTCCCAGTCCCGAGCCAGCCGGCGGGCGTCGTCGTGCAGCGGTGACCGGACCCGGGTCGCGTACCGCTCGCGGGCCACCTCCGCCGGCACGTCGCACCAGATCTCCACCGCCCGGTCCGCGCCCACCGACCGCAGCTCGACCTCGGCGAAGCGCAGGTCCCGCGACCGGAACCACCACGACTCCACCACGACGACCCCCGGGAGCCGCCGGGCCAGGCTCCACACCGCCTCGATCGCGACCACGCCCAGGTCCGGTACGACGGCCGACGCCGGCAGCACGGTCGCCAGCGCCTCCTTCACCGCGTCCTTCGACAGCAGCACCGCCCCCAGCTCCGCGGCCAGCGCGGTCGCCAGCGTCGTCTTCCCCGCCCCCGGAAGCCCGTTCACCACCACCACACCCGCCGCCACCGCCCGAGTCTCCGCCCAGGGGTCGAGGATCGTGATGTTGCCGGTCCGCGTGTCGATGACACCGACCTCGACCACCTGCGCCGTGATCGGCTCGAACCCGGCCAGCACCGCGGTCGCCGCGGACAGTTGGTCCGGATCCCGATCGCGTACGCCACGATCCCCCTCAGTCCTGGAGCTGGCTCACCGCGACGACGACGAAGAGGAGTCCGACGGCCAGCATCAGGAAGCCGAACAGGCGGGTGAACCAGCGGGTGGCGAACACCGACCGCGAGTAGTCGACGCCCAGGGGTCGGTAGGACGTCATGGCCTCGGTCAGCCCCTGGACGCTGCCGTTGAGGTTCGTGGCGATGGTCAGGCCGGTGAGCGCGGCGACCGCACCGAGGACCCCCATCGTCACCGTGGCGGCCCGCTCGCCGCCGAGGACGACCGACAGGAAGGACGCCGCGAACGCCGCGAAGAACAGGAGGTACAGGGTCTTCAGCGGCTGCGGCAGCCGGCCGATCATCGCCAGCACGACTCCCACCTACCCATCCGGCGCGGATCCTGACGTCAGGCCGGCCGGATCGAGGGGGACACCCTCGGCTGGTCGGCCGGCCGGGAGGGCGAGCAGGGCGACCGCGGCCAGCAGGGCGGCCACCGCGCAGACGGACCAGACGGTGAGGTAGCCCGACAGCGGCGCCCGGCCCTCGGCCGGGTCCGCGAGCGACCCGGTCGACGCGAGCGCGGTCGCGAACACCGCCGACGCCAGCGCCCCGCACACGGTGACCCGGTCGGCCAGCAGGTCGGCGACCGTGCAGCCTAAGCGGATGCAACCCGTCCGGAAGCCGCCGGAACCCGGTCCGGCGGCGGCCGGACGCCGACCCGCTTGGAGCGCGCGGTGAACGGCGCCTCGACGTACCGGTAGAGCAGCATCGTGCCGGCGATCGACAGCGCGACGGCCAGGCCGCACACTGCCAGCCGCCCGGCCGTGCCGCCCATCTGGCCCCGGGCCAGCAGGAACGTGGTGCCGACGATCGGGGGGTGCGCCAGGTACATCGAGTAGGACCGCTCGCCCAGCCAGGCCAGCCCGGCCGCCGGCGCGCCGGGCCGGCCCGCGCGCCGCGCGCCGGCCAGGCAGCAGACCAGCAGCGCGCCGAACGCGAGCCCGGCGACCGGGTCGAACAGCACGTCGGTGAGCGCGAACCGGTGCCCGGCCAGGCTGGTCCACCCCGCCCGGTGGGTGAACATCAGCAGCATTCCCGCCAGCGCGCCGGCCGCGAGCAGCGGCCCGGACACCGCCCCGGTCAGCGCCCGCGGCAACCGCTGCGTGCCGGCCCACCACTGCGCGATGAGCGCGCCGGTGAACCACTCCGCCATCCGCGCCGGCACCTGCTGGAACGCCAGCGTCGCGGCCCAGGACCACTGGTCCCCGGGCGGGAAGCTCTTCGGCACGCTCGGCAGCACCAGCTGCGCCGCCAGCCGGTAGGCCAGGCCGGCCGCGAGCACGACCAGCAGCCAGCGCCAGGCCGGCACCCGGCGCAGCCGGCCCACGACCGCCGCGTAGAGCAGGTAGATCTGCTCCTCCAGGGCCAGGCTCCAGGTGATCGACAGCCAGCCGGGCGGGACGACGGTGCCGGCCAGCACGCTCAGGTGGGTCAGCAGCAGCGCCCAGACCGGGATCGGCGTGCCCGGCAGCCCCCACCGCGGCTGCGGCCAGCCGTGCCCGGCCAGCACCCCGACCAGCGCCAGCAGCAGCGCGCAGACCAGCGCCACGTAGTACGTCGGCTGCAGCCGGACGAACCGGCGGAGCAGGAACGGCCGGGCCGCGAACGACCCGCCCGAGGCCACCCGCAGGTGGATCGAGAACCCGGAGAGCACCAGGAAGAGGCTGACCCCGAGGAAGCCGGCCTCGTGCAGCAGCTTCACCGGCAGCAGCCAGGCCGTCCCGTCCACCAGCACGCCGATGTCGAGGTGGTGCAGCAGCACCAGCAGCACGGCCACGCCCCGCAGCGCGTCCACGGCCACCGATCTGCGCACCGAGGCACGGTACGCGCCCGACCAGCGGCGCCCTACGGTCGGGGCCGGATGTCCGACCGGCTCAGCGGGGTACCCGGTAGGCCAGGGTGCGCAGCCGGTTGCGCCAGGCCGCGTTGCCCGGCCCGAACCGGTTGGCCAGCACGACCAGCGCCAGTTCGCTGCCGGGATGGACGAAGAACACCGACCCGGACGCGCCGCTCCAGCCGTACTCGCCGGGATGCCCGGCGTCCTCGTCGACCGCGACCCCCAGCCCGGTGCCCGGGTCGAAGGCCAGCCCGGTGCCGGCCAGCCGGTCGCAGAACTCGGCCAGCGAGTAGTCGCCGGGCTGGCCCGGCCGGATCCCGACCTCGCCGTACGCCTGCTCGACCGGGTGCGCGCCCATCCAGCGGATCAGGCCGGAGGTGTGGGTGAGCAGGTGCCGGATCCGTATCGGCTCGGCCGGGGGCCGGCCGTCGACCAGCATCCGCCCGATGGCCGGCAGGTGCCGCCCGACCGGGTCGTCCACGGCCAGGGCGCCCCGCTCGGCCAGGGCCAGCGCGGCCACGGCGGTCACCGCCTTGCTCATCGACATCAGCGGGAACACCGTGTCGGCCCGGACCCGGTTCGGGCGAGCCGACCCGCAGCACCCGGCGGTCAGCGTCCGCACCACCTCACCGCGCACGAGCACGGCGGCGGCGGAGCCGGGCGGGTTGCCAGGCGCGGCCATTTCGCCCGTGAGGGCCGTGAAGGGATCCACGGGCCGATTCTGGTAGCGGATCAGACCTGGACCGTGGTGCGCCCCTCGGCCACGGCCTTGCGGACGGCCCGGCGGCGCAGGTACCGCTGGACCCGCCGCAGGTAGAACGGCACCAGCTCGGGGCCGAGCTGTACGAGCGGGACCCGGACGGTCCACGGGGTCACGCGGCGCTGCACCGCGAACCCGCGGGGCCCGATCCAGTAGCGGCCGGCCGCCAGCACGTCCGGGCCGGGCGCCAGCATCGTCCGCTTCTGCAGGTGGATCAGCAGCGCCGTACGGCGGCGGACGGCGCCGCCGGCGACCCGGTATTCGCAGATCTCGCCGTCCTCCCAGGCGTACCGGCGGGGGTCGCGGCCGGGCGGGCTCTCGGCCCGGGTGCGGTACCGCTTGAAGGACAGGTCGAAGATCACGTCCTGCTGCCAGGACCGGACGCCCAGGTCCTCGACGATGTAGTAGATGCCGGCCCACTCGTCGAAGTGCATGGCCTCGGGCCGGGTGAACGCGTCCCGGTAGCTGACCTTGCCGACCTCGTGCCGATACCAGCCGGCCGCCGCCGGGGAGTTGCGGTAGAGCTGGAAGTTGCCCTGGAACAGGATCTTGTCGGCCTCGTACGCGGCCGCCGGCAGGTGGTCCCGGATCCGGCCGAAGACCACGTCGAGGTCGCAGCAGCCCCAGAAGTCGTACCCGTCCAGCTCGGCCGCGAAGATCTCGCCGAACGCGGGCCGGAAGTCGCAGACCTTGTACGGCCGCTCCAGCGAGACCGGGAAGTCGAAGTGGCCCCGGATCCGGGCCGCCAGGTCCGCGAAGGTGCAGGACCGGACGGCGACGTTGGGCGGCGGGTCCGGCACCGGCTGGTCGGTCAGCAGCAGCCAGGACACGTCGGGGTTGGCGGCCATGCTGCGCAGCGTCAGCGGGAAGAAGGCCGGGAGCGCGCCACCGAAGTGGGTCGCGACCAGCCGGATGGACGGCGGGCGGTCAGCCGGCACGGGAGCTCTGGACGGCCAGGCCGATCGCCAGCATCCCCACCAGCGCGGCCAGGCACCAGGCCGAGGCGACCCGGATGCGCCAGTCGGCCTCGTAGCGCTGCTCGGCCAGCAGCTCGGTGGCGAGCCAGTCGCCGCGGGCGGCGGCGGCCGCGACCGGCGGGTTGCGGGGCCGCCGGATCCGGTTGTCGAGGGCGAACCGGCTGGAGCCGGCCCAGACCAGGAAGGCCAGGGCCAGCAGCAGGGCGTCGTCCCGGACGATCTCCGACAGGTACGGCGCCGTCTGTCCGAACGGGAGGGTCCCGCCGAGGTCGAGGAATCCGCAGAGGATGTCGAGCCCGCGGGCCGCGGCGGTGGCGACACCGACGGCGAAGGTGGCGATGACGAGGGCGGAGACGGCCGCGGCCAGCCGGATCGCGAGCCCGGCGGCGAGCAGCACGGCCAGCCCGGCGCCGACGAACGGCAGGCCGTAGCCGATGGTCGTGACCAGCCACTCCGGGAACAGCTGGAAGGCGCGCACCGCCGCCGCCGAGCCGGCCGGGTCCCGCAGCTTGGGGATGGCCGCCCACACCCAGATGGCGGCGATGAGCAGCCGCAGCGCGGTCGCCGTCCAGGCCACCAGCGGGCCCGGCGGGTCGGTGCCGATCCGGGACGCCGGGAGGGGCGGGGTCATGACGGCACGCATCCGGCGCCCCTCCTTACCGCATCGGTCACGGGTAAGGATGCGGATTGCCGGCGGGACCGGCAACATGATCGGCCGCGTGCGTTCTGTCCCGACAGGATCGATCACCGGCCGTGATCGAGCGCCGCCCGGTCCCGCGGGGCAAGCGGACGAACGCCGGCGTCTTCAGCTCCCGCGCCGTCGACACCTGGGGCGGTGTCGTGTGTTCCCGAGAGGGGACGTCATCGCCCGCAACGGCCAGTGGTTCGCGGTGTGGAGCAAGCAGACCGGCCCGGGTGGCGAGTTCGCGGATCTCGAGCTGTTCCAGAGCGCTCGGAGCCGTTCCGCCGCATCACCAACCGTCCCGACCTCGCCGACGTCTCGCCGGCGCCGGCGTACAGCGGCACGATCCCGGTGCTGGTCTGGAGCCGGCTGCAGGAGCCGGAGCGGCCGGGACCGTCGGACGTGTGGGTGGCCAAGTATCTCAACGGCGGCTGGCAGTCCCGCGTCTTCGCCAGCCTCGGCACCTTCAACGACAACCCCGACATCGCCACCGCGGGAGTCTGACCGATGCGGTACGGGGGCTCGGCAACCGAGCCCCCGTACCGGCACCAGGCCTAGTCCCCGGACCGCGCGGACGGCCAGTGGGCGGTGCGCTTCTGCAGGAAGGCGTCGATCCCCTCGGCCGCGTCCGGGGCCGAGAGGTCCCGCACCATGGCGTCCGCGGCCACCGCGTACGCGGTGTCGAGGGGCTGGTCGACCTGGGCGTAGAAGGTGCGCTTGCCGTTGGCGATCACCGGGGCGGACCGGGCCAGCATCGTCGCGGCCAGCTTGTCGATCACGGCGTCGAGGTGCTCGGCCGGGACCACCCGGTTGACCAGCCCCCACTCCAGGGCGGTGGAGGCGTCGATCGGTGTTCCGGTGAGCAGCATCTCCATCGCCCGCTTGCGGCCGATCGACCGGGCCACCCCGACGGCCGGCGTCGAGCAGAACACCGCGATGTTCACGCCGGGCAGCGCGAAGCGCGCGGTGTCGGCGGCGACGGCGAGGTCGCACATGGACACCAGCTGGCAGCCGGCCGCCGTGGCGATGCCGTGCACCCGCGCGATCACCGGCTGCGGGAGCCGGGTCAGCGTGACCATCAGCTTGTTGCACTCCGCGAACAGCGCGTCCTGCCAAGCCGCGTCCTCGGTGTGCGAGCGCATCTCGGTGAGGTCGTGGCCGGCGCAGAAGCCGCGGCCGTCGGCGGCCAGCACGATCACCCGCGCCGCGGTGTCCCCGGCCAGCGCGTCCAGCTCCGCCTGCAGGGCCGCGATCATCCCGCGGGAGAGCGGGTTGTAGCGGTCACCGCGGCCGAGGGTGAGGCGGACGACCCCGTCCGCGTCCTCCCGCCGGACGAGCGCGGGCCCGGCCTCCCTCGTCGTCCCGGTCTGGACCATGACGTGCTCCTTCCTCGTACGGCTAGTCGATCGCCGTGGTCGAGCGCGACCGCTGCCGCAGGACGTGCTTCTGGATCTTCCCGGTCGAGGTCTTGGGAATCTCGGTGAAGACGACCGTGCGCGGGACCTTGAAGCGCGGCAGCAGGCCCCGGCAGTGCTCGATCAGCTCGGCCTCCGACGCCGACGCCCCCGGCCGCAGCTCCACGTACGCGCAGGGCGTCTCGCCCCACTTCTCGTCCGGCTGGGCCACGACGCCGGCGAAGGCGACCGCCGGGTGGCGGTAGAGCGCGTCCTCGACCTCCACCGACGAGATGTTCTCGCCGCCGGAGATGATGACGTCCTTGGCCCGGTCCTTGATCTTCACGTAGCCGTCCGGCTCCCGGACGGCCAGGTCGCCGGAGTGGAACCAGCCGCCGGCGAAGGCCTCCTCGGTGGCCGCGGGGTTCTTGAAGTAGCCCATCATCGTGACGTTGCCGCGGAAGACGATCTCGCCGACCGTCTCGCCGTCGGCCGGCACCTCCTCGCCGGTGCCGGGGTCGATGACGGTGACCCGGTCCTGGAGGAGGTAGCGGACACCCTGGCGCCCGTTGCGGCGGGCCCGGGCCGGGCCGTCCAGGTCGGCCCAGGCGGCGTGCTTCGCGCACACGGTCGCCGGCCCGTAGACCTCGGTCAGCCCGTAGACGTGGGTGAGGTCGATCCCGAGCCGTTCGGCCCCCTCGAAGGTGCGGGCCGGCGGGGGAGCGGCGGCGACCATGGCGTGCAGCTCGTGGTCGAGGGTGGCGCGCAGCTCGGGCGGGGCGTCGATGAGCAGGTTGTGGACGACCGGGGCGCCGCAGTAGTGGGTGACGCGGTGCTCGGCGACCAGCCCGAAGATCGTGGCCGCGTCGACCGAGCGCAGGCAGACGTTGGTCCCGGCGTTGGCCGCCATCGTCCAGGGGAAGCACCAGCCGTTGCAGTGGAACATCGGCAGCGTCCACAGGTAGACGCTGTGCCGCGGCATGTCCCAGGTGAGGATGTTGCCCACGGCGTTGAGGTGGGCGCCGCGGTGGTGCACGACGACGCCCTTGGGATTGCCGGTGGTGCCGGAGGTGTAGTTCAGCGAGATCGCCTGCCACTCGCCGGCCGGCTCGGTCCGCCGGTACGCGGGGTCCGCGGCCGCCAGCAGGGCCTCGTACTCCTCGGTGCCGATCCGCTCGCCCGGGCCGGTGTACTCCGGGTCGTCGACGTCCACCACCAGCGGCGGCCGGTCCAGCGCCGCCACCGCCCGGGCCGCGAGGTCGCCGAAGGCGCGGTCGACGAGCAGGACCTTGGCCTCGCAGTGCCCGAGGATGAACGCGATGCCGGCGGCGTCGAGGCGGGTGTTGAGCGGCACCAGGACGGCCCCGGTCATGGGCACCCCGAAGTGGGCCTCGATCATCTCGGGGGTGTTGGCCAGCAGGACCGCCACCGTGTCGCCCCGCCCGATGCCGCGGGCGGTCAGCGCGGAGGCCAGCCGGCGGCACCGGTCCCGGGTCTCGCTCCAGCTGTAGCGGCGGGCCCCGTGCACGACGGCGAGGTGCTCCGGGTAGACGTCCGCGCTCCAGTCCAGGAACACCAGCGGGGTCAGGGCGGCGAAGTTCGCGGCCCGCTGTCCCAGCCCGGTCTCGAAGTCCTCGGTTCCCACGGGACCTCCAGGGCGTCGGCGACCGGCGTACCGAATCTAGACGCCGCGGTCCCGCGCCGGCAGCCCCGGGCCGCCGTTGCGGCTCCACCGCTGGACCTCCGGCCGGGTCCGCCGGCCGGGACGGTCCCGGTCGGCGGCGTCGTCCGGCTGGTCCGGGCGCCGGCGGGGACCTGGCAGGATCGGGTGACCCACGGGCTTGGCGAGGTGGCGACTGTGGCAGCACCGTTGACCGAGACGGCCATCCGGCGGATGCGGGACATGATCGCGTCCGGCCGGCTGCGGCCGGGTCAGCGGCTGCCGCCGGAGGCCGAGCTCGCCGCCGACCTCGGCGCGTCCCGCAACACCGTGCGGGAGGCCGTCCGCGCCCTGGTCACGGCCCGGGTCCTGGACGTCCGCCGCGGCGACGGCACCTACGTGACCAGCCTGCGGCCGGAGCTGCTGCTGGAGGGCATCGGCGCGGCGGCCGAGCTGCTGCAGGACGGCTTCGCACTGGAGCTGGTGCAGGTACGGCGCATCCTGGAGCCGGCCGCGACCGGCATGGCCGCCGCCCGGATCGCGCCGGACACCCTGGAGATCCTGGCGTCCTGCCTGCGCCGGATGGAGGACTCCCGCTCCGACGACGAGCTCGTCCGGTACGACGAGGAGTTCCACGCGACGGTGGCCGCCGCGGCCGGCAACGAGACGCTGGCGTCGATGCTGACCGGGGTCTCCAGCCGTACCAGCCGCACCCGGGTATGGCGGGGGATCGTCGAGGGCGACGCCAGGGCCCGCACCATCAGCCAGCACGCCGACATCCTGCGGGCGTTGCAGGACGGGGACCCCACCCTGGCCGAGGCCGCGGCCACCGTGCACGTCGCGACGACCGAGGCCTGGCTGCGCCGGGTCCTGGCGGCGCGTCCGGCCGCCGGCCCGGGCCCGGACCGGCCCAGGGCCCGCCGCCGCGCCGGCTGAGCTCCCTGGGACCCCGCCCGTCACCGGCCGGGGGTCGGCGGGCGCAGCCGCAGGCCGGACATGCCGCCGTCGACGGCGAGGTCGGTGCCGGTGGTGGCACCGGCGTGCGGGCCGGCCAGGTAGGCGATCGCGTGCGCGACCTCGTCCGCGGTGACCAGCCGGCCGCTGGGCTGGCGCGCCTCCAGGGCGGCCCGCTCCGCGACCGGGTCGTCGGCCCGCTCCAGCAGCCGGGCCACCCACGGGGTGTCCGCGGTGCCCGGATTGACGCAGTTGACGCGGATGCCCTCGGCCAGGTGGTCCGCCGCCATGGCCCGGGTCAGCGCGAGCACCGCGCCCTTGCTGGCCGAGTAGAGCGCCCGCTGCGGCAGTCCGGCCGTGGCCGCGATGGAGCAGGTGTTGACGACCGCCGCGCGGTCGGACCGGCGCAGGTGCGGCAGCGCGGCCCGGGTCACCCGGGCCATCCCGACCACGTTCACGTCCAGCACGTGGGCCCACTCGGCGTCGTCGTTGTCGGCCACCGTGCCCTTGGCCCCGATGCCGGCGTTGTTCACCACGACGTCGAGGCGGCCGAAGCGGTCGACCACGGCCGCGACGGCCGCCGTCACCGAGTCGGCGTCGGCGACGTCGCAGCGGAAGCCGGCCAGCGGCGCCGGCAGGCCGTCCGGAGCCAGGTCGAGCACCGCCACCCGGCCACCGCGCTCGGCCAGCAGCCGGGCGGTCGCCAGCCCGATGCCGGACGCGCCACCGGTGACGATCGCGACCGCGCCGTCGAAGTCGTCGCTCATCCGGGTCTCCTCCCGCTAAAGGTCCGACGTCTGACCGGTCAACGCAGGCGCTGCGATCACCACGGTGCTGACCCTAATTGACAGTCCTCGGAGTCGGTCCTAGCGTTCGAGCGGCCATTGATCGGATGAATACGGGAGCCCCGAGCAGATGCCGCGCGTCCAGTCGGTCCAGGTCCTCGACCTCCGGTTCCCGACGTCGGCGACCCTCGACGGGTCGGACGCGATGAACCCGGACGGTGACTACTCCGCCGCGTACGTGCTGGTGCGGACCGACCGGGCCGGCCTCGTCGGCCACGGGCTGACCTTCACCCTCGGCCGGGGCACCGACCTGTGCGTGCGGGCGGCCGAGCAGCTCGGCCGGCAGCTGGTCGGCCGGGACGTCGACCGGCTGTGCGCCGGCGGGATGGCCGAGCTCTACCGGGACATCACGGCCGACAGCCAGTACCGCTGGCTGGGGCCGGAGAAGGGGGTCGTCCAGCTCGCGGCCGCGGCGGTCCTCAACGCCGGCTGGGACCTGGTGGCCAAGCACGCCGGCACGCCGCTGTGGCGGTTCCTCTGCGACCTGACCCCGGCCGAGCTGGCCGACCTGTGCGACTTCCGCTACCTGTCCGACGTTCTCACCCGGGCCGAGGCCGAGGACATGCTGGCCGCGATGGCGCCCACCCGGGAACAGCGGGTGCAGGAGCTGCGGGAGCGCGGCTACCCGGCGTACACCACCAGCCCCGGCTGGCTGGGCTACGACGACGGCAAGCTGGGCCGCCTGGTCCGGGAGGCCGTGCGGGACGGGTGGACCCACGTCAAGCTCAAGGTCGGCGGCGACCTGGGCGACGACCGGCGCCGGCTGGCCATCGCCCGGGAGGAGCTCGGCCCGGACCGCGAGCTGATGATCGACGCCAACCAGGTCTGGGACGTCGACCAGGCCGTCCGGTGGGTGACCGAGCTCGCCCCCTTCCGTCCACTGTGGATCGAGGAGCCGACCAGCCCGGACGACGTGGCCGGGCACGCCGCGATCCGCCGGGCGGTGGCCCCGGTCGGAGTCGCCACCGGCGAGCATGCTCACAACCGGGTCATGTTCAAGCAGTTCCTGCAGAGCGGCGCCATCGACTACTGCCAGATCGACAGCTGCCGGGTGGCCAGCATCCACGAGATCCTGCCGGTGCTGCTGATGGCGGCGAAGTTCGGCGTGCCGGTCTGCCCGCACGCCGGCGGCGTCGGCCTCTGCGAGTACGTGCAGCACCTGTCGATCCTCGACTACGTCTGCGTCTCCGGCGCGCTGGACGGCCGCATGACCGAGTACGTCGACCACCTGCACGAGCACTTCGTCGACCCGGTGCGGATCCGGGCCGGCCGCTACCTGGTCCCCACCGCGCCGGGCTACAGCATCGAGATCCTCCCCGCGTCCTTGGAGCGCTACCGGTATCCGGACGGCGCGGCCTGGGCGGGCGCGCCGGGCCCGCGGTGACACGCGCCGGCCGGTTGCTTATGCAGCGCTTATGGTGGGCGCGCGACCATCGCCACTGATGTCTGCCCGGGAGCGGTGAAGCGTGCGTGTCCTCCTTGCCGACGACGAGCGGCTGCTCGCCGACACCGTCGCCGGGGGCCTGCGCAAGCTGGCCATGGCCGTCGACGTCTGCTACGACGGCGAGGCCGCGATGGAGCGACTCGGCGTCAACCGCTACGACGTGGCCGTGCTCGACCGCGACATGCCCGGGGCCACCGGTGACGCGGTCTGCCGCTGGATCGTGGACGAGCGGCTCGGCACCCGGATCCTCATCCTCACCGCGGCCGGCGGCATCCGGGACCGGGTGGACGGTCTCGGTCTCGGCGCCGACGACTACCTGACCAAGCCGTTCGCCTTCGCCGAGCTGGTCGCCCGGATCCAGGCGCTGGCCCGGCGGCCCGCGGCCGGGTCCGCGCCGGTCCTCGACCGGTACGGCGTGGTGCTCGACATCCCGCGGCACCGCGCGTTCCGGGACGGGGAGCTGCTCGACCTGACCCCGAAGGAGTTCGCGGTCCTGTCCGTCCTCATGCAGGGCGCCGGCCGGGTCGTGAGCGCGGAGGAGCTGCTGGAGAAGGCCTGGGACGAGCACGCCGACCCGTTCACCAACGCCGTCCGGGTCGCGGTGATGACCTTGCGCCGCAAGCTCGGGGAGCCGCCGATCGTGCACACCGTGCCCCGCGTCGGCTACCGGTTCGGGGAGTGACGGTGGTCCTGACCCCCCGCCGCCGTGCGCTGCTGGCCGTGCTGGTCAGCTGCCCGCTCGGCTCGGCGTACTTCTTCGTCGCCTTGCACCTCGTGGCCAACGTGGTCCGGGCCGGCCGGGACGGCGTGGTCGGGTGCAGCCGCGGCACACTGCGGTCGCTGGACGCGGTCAACGGCTGCGGCTTCGGGGCCCCGGGGCAGGGCACGCCCTTCCACCCCGGGTACGTCGCGGTCGAGCTGCTCGTGCTGACGGCCGTGGTCGTCGCGGTCGCGTACGGGCTGGCGCGCTGGGTCACCTGGCCGTTGCGGCAGATGGCCGACACCATCAGCCGGTTCGGGCCGACCAGCCTCGGCCTGCGGTTGCGGGCGACCGGCCCGCGCGACGAGACCCGCACGCTCGCCGACGAGCTGGACGCCGTGCTCGACCGGCTGGCCGAGGGGTACGCGGCCCAGCGCCGGTTCGCCTCGACCGCGTCGCACGAGCTGCGTACGCCGCTGGCCACCCAGCGGGCGCTGATCGAGGTGAGCCTGTCCTCGGCGCTCACCCCGGAGCAGCTGGAGCTGCTGTCCCGCCAGCTGCTGGCGACCAACGAGCGCAACGAGCGGCTCGTCGACGGGCTGCTGACGCTGGCCGAGACCGACGGCGGGACGATGGCCAGCTCGCCGCAGCGGCTGGACCGGATCGTGGCCGAGAGCGTCGAGTCGCTCCGCGCCGCGGCCAAGGAACGCGAGGTCGAGATCAGCACCGTGCT
>DATDKW010000423.1:0-10559 GCA_036519715.1 Mycobacteriales bacterium
CGACGCGGTGCTCATCGACGAGATCGCGGGTCTGCTGGCCCGGCCCGAGTCGTACGGGCACGTGGTGCTGGACGAGGCCCAGGACCTGTCCCCGATGCAGTGCCGGGCGGTGGCCCGGCGCTGCCCGCTCGGCTCGGTCACCGTGCTCGGTGACCTGGCCCAGGGCACCACGCCATGGTCCACCTCGGACTGGCACGTCACGCTGGCCCACCTGGGCAAGGCCGACGCCCGGATCGAGCCGCTGACCCGCGGCTACCGCGTCCCGGCCGACGTCATCGCGTTCGCGAACGCGCTGCTCCCGCATCTGGCCGTCGGGCTGGAACCGGCCACCTCGGTCCGGAAGGCGGCCGGCGGGCTGCAGGTGCGGCCGGTCGCGGACGCGGCGACCGCGGCGGCGGCCGAAGCCGTCGCGGCGCTGGGCGAGGAGGGCTCGATCGGGGTGATCGCGGCCGACGCCGACGTGCCGGCGGTCCGGGCCGCGCTGACCGCGCTCGGGGCGGAGCACCTGGTGCTGGGCGGTGAGGACGGCCCGGAGCCGGCCGAGGACGAACGGCCCGAGCCGCGCATCTCGGTGGTGCCGGCGACGTTGGCCAAGGGTCTCGAGTTCGACCAGGTCGTGGTCGTGGAGCCGGTCGCGATCGCCGCGGCCGAGCCGCGTGGCCTGCGCCGCCTCTATGTCGTGCTCACCCGCGCGGTCAGCCGCCTGGTCGTGGTGCACGCGCGCCCACTGCCGGCGGAGCTGACCGGCTGACCGACCACTCCCGTACGTCATGGCACAAAGAAGTAGCAGCGTCGGCGACGTCGTGTCATCTCGCTGTCCACAGGGCTGCGCGTTGTCCACAGATTGCAACTCCGCCCTGGCACCATCCCGTCCTGGGACAGAAGGTTGACGGGTCCAGCGGTCCGCGATGTCTGCAACCATGGGGTTAGCGTTCGTTCCGCACGCTTCGGCGCGCGGCGGGGCTCGACGTCGCACACCCCCGACGCAGTCCCGCGGCGCCGGTCCACCCCACGCGGCGATCCCGCGTGGAGTCAGAGCGAGGAGAGGCGCATGACCTTGGGCGACATCGGAGTCCCCGTCGTTCCTGAACCCAGCGGCGGCCCTGATCTGGTGCAGCTGCTGACCCCCGAGGGGGAACGGGTCGACCACCCGGACTACCCCCTCGACATCTCGGCCGAGGAGGTCCGCGCCCTCTACCGCGACCTGGCCCTCGTCCGCCGGCTGGACGTCGAGGCCACCGCCCTGCAACGGCAGGGCGAGCTGGGCATCTGGGCCTCCCTGCTGGGGCAGGAGGCGGCGCAGATCGGGTCCGGCCGGGCCCTGCGGCCGGGCGACATGGCGTTCCCGAGCTACCGGGAACACGGCGTGGCCTGGTGCAAGGGCGTGCAGCCGCACGAGCTGCTGAGCCTCTACCGCGGCAACGACTTCGGCGGCTGGAACCCGGTCGAGCGCAACCTCGCGCTCTACTCGATCGTCATCGGCGCCCAGACCCTGCACGCGACCGGATATGCGATGGGCATGCAGCGCGACGGCGGCGAGGACGCCGTCATCGCCTACTTCGGCGACGGCGCCTCCAGCCAGGGCGACGTCAACGAGGCGTTCGTGTGGGCCAGCGTGTTCAACGCGCCGGTCGTGTTCTTCTGCCAGAACAACCAGTGGGCGATCTCCGAGCCGATCGAGAAGCAGTCCCGGATCCCGCTCTACCAGCGGGCCCGCGGCTTCGGCTTCCCGGGCGTACGGGTGGACGGCAACGACGTGCTGGCCTGCCTGGCCGTGACCCGGGCGGCGCTGGACGCGGCCCGGACCGGGCAGGGGCCGACGCTGGTCGAGGCCTTCACCTACCGGATGGGCGCACACACCACCTCCGACGACCCGACCCGCTACCGGCTCGCCAGCGAGCTGGAGATCTGGCGGCTGCGCGATCCGATCGAGCGGGTGAAGGCCTACCTCTCCCGGTCCGGCCAGGCCGACACGGGCTTCTTCGACTCGGTCGAGGAGGAGGGGGTCGAGCTGGCCGCCCAGGTCCGCAAGGCCTGCGTGGACATGCCCGACCCCGACCCGCTCGAGATCTTCACCGAGGTGTACGCGGAGCAGACCCCGCAGCTGACCGCTCAGCGCGAGCTCTATGCGGCATATCTCGACTCGTTCGAGGAGGCGCACCACTGATGGCGACCTACACGCTGGCCAAGGCGCTCAACGACGGGTTGCGCGCGGCCATGGACGCCGATCCCAAGGTCCTGGTCATGGGCGAGGACGTGGGCAAGCTCGGCGGGGTCTTCCGGGTCACCGACGGCCTGCAGAAGGACTTCGGCGAGGACCGGGTGATCGACACCCCGCTGGCCGAGTCCGGCATCATCGGCACCGCGATCGGCCTGGCCATGCGGGGCTACCGGCCGGTCTGCGAGATCCAGTTCGACGGGTTCGTCTACCCGGCCTTCGACCAGATCGTCAGTCAGCTGGCGAAGATGCACTACCGGTCGCGCGGCAACGTGTCGCTGCCGGTCACGATCCGCATCCCGTTCGGCGGCGGCATCGGCGCGGTCGAGCACCACAGCGAGTCCCCGGAGGCGTATTTCGCCCACACCGCCGGGCTCAAGGTCGTGGCCTGCTCCAACCCGGCCGACGGCTACCACATGATCCAGCAGGCGGTCGCGTCCGACGACCCGATCGTGTTCCTGGAGCCGAAGCGGCGTTACTGGGAGAAGGCCGAGTTCGACCACGTCGACGTCCCCGATCCGCTGCACCAGGCCCGGATCGTCCGGCCGGGCACCGACCTGACCATCGTGGCCTACGGACCGATGGTGAAGGTGGGCATGGACGCGGCCACCGCGGCCCAGGAGGACGGCCGCGACCTCGAGGTCATCGACCTGCGGTCGCTGTCCCCGCTGGACAGCGACACGGTGCTGGAATCCGTCCGGCGGACGGGCCGGCTGGTCGTCGTGCACGAGGCGCCGGTGACGCTCGGCCTCGGTGCGGAGCTCGCCGCCCGGATCACCGAGCAGGCGTTCTACTCGCTGGAGGCGCCGGTGCTGCGGGTCGGCGGGTTCGACACCCCCTACCCGCCGTCCCGGCTGGAGGAGGACTTCCTGCCCGACCTCGACCGGGTGCTCGACGCCGTCGACCGCTCGCTCGCCTTCTAGGAGATCTCGTGCCGACCTTCAAGCAGTTCAAGCTCCCCGACGCCGGAGAGGGGCTCACCGAGGCCGAGATCCTCAAGTGGTACGTGCAGCCCGGTGACATGGTCACGGTCAACCAGACGATCGTGGAGATCGAGACGGCCAAGGCGGCGGTCGAGCTGCCCAGCCCGTTCGCCGGCGCGATCACCGAGTTGCTGGTGCCCGAAGGGGCCACGGTCGACGTCGGGACGCCGATCGTCACCGTCGACGTCGACCCGGACGGGGCGCCCGGGGTGCCGCCGGCCGCGACGTCGCAGGTCGCGGACGCGGCCGACCTCATCCCGTCGCCGTCGGACGACCAGGCGGTCGAGCCCGGGCTGATCGGGAGCCCGGCCCCGGGCGGGCGGACGGCGGTGCTCGTCGGGTACGGGCCACGGTCGGTGACGGCGAAGCGGCGGCCGCGCAAGGGTGGCGCGGGACCAGCCGGCGCCGCGGGGACCTCGGGGCCGGCCGGTTCCGCCGGCCCGGTCGGCTCGGGTGGTTCCGGCTCCGCGGTCGGTGCTGCTGCCGGTGCCGCCGGTCGGGCGTCCGAGGAGACGTCCTCCGGGACGGAGTCGGACCTCAGCCCCTCGGCCGCGGCCGCCGACATGATCCCGTCCCCGCCGGAATCCGCGTCGGCCCCCACACCGACCGCATCCCGGCCGGTGGCGACCGGGGGTGGCTCGTCGAACGGGATCTCCGTGCTGGCCAAGCCGCCGGTGCGGAAGCTGGCCCGGGATCTCGGGGTCGACCTCAGCACGGTGACCGGCTCCGGCGAGGGTGGCGTGATCACCCGCGCCGACGTCGAGTCGGCCGCCCAGGCCCCGGCCGAGCCGGCCCCCGTGGCCGCGCCGGTCGCTCCGGCCGCGGCGACCTGGGATGCGTCCCGGGAGCAGCGGATCCCGATCAAGGGCGTCCGCAAGCACACCGCGGCGGCGATGGTGGCCAGCGCCTTCACCGCCCCGCATGTCACCGAATGGATAGACGTCGACCTGACCGAGACCATGCGGCTGCGGGAGCGGATCGCCGCGTCGCGGGAGTTCGCCGGGATCAAGGTCAGCCCGCTGCTGTTCGTGGCCCGCGCGCTGCTGCTCGCGGTCCGGCGCCACCCGATGATCAACTCTTCCTGGGACGAGCAGGCGCAGGAGATCGTGGTCAAGGAGTACATCAACCTGGGCATCGCGGCGGCCACCCCGCGCGGTCTGATCGTGCCCAACATCAAGGACGCTGCCCGGCTGTCCGTACGGGAGCTGGCCGAGGCGCTCAAGGACCTGACCGACACGGCGCGGGCCGGCCGGACCGCGCCGTCCGACATGAGCGGCGGCACGATCACGATCACCAACGTGGGCGTGTTCGGCGTCGATGGCGGCACGCCGATCCTCAACCCGGGCGAGAGCGCGATCCTCGCGTTCGGCGCGGTGCGGGAGACGCCGTGGGTGGTCGACGGGCAGCTCGCGATCCGGCAGGTGAGCACGCTCTCGCTGTCCTTCGACCACCGGATCGTCGACGGGCAGCTCGGGTCGCAGTTCCTGTCCGACCTCGCCGCGATGTTGACCGATCCGGCTTTGGCCCTGGCCTGGGGGTGACATCGTAAGCCGTTGGTTGCCTTCGCCTAACGATCGAAGGGTGACCTGCGTCATTCTCTGAACGATCGGGGAATTTTTGCCTCGTCTTGGGCGTCTACACAGACGTACCAACGAGGAGGATGAGGACAGTGCAGTCTCGAATGGCCAAGTGGCGCAAGCGGCACGCGACAGCGCGACGGGAGCGGGCCGTGCGACACGCGATCGACGCGGTCTCCCCGGGCACGCTGCAGGACGAGCTGCAGGCGTTCGCCCGCACCCAGACCAACCGCTGAACCAACCGAACGGACCCGGCAGGCACCGCCTGCCGGGTCCGTTCGCGTTCCGCACCGCCCCACCCGCGCGCCGGACCCCAGCCCGTTGGCGGCTTGCTCGCCGTCGGTGGGAACGGGGAAGGGTGGATGGGAGTTGCGGGTGGCGTGCGGGCGAAGGGGCGGGTGCGGGCGCCGGAGTTGCGCGGCGCCGGGGGCTGGCTGAACACCGGCGGCCGTGAGCTGAGCCTGGCCGGCCTGCGCGGGCGCATCGTGCTGCTCGACTTCTGGACCTCGGCCTGCGCCAACTGCCTGCACGTGATCGACGAGCTCCGCCCGCTGGAGGCCCGGTACGCCGACGTGCTGACCACGATCGGCGTGCACTCCCCGAAGTTCCCGCACGAGGCCGAGCACGCCGCGGTCGCCGCCGCCGTGCAGCGCTACGACGTGCGGCACCCGGTGCTGGACGACCCGGACCTTGCGACCTGGCGCCAGTACGCGGTCAACGCCTGGCCGACGCTCGTGCTGGTCGACCCGGACGGCTACGTGGTCGCGACCAAGGCCGGCGAGGGCCACGCCCGAGCGCTGGCCGACCTGGTCGACGAGCTGGTCGCCGAGTACGGCGACCGGCTCCGCCGCGGCGACGACGCCTACGTCCAGCCCGACCGGCCGGAGACCACGCTGCGGTTCCCGGGCGGGATCGCCGTCACTCCGGCCGGCACGCTCCTCGTCGCCGACGCCGGCCACCACTCGGTGGTCGAGCTGGCCGCGGACGGGGAGACGCTGCTGCGCCGGATCGGGTCGGGCGAGCGCGGCCGGGCCGACGGTGCCCCGGACCGAGCGAGCTTCGCCGAGCCGCAGGGTGTGACCGCGCTGCCGCCCGGCGCGATCCCGGGCCTCGACGTGCTCGTCGCGGACACCGCCAACCACCTGATCCGGGGCGTACGGCTGGAGACCGGCGAGGTCAGCACCGTCGCCGACCTGCCCGAGGCGCTGAAGAGCGCCCGCACGATCACCGGCCCGGTGCCCGGCGTGCTGTCCCCCTGGGACGTCGCGTGGTGGCAGGGCCGCATCGCGGTCGCCGCCGCCGGCGTGCACCTCCTGCTGTCCGTGGACCCGGCCGGCCCGGCCACGCTGCTGGCCGGGACCACGGTCGAGGGGCTCAAGGACGGCCCGGCGCTGGACGGGTGGCTGGCGCAGCCGAGCGCGCTGGCCCCGGACGGGCCGCGCCTGTGGTTCGCCGACGCCGAGACGTCCTCGCTGCGCACTCTGGAGGACGGCCGGCTGCACACCCACGTCGGCGAGGGGCTGTTCGACTTCGGGCTGGTCGACGGGCCGGCCGGGCAGGCCCGTTTTCAGCACCCGCTCGGCGTCACCCTGCTGCCCGACGGCACCGTCGCCGTGCTGGACACGTACAACGGGGCGGTCCGGCGGTTCGACCCCCGCGACCGGGTCGTGGACACGCTCGCGACCGGCCTGGCCGAGCCGACCGGCGCGGTCGTGCACGGCGACGAGCTGGTCGTGGTCGAGTCGGCCGCGCACCGGCTGACCCGGATCCCGCTCCGGCCGACGGCCGAGATCGGCACCGGCGCCGTCTCCGTGAGCGTCAGGTTCGTGCCGCCGCCGGGCGAGACGCTCGACGACCGCTACGGCCCCTCGACCAGCCTGCGGATCACGGGCCTGGCCACCGGCCCGAGCCTGGGCCCGGAGCTGACCCGGGAGCTGACCGTGACCACGGAGACCCGGCTCGAGGTCAGCGCGTACGCGGCCAGCTGCGACGAGCAGGCCGAGCACCCGGCCTGCCACCTGGCCCGGCGGGCCTGGGACCTGCGGGTCACGGAGGGCGGCCCGACCCGGGTCGAGCTAGTCCTGGACGCCCACCGCTGAAGGCACCAGCCGCGCCCGCAGCCGGGCCACGTCGGACGGCCCGAAGCCGGCCGAGGTGAGCCAGCCCAGCGGACCGCCGAACTCTTCGTCCAGGTGCGCCAGGAACTGTTCCATCGTGACCGCCCGCGGCCGGTGCGCGTCGTCGGGCCGGCTGTTCATGTCGTCCCGGTATGTGTCGCTGCCCCGCAGCCGCGCCAGCAGCGCCGGCAGCCGGTCCGCGGTGGCCGTGTAGTCGGCCACGATCCGGTCCCGCGGCACCCCGGCGACCGACAGCGCGAGCGCGATCACCACCCCGGTCCGGTCCTTGCCGGCCGCGCAGTGCACGACCGTGGCGCCGTCGGAGGACGCGATCGTCCGCAGCGCCCCCACGATGTTGTCCGGCCGGTCCCGCAGGTAGGCCAGGTAGAAGGCGACGGCCCGGCTCTTCGCGTCGGCGGCCGCGCCGGCCAGCGCGGTCTCCCGCCGCTCGGTCACGCCGTCCTCCTGCCAGGGCAGCAGCGCGTCCGCGTCGACGTCGGTGTTCCCGCCGCCCTCCGGGAACAGCGACAGGTGCCGGATATCGACCGCCGGCTCGGCGGTCAGCGGCCCCGGTCCCTCCTGCGCCACCTCGACGTTCGTCCGCAGGTCGACCACCGTGCGCAGGCCGATCTCGTCGACCAGCAGGCGTACGTCCGCGGGCGTCAGGCCCTGCAGGTTGTCGGAGCGGAGCAACCGGCCGCGGGCCGTCGGCGCACCCTCGTCGGTGGGCAGGTCTCCCAGGTCACGGGCGTTGACGGCACCGTCCAGCGGCA
This sequence comes from Mycobacteriales bacterium, assembly GCA_036519715.1. Classification (GTDB taxonomy): domain Bacteria; phylum Actinomycetota; class Actinomycetes; order Mycobacteriales; family CADCTP01; genus CADCTP01. The sequence continues at coordinate 7,669 of DATDKW010000423.1, forward strand.
GCCACAGCGGTTCGGCAGTCATCGTCCCAACCCTACGTGCGACGTACGGTGACCAGCAGTGACGTAGCGTCGACCCGATGCGAAGGTACGAGGATCGTGCTGGCCGAGCAGCGGCTCGGCGTGGTCGGGCGACCGGCGCCGGCCCGGATCTCCGGCCCCGTCCGGTACGCCTTCGGTCCGCTCGGCCAGCCCGGCCGCGCGGCTGGGAAGATGGCGCGGTGAGAGTCGTCCCGTCCGTGGCCGGGCCGGAGGCGGAGCTGGCCCGGCTGGCCCGGCCGACCGGCCCGTGGATCCACCTGCTGGACGCGGCGCCGGCCGACGCCCGACAGCTGGGCTGGCTGCTGGGCCAGGACGGGGTGGTGGTCCGGCACCTGCGCGGGCACTGCGGGCGGTCGACGTACGGGTTGCTGGACGAGGTCGGCGCCGCCCTGCAGCTGCCCGGCGACCCGGCCGACGACTGGGCCGGGCTGGCGGGGCTGCTCACCGACATGGCCTGGCTGCCCGGGAACGGGCATGTGCTGGTGGTGACCCGGGCCGCGCTGCTGCTGGCGGCCGAGCCGGCGGCCGAGCTGCGGGGACTGGTCGACACGGTCCGGGAGGTGGCCCGGGCCCGGGCCGAGGAGGGCGAGCCGGTCCCGTTCCACCTGGTCCTGCAGGACGACACGCTGGGTCTGGCCGCACTGCGGGCCCGGCTGGACGCGGTCGGCGCGCGGTATGTGGAGCTGTCCGGGTGGGACGCCGAGGAGCCGTCGGCGCCGACGCCGCCCTCGGCCCGGTCGTCCCTGGCCGGCGGGCCGGTGGACGAGGTCGACCGGGCGGCGGGGACTGCTGCGTCCACTGTGGACGGTGTGCGGTCGCTCGGGCGGGCCTGGGAGGAGTTCCATGGCGGGTCGGCCGGGCCGGTCCGGGTGTACGTGCCGGTGCTGGCGGGTCCGGCCGATCTGGCCGCGGTCGTCGCGGCAGTGGCCGGGGCGGTCGCCACGGCCGGGGCGTCCTGCGTGGTCGTCCCGGTGCCGGCCGAGGAGGCGCTGGCCGATCCGCGGCAGCGGGCGGTCGCGTCGGTCGCGACCGAGGTCTGGCCCCACCCGGCGCCACCCGAGGACCCCGCCATTGAGGATCTCGATCCCGCGGCCGCGCCAACCCAGCCCGACGAGCCGTCTCCGGCCGAACGTCGTCCCGCCGATCCGGCCGGCCCTGCCGCCGAGATGTCTGCGGCCGTGCCCGCCGCCGGGCCGACGCCGGCCGCACGTCGTCCCGTCGACTCGGCTGACCCCGCCGCCCAGCCGTCTCCGGCCGTGCACCGCGCCGACTCAGCCGAGCCCGCCGCTGAGACGACCCCGGCTGCATCCCGTCCCGCCGGGCCGGCCGGCGCCGCTGCGGGCTCGGCCGGCGCCGCTGCCGGGCCGGCTGCGGCCGCACGTCGTCCCGTCGAGTCGGCCGAGCCCGCGGAGCCCGCCGCTGTGCCTCGTCCCGCTGAGGCGGCCGGGCTCGCCGGGGCGGTCGGGGCGGAGACCTCGCCGACCCCCGGACCGCCGATTGAGCCTGCCGCTCCGGTCACCACCGACCCGCCGATAATCGAGGCCGCGCACCCGGGCCCGAACTCGCTGGCGACCGGGGAGACCCCGGCCGCGGGGCCGCACGACCGGCCCGCGGCACCGTTCGAGCTGATCGCGGCCAACCTGCAGTGGCCCTTCGACGTCGGCCCCGAGGACGACCCCGTCGACGCCGCGCTCCTCGAGCACGCCGAGCACAGCCCCCGTACGGCCGCGTTGTTCCGGACCTGGGTCCAGGACCCGGACGGTAGCTGGGTCCGGGTCGTCCTCGGGTACGTCAGCCGCACGTCGATCGCCGACGTCGAGTCGGAGCGGGCCGCGCTGGTGGACGCGCTGCAGGCGGCCGGGGCGGCCCGCTGCTGCGTCGAGGTGCTCGCCGCTGCCGACGTGTCGGACGCGCACCGCTGGCTGGAGGTCCGCTGTCGCCCGCTCTGGCCGGCCCCGGTCCAGGCCCCGCCGGCGGAGGAGCTGCCCGCGGACGCCACCTTCACACCGGGACCGGCCGCTGACGACCCGGCCCATGCCGCCACCCTCGGTCGGCTCATCGAGTGGGCGGCCGGGCGCGAGGGCGTGGTCGGGCTGGTCACCGCGTACGCCGGTGACCGGCTGGTGGTCGGCGTCGCCCTCGACGGCCGGACCGATCCGGACCGGGTCCGGGCCGAGGCCCCGGTCGCGGTCGAACCCTTCTCGCCGTCGCGCGGGCTGGACCCGGTGCACCTGCGGCTGACCCGCTCCTCGACCCGGATCTGGACCCGCCGGGCGGAGCGAGCCCAGCCCACGCCGGCCGCGCCGGTCACCGGCGTCCTGGACCGGCCCGCCCCGCCAGTGGTCCAGGCGCTGGGGCCCGTGCCGGTCCGCGACACCGCCGATCCCCGCGGCGACGTGGTGCTCGACGGGTTCACGCTGGTCGGCATCGACCGCGACACCCCGATCAGCAAGGGCGCCCCGGAGCCGGACGCGCACGACGCCGCCCTGGTGGAGTGGGCCCGGACCAGGTCCGGCGCGATCGCGCTGCTGCGAAGCGTCACCGACGAGCAGCTGAAGGTCTACTGCCTGGCCGTGGAGGAGTCCGTCGACCCGGAGGGCGCCCGCCGCGAGCTGGCCGGTGCGGCCGCGGCGGCCGGGCTGACCCGGGCCGCGGTGGAGGCGTTCGCGCCCGCGGGCACGATCTCCGCCTTCCACCTCGACCTCGCCGTCGGCAGCACCCGCCTCTGGCCAACCCCCGGCTAGGACCCACCGCCCGCACCGGCCCGCCCGCGCCGCCCCGCCCGCACGCCCCCGCCCGCGCCGCCCCGCCCGCACGCCCCCGCCCGCCGGCCGTCCCGCCCGCGCCATCCC
>DATDKW010000424.1:0-14229 GCA_036519715.1 Mycobacteriales bacterium
GGGGCCGACCTCCCGGGCCCGGCCGGGGCCGCGGGCAAGCCGGCCGGGCCGGAAGAGCCGGGGCCGGGCGGCGGCGCGGGGGAGCTGGCCGGCTGGCTCTATCCCGTGCTGGCGGGCGCCGGCCTCCCGGTGACGCTGGACGCGCCGATCCCGGCCGTCCCGGTCCCGCCGCCGGTCGGCGCCGCCCTGGCCGGGGCCGTGACCGAGGCGCTGACCAACGTGGCCCGGCACGCCGGACCGTGCCGGGTCCGGCTGGACGCGGTCGCGCCGGCCGGCGCGGTGACCGTCGAGGTCACCGACGACGGCCGGGGCTTCGAGCCGGCCCGGGTGCCGGGGTCCTGCCGCGGGCTGCGGGAGTCGCTGGTGGGCCGGATGCGCGCCGTGGACGGCTCCGCGACCGTCACCTCCGAGCCCGGCTCCGGCACCCGGGTGCTGCTGCGCTGGCCCGCGGGCAGCCCGGCCGGTCCCGGGAACGAGGACGGGACCGGATCCTCCGCCGGGCTGGGCGAGGTCATCGCGACCCGCTACCGGCGCGGGATCGAGCTGGTCGTGATCCTGCTGGTCGGCAGTTGGCACGCCGGCAACGACCTGGTGGCGCTGGTCTCGCGCTGGTCGACGTACCGGTCGCCGCCGGCCGAGCTGGCGGCCTGGCTGGCGCTGGCCGTCATCGGGGTGGCCGGCGGCGTCCGGCTGTGGCGCCAGCGGACCGGCGCGGCGGGGGCCCGGGCGCTGGCCGGTGCGGCCCTGGTCGCGGGTGCGGTCGGCACCGCGGCCGTCCCGGGCCCGGCCCTGTTCGGCGCGGCCGGCTGGGCCTGGGGCGCCGTCGGCTGGTTCGGCGTCCTGCTGCTGCTCCGCCGGCCGTCCCGCGAGCTGATCATCTTCCTCGCGCTGAACTCGGCCTTCGCGATCGCGGTGCTGGCCCGCGCCGGCGAGCTGGACCGGATCAGCCTGGCCCGGGCGGCGACCGTGGTGTACGGCACCGCCGCCCTCCAGCTCACGCTGCTGCTGGCGGCCCGCGCGGTCGCGGCGACGGCCCGGTCCGCCGGTGCGACCGCGGCCGCGGCGGCCGGTGTCCGCCGCCGCCGGCAGATCGCCGACCGGCTGCACGCCGACCGCCGGCGGCGCTACGGCATGGTCCGGCGATCGGTCACGCCGCTGTTGGCCGGGCTGGCCGACGGCACCCTGGACCCGGCCGACCGTAGGGTCCGGCACGACTGCGCGGTCGAGGCCAGCCGGCTGCGCCGGCTGTTCGCGGAGACCGACGACGTCGCCGAACCGCTGCTCCACGAGCTGCGTGCCTGCAGCTACATCGCCGACCAGCGAGGAGTGGTGGTGGACCTGCAGACGACCGGCCGGTTGCCGGACCTGGACCGGGACGCGCGGCGGGTGCTCACCGAAGCGCCACTGCTGGCCCTGGCCGGGGCCGAGCGGCACGCCCGGATCACCGTGCTGGCCCGCTCCGACGAGGTCGCGGTCAGCGTGCTGGTCGACGGGACCGGTTCGCCGGACGGAGCGGCCGGCGGCCCCGAGGTGACGGTGACGGCACTGGACGGCGGCGAGCGGTGGGTGGAGGCGCGATGGCGGCGGTGACCGTCGTGCTGGTGGACGACCACCCGGTCGTGCACGAGGGCATGCGGGCCTGGCTGGAGCGGGACCCGGAGGGCCGGATCGAGCTGGTCGCGGCCGGCTCGGACGTGCAGGTGGCCTGGACCGGCCCCGGCCGGGACGCCGACGTCGTCCTGCTGGACCTCAACCTGCACGGGGAGATGGTGATGGCCGAGGTCAGCCGGTTCGCCGATGCCGGCCGGCGGGTGGTGGTCTACTCCGAGCACACCGGCGACAGCACGGTGTTGGCCGTGATGGAGCGGGGTGCGCTCGCGTTCCTGGCCAAGCAGGAGGCCCGGGAACACTGCGTGGCCACGATCCTCGCCGCCGCGACCGACCGGCCGTACGTGCCGCCGCTGGCCGCGGGCACGATGGCCTCGGACGAGCGGCCGGGGCGCCCGGCCCTGTCCGAGCAGGAGCGGACGGCGCTGCTGCTGTGGTTCCAGTCGATGTCCAAGGCGGCGGTGGCGGCCCGGATGGGGATCGCCGAGACGACCGTGCGGCAGTACATCCAGCGGGCCCGGATCAAGTACGCCAACGCGGGCCGGCCGGCCGCGACCCGGACCCAGCTGCTGGCCCGGGCCATCCAGGACGGGCTGATCCGGGCGGACGAGGTGACCGAGTACGCCTCCCGCGCCACCCACCGGCACTGAGCCGGCCCAGGGCCGGGCCGACTCAGGGGCGGTCCTTCTTCGGCAGGCGGGAGACCACGTCCCGGTACGAGGCGTCGAGCGCCTCCAGGAGCTCGGCGTCGCTGATCGCGCCGCCGACCCGCAGGGTGTTCCACCCGTACCGGCCGATGTAGGCCATCGCCGTCGCGTCGTCGGGGTAGCGGGCCAGCCACTCGTCGGCCTCGGCCCGGGTCCGGCCGCACTTGAGCCCGAGCGTGGCCGAGCCCAGGAAGGCGAAGATCTTCGGGCCGACCTTCGCCACCACGTCGCCCTCCCAGGGCTGGTCCTCCCAGGCCCCGGGCTTGGCCAGGCACTCCCGCAACAGGTCCTCCGGCGTCATAACCGGCATCCTGCCCCGGTACGGTTGGCAGGTGAGTGAGTCCGTCACCGATCGCCTGTTCCATGAGTCCGCCGCGGAGGACAGCCTCAACGCGGCCGAGCGGCTGTCGGACGCGGCCTGGGCCCGGCTGAAGGAGTCGCCGGAGAAGTTCCGGGTGCTCACCGGCGAGCGGCCGACCGGCCCGCTGCACCTCGGGCACTACTTCGGCTCGCTGCAGCGCCGGGTCGAGGTCCAGTCGTACGGGGTGCAGACCTGGCTGCTGCTGGCCGACTACCAGGCCCTGACCGACCGGACCGGGTCGGCCGCGCTGCAGGATTCGATGGCCGACATCGTGCTCGACTACCTGGCCGTCGGGCTGGACATCCAGAGCGACCGCGGGCTGGTCTTCCGGCACAGCCAGGTGCCGGAGCTCAACCAGCTCATGCTGCCGTTCCTGTCGCTGGTCTCCGTGGCCGAGATCGACCGCAACCCGACGGTGAAGTCGGAGATCGAGACGCTGGGCGAGGGCGGCGTGACCGGGCTGATGTTCAACTACCCGGTGCACCAGGCCGCGGACATCCTGTTCTGCCACGGCAACCTGGTGCCGGGCGGCCGGGACCAGCTGCCGCACGTGGAGATCACCCGCAAGATCGCCCGCCGCTTCAACAACACGTACAGCAAGAAGAAGCGGTATTTCGAGGAGCCGACGCTGCTGTTCGGCGAGGCCCCGATGCTGCTCGGCACCGACGGCCGGAAGATGGGCAAGAGCGCGCGGAACGCGGTGTTCATCCGGGACGACGAGTCGACCACGGCGGCGGTGCTGAAGAAGGCCGTGACCGACTCCGACCCGAGCATCACCTACGACCCGGTCGCCCGGCCCAACGTGGCCAACCTGCTGCTGCTGGCCGCGCTGGCGGCCGGGACGACGCCGGAGGCGGTCGCGGACGAGATCGGGCCGGGCGGCTCGGCCCGGCTCAAGGCGTACGTGACCGAGGCGGTCAACGAGCACTTCCGGCCGATCCGGGCCCGGCGCGCGGAGTACGCGGCCGATCCGGAGGTGGTCGGGAAGGTGCTGGAGCGCGGCAACGAGATCGCCCGGCAGGCCGCGAAGAAGACGATGGCCGAGGTCCACGCCCTGATGCACCTCTAGATGGCGGGAACCGTTCGGGGCGTGGGGACGACCTTGGGCTTTGTGATGATCGCCCCCACCGTTCGCCGCGCCGCCGTCGTGCTCGCCGCCGGTGCCGCCGCCGTTGTCTCCGCCGCCGGTCCGGCCCTGGCCCACGTCGAGGTGGAGGCCGCGCCGCCGCGGGCGCTGGCCACCGGAGCGGTGCTGACCATGACGGCCGAGGCCGAGTCGGACGACGCCGGGATCACCGGCGTCCGCATCCAGCTGCCGTCCGGGCTGGTGCCGGCCGACCTCACGCTCGCCTCCGGGCCGGCCGGCTGGAAGCTGACCGGATCGGCCACCGTCGTCGACGTCACGGGCCCGGCGCTGCCGGTGGGCCGGTCGCTGCGGCTGGGCCTGCGGGTCCGGCAGCTGCCGGCCGCCTCGCAGCTGGTGCTCAAGACCATCCAGTCGTACTCGGACGGCCGGCAGGACGCCTGGATCGAGGTGCCGTCGGCCTCGGTGCCGGACCCGGACCAGCCCGCGCCGGTGGTCCGGCTGCAGGCGGCGGCGCCGGGCGCGACGCCGGTGCCGCGGGCGACCACACCGGCGCCCGCGCCCACCACCACCCCGGCCACCCCGTCGGCCGCGGCGACGTCGAGCGCTCCGGCGGTGGCCCCGGCGGCCGCCGATGACGACACTGGCAACGGTGCCGCGTGGCTCTTCGGCGGGGTGCTGATCGGTGTGGTGCTGCTGGGTGGGATCGTCTTCGCCGCGAGCCGGAAGGCCGCGAGGGCGGCGGGTTCCGCCCGCTGACGGACGTCCCGCCCGTGCGGTTGGCAGGGGTGGGCCTGAGGGCGGCCCGGATCGTGGGGATCCGGGCCGCCCGCCCCCGTGCATCGCCCTGATGCCCCCGACACCGGACTGGGTGCGACCGCGGACCGTGGGGATCCGGGCCGCCCGGTTCCGGGGGCGTTGCCGGCGGGATGGGCGAGGCGCCGGAGCTTGGGTTCTTCTTGGTGCGACGTACCGTGCGCTTTACCTTAGTGGCCGATCGCCGCGTGCGCACCCGGACGGCCGGGCCGGGACGACCCGTGAGGGGATGGTCTTAGGCGATGCTGGGGCCGGTGCTGGGGCCGGTCGGGCCGGTCGGGCCGGCCGGGCCGAAGGGGGCGGCCGGGGCGGCGGTCTCCCGCGGCATCAGGATCCACAGCAGCGGATAGACCAGGAGCTGGCTGCCCGGGATCACCAGCAGGATCAGAATGAACAGCAGCCGGGCCGGCCACGGGTCGATGCCGAAGCGGCGGCCGAGGCCGGCGACGACACCGGCCAGCACACGACCGTCCCGCGGTCGCACCAGACCCTCAGCGGCGAGGCGGGCGTGGATCTCGTTCACGGTGGTTCCCTCGTTTCCTTGTCCTGCATTCGTTGTCTCGGTGACAGGACTCAGAGTGCGCCGGAACCGACCCCCGGCACATCGGGGACCGCCCCGACCCCGACCCGGATCTGTGCTCTCAGGGTTTGTCAGTGGTCCACGGCACACTGCGGCCCATGGCTCGATGGGGTGAATTCACGGAGGAGGCGCCGGAGTTCGCCGCCCGGGTGCGGGCGGTGCTCGATCGGCACAAGCACAAGACGATGGCGACGCTGCGGCGGGACGGGGCGCCCCGGATCAGCGGGGCCGAGGTGCATTTCGCCGGGCCGGACGTATTCACCGGCTCCATGCCGGGTGCGGTGAAGGGGCAGGACCTGCGGCGCGATCCCCGGGTCGCGTTCCACTCGGCCTCGGAGGACGCGGACCCGCAGGACCCCGGTTCCTGGGTCGGGGACGCGAAGTTCGCCGGGCGGGCCGTGCTGGTCACCGATCCGGCGGAGATCGCCGCGTTCTGGACGGCCTACTCGGGCGCGACGCCGCCGGATCCGGACGCGTCGGACCTGTTCCGGATCGAGGTCGACGAAGTCGTGCTGACCTGGATCGACCCGCCGGAGACGATGGTGATCGAGTCCTGGCACGACGGGACCGGCTACCGCCGCCGCACCCGGACCTAGCCTCTGCCACCGGCGCCGGACCGGGCCCCAGTCCCGGCGGCCGGGGCCGGATCCGGGCCGGTTCCCGGCGGCCGCCGCCGGATGGGGCCAGTCCCGGCGCGCGGCGCCGGACCGGAGCCCAGTCCCGGCGACCGGCGCCGGACCGGGGCTCAGTCCCGGCGGGCGGTGCGGGCGATGCCGGGCCAGTCGGTCCGGGCCTCCTCGGCCACGGCGGCCCGGGTGTCGGCCGGCCCGACCGCGGCGTCGGGGGCGGCCACGCCGAGCCGGTCGGCCAGCGCGATGGCGTCGAAGGGCGCGCGCACCTTGACGTCGTTGTCGAAATAGACGACCACGTCCCGGGGCTGCGGCGGCGCCGGCCGGGCCAGCACGGTGCCGTCGGCCGGCGTCCCGCCCGCGGACCAGGTCCGGATCCGGGCCGCCCACCGGTCCAGCGCGGGCGGGTCGTAGCCGGAGACGTACAGCTCCTCCTCGCCGTGCAGCCGGACGTAGACGTGGTCGGCGGTGACGTCGAGCAGCGCCGGCCACTTCCCGGCGGTGTCGGCGACCACCAGGGCGACGTCGTGCGCCCGCAGCAGCTCCACGAACTCCGCCCGCTCGTACGTGCCGTGCCGGACCTCCAGCGCATGCCGCAGTGGCTGCTCGACCGGGGTGGTGAGAAGGGCCCGGCCCTCCATCCGCTCGTCGTGCCGGGCCGCCAGCGCCGCCGCCTCCGCGGTGGTCCGGGGCAGCAGCGCGAAGAACCGGGCCAGCCGCTCGGCGTCGTAGCCGAGGGTGGGCGGGAGCTGCCACAGCACCGGGCCCAGCTTCGGCCCGAGCGCGAGCACCCCGGAGGCGAAGAAGTTGGCCAGCGGCGCCTCCACCCCGGCCAGCTTCTTCATGTGGGTGACGAACCGCGGCCCCTTGACCGCGAACAGGAAGTCCTCCGGCGTCTCCGCCACCCACTTCGCGTACGACTCCGGGCGCTGCAGCGAGTAGAACGAGCCGTTGATCTCGATCGTGCGCAGCCGGCGGGAGGCGTACTCCAGCTCGCGCCGCTGCGGCAGCCCGGGCGGGTAGAACACGCCCCGCCAGGGCGGGTACCGCCAGCCGGAGATGCCGGTCCGGACGGTGCCGACGGGTGGGCTCACGAGTGCCTGACTACCCCGGCCATGCTGCCGCGACTCAGGGACGGTGGGCGACCGCCATCAGGTGGGGGCTGGCGCCGAGCAGGGACGGCTCGGCCTCGACCCGGCGCAGCTGCCGCAGCAGCCAGGCCCGGCGGGGTGGGTCGTCCAGCCAGCCGTCGGGGTCGTCGAGCAGGCCGGCCGGCCCCTCCACCGCGACCAGCGCGGCCAGGTCGAGACCGGCGTCCGTGACCTCGGACGCCAGCTCCTCCGGCCGGCAGAAGTGCGCGGTGGTGAACCGGTGCGCCACCGCGTCCGGGTTCCGGTGGGTGCCGGTGTGCAGGCCGGACTCGACGATCTCGGGGTGGTCGCCGGCCCAGCCGGCGTGGATGCCCTCGATCAAGCTGGCGAAGCGGCTGATCCCGACCGCGATCAGCACTCCGCCGGGCCGCAGCACCCGGCCGGCCTCGGTCAGCGCGGCCAGCCGGTCGGCCGGTTCGAGCAGGTGGTAGAGCGGGCCGAGCAGCAGCACCGCGTCCGCGCCGCCGTCCGGGAAGGCCAGCTCGCGCGCGTCGCCGACCTCGGCCGAGGCCAGCGTGGTCCCGGCCGCGGCGGCGGCCTCGCGGGCCTGCCGTACGTGCAGCGGCATCGCGTCGACCAGGTGCACGGCGTGGCCGGCCAGCGCCAGCGGCACCGCGTACGCCCCTGGGCCGCCGCCGACGTCCAGGATCGTCGCGGGCGGGTCCGGCAGGAACCGCTCCAGCAGGTCCCAGGTCCGGGCCCACTCCACCCGGCCGACCGGGGCGGTGAGCCGGTCCTGCTCTTCCCCGCACTCGTAGTAGGCGACGACCTCCGGTGGCAGCATGCCCCCGACGGTAGGACGCCCGGTCCAGAGATTTCCGCGCCCGCGCCCGGGGTAGGTCGGCGTCATGACCATGCCTCCGATCGACCCGGAACCGCCCGCGCCGGCCCCGGACCCGACCCCGCCGGGACCGGCTCCGGACCCGATGCCGCCGGGCCCGGGCCCGGACCCGCTGCCGCCGACGCCCGACCCGATGCCGCCGGCTCCGAGCCCGGGCCCGATGCCCAACCCGGGCCCCGACATCAACTTCTGAGCACTACGCGGACGGCGGGCGGCACTCACCGGCGCAGCCGCGCTCCGGATGCGCTGCGGCGCTGGGTGCTGCTCAGTGCCGGGCGATCCGTTCGCTGTCCGGCGCCCCGGAGGCGATCTCCTCGTCGCTGTCCGCGAGCCGCTTGCGGGACTGGACGATCTCGGCCTCGGCCTCGGTGCGGTTGGCCCAGGTCGCGCCCTCGACCGACTTGCCCGGCTCCAGCTCCTTGTAGACGTTGAAGAAGTGCTCGATCTCCAGCCGCTCGAACTCGGGCAGGTGGTGGATGTCGCGCAGGTGCTCCATCCGCGGGTCGGCCGCCGGCACGCACAGCACCTTGTCGTCGCCGCCGGCCTCGTCGCGCATCCGGTACATGCCGATGGCCCGGCAGCGGATCAGGCAACCCGGGAACGTGGGCACCTGCAGCAGCACCATCGCGTCCAGCGGGTCGCCGTCGTCGCCGAGCGTGCCCTCGATGAACCCGTAGTCGGCCGGATACTGCGTGGCCGTGAACAGAGTCCGGTCCAGCCGGATCCGCCCGATGGTGTGGTCGAACTCGTACTTGTTCCGCTCCCCTTTGGGGATCTCGACAAAGACGTCGAACTCCACTGGACGCTCCTCCCGGCCTGGTCCCCGGAGTCTAGGGCGTGTCGCCCGCCCGTCGCTGCGCCGCCGGACGACGGGATGACGGGCGCCGGGGCTGCTCCGGGTGCGGTCCGCCGCCTAGGCTGCCGGGGTGCGGTGGACGGGGGGCCGGGTCGCGGTCGCGGGCGGGTGCGCCCTGCTGGTCGGGGCCGCGGCGGTCGGGGGCGGCCTCTTCCTGTCCGGGCGGGATCCGGCCGCCGGCGCCGGCGCCGCGCCCGCGGTCAGCGCCAGCCCGACGCCGAGCCCCCTGGTCACGCCGACACCGGTGCTGGCCGCGCCGGCCGCGGGACCGCCGCAGACCGCCGCCGGGACCGCGGCCGCCCTGGCCGGCCCGCTGTCCGACCGCCGGCTGGGCCCGCGGGTGTCGGCGGTCGTGCTGGATGCCGACTCCGGCCGGGTGCTGCTCGACCGCGGCAGCCGCACCCTCGTCATCCCGGCCTCGACGGCCAAGCTGGCCACCTCGGTGGCGCTGCTGGCGGTGACCAGGCCCGACCAGCGGCTGACCACCACGGTGGTGGCGGGGGCCAAGCCGGGGGAGGTGGTGCTCGTCGGCGGCGGCGACGTCACGCTGTCGGCGGCGCCGGCCACGGAGCCCACCGCGTACGAGGGGGCGGCCCGGATCACGACGCTGGCCGCGGCCGCGCGGAAGGCCGGGGCCGGGAAGGTGACCCGGGTGGTGGTCGACTCGTCGCTGTTCCCTGGGCCGGCGATGGCGCCGAGCTGGGACCCGCGTGACGTGGCCGGCGGCTACATCACCCCGATCAGCGCGGCCATGGTCGACGGCGGCCGGCAGGAGGGGCTGCGGGCCCGCTCGTCCGGACCCGACCTGCAGGCCGGCCGGGCGCTGGCGGTGGCGCTGGGCGCGCCCAAGGCGGCGGTGGTGCGCGGGCGGGCCCCGGCCGGGGCGGCCACGCTGGCCCAGGTCCAGTCCCAGCCCATCCCGCGGCTGGTCGAGCAGATGCTGCTGGCCTCGGACAACGTGCTCGCCGAGGCGCTGGCCCGGCAGATCGCGGTGGCCGAGGGGCAGCCGGCCGGCTTCACCGGCGCCGCCGCCGCGACCCGGACGGTCCTGGGCCGGCTGGGGCTGCCCGCCGCCGGCGACAAGCTGCTCGACGGCAGCGGCCTGTCCCTGCAGGACCGGGTGACGCCGGCGCTGCTGGCCGGGCTGCTGCGGGTCGCGGCCGGGCCGGCCGACCCGCGGCTGCACGCGCTGGTCCCGGGGCTGCCGGTGTCGGGCTACCTCGGCACGCTGGACGACCGCTACCGGACCGGGCCGGCCGCGCTGGCCGCCGGTGAGGTCCGGGCCAAGACCGGCACGCTGGACGGGGTGAGCTCGCTGGCCGGGCTGGTCCGCGGGGCCGGCGGCCGGCTGCTGGCGTTCGCGGTGGTGGCGGACCGGGTGCCGGCGGGCGGCACCCTGCCGGCCGAGGCTGCCCTGGACGAGGTCGCGGCGACCCTGGCCCGCTGCACCTGCCGCTGACCCGGTCCAGGCCGCCGGCTCCCGACCGCCCGCGGCGGCGGGTCAGTGGACGGGGTGCTGGTCCAGCGCCCGGGCCAGGCCGCCGAGGCCGAGCCGCAGGCCGGCGCGCTCGGCCGGGGTGAGGGCGGCCAGCAGGGCGCGGTGGTGCTGGTCGAAGTACGCCCCCAAGGTCTCCGCCACCGCCGCCCCCGCGGTCGTGAGCTGCAGCCGGACGTATCGGCGGTCGGCCGGATCCCGGACCCGCTCCAGCCAGCCCCGACGCTCCAGCCCCGCCGCCAGCCGGCTGACCGTGCTCTTCTCCAGCCCGAGCCGGTCGCCGAGCTGCTGCTGGGTGAGGGCGCCGTCGTCGCTCAGCTCGCCCAGCGCGAACACCTCCGACAGCGACGCCCGTACGCCGCCGTGGTCGTGCGGCTCCAGCAGGGCCCCGGCGCGGACGAGCCAGCGCAGCAGCCGGCGGAGCTCGTCGTCCGGAAACGGTTGTGCCATACAACTCTCCTGCTCTACGGTGGTTGTACGGCACAACTCTAGGAGGACGCGATGGCCCACGGAGTACGGCGCTTCATGAACGGCGACGGCAGCATGGCCGGCTGGTTCGGCGACCCGGCCCACTACGAGCGGTTCACGGCCCGGCTCGAGGCCCCGCTGCGCTACCGGGTGGCGGCCGACGTGGCCGCCCTCGCCCTGCCCCCGGAAGCGCGGGTGCTCGACGTCGGCACCGGCCCCGGGCTGCTGCCGGTCGACATCGCGGCGCGCTCCCCGCAGCTGCAGGTCACCGGCATCGACGTCTCGGCCGCGATGGTGGCGCACTCCCGGACCGTGATCCCGGCCGGTTCGACGGCGACGGTCGAGCTCGCCGACGTCGCCGCCCTGCCGTACCCGGACGGCAGCGTGGACCTGGTCGTCTCCACGCTGAGCCAGCACCACTGGCCGGACCTGGCCGCAGCGCTGCGGGAGCTGGCCCGGGTGCTGAACCCCGGGGGCCGGCTGTGGATCTACGACGTCCGCCTGGCGCTGCGGACCGCGCAGGTCGCGGCGGCCGTGGCCTTCCCGGACTCGGCCGTGCGACTGGACCGGGTCGAGGCCGGGCTGCTCGGCCGATTCCTCGCCCGGCTGACGGTGGAGCCCCGGCCGGCGGTCGGCTGACACGGCCCGTGTCCGGCCTCGGGCGTACCGTGGCCGCATGAGCAACCAGCCGGGAATGGTCGACTGGGATCTCGCCGTCTCCACCGCGGGCCGGCTGATCTCGCCCGGACCGGAGGTGAGCCGCAGCGAGGCGGACGCCGCGGTCCGGTCCCTGCGGGACCAGGTGGAGATCGCCGCCGCGCACGTGGAACGGATCACCGGCCTGCACGCCGAGGGTCCCGTGCCGCCGACCCGGGTGGTGGACCGGCCGGGCTGGGTCAAGGTCAACGCCGAGGGCATGTCCCGGCTGCTGACCCCGCTGGTGGCCACCCTGGAGCAGCGCCGGCCCAAGCCGGCCGGCCGGTTCGAGCAGAGCGTCGGGCCCAAGGCGACCGGGCTGCAGGCCGGCGGCGTGCTGGCGTTCCTGTCCAGCAAGGTGCTGGGACAGTTCGAGTTCTTCGCCGACCCGGCCGGGCAGCTGCTGCTGGTCGCGCCCAACGTGGTCGACGCCGAGCGGACGCTGGGCGTCTCCCCGGCCGACTTCCGGCTCTGGGTCGCGCTGCACGAGGTCACCCACCGCCTGCAGTTCACCGCCGTGCCCTGGCTGCGCGGCCACCTCACCAGCGAGATCGACGCGCTGGTGGAGGCGACCGACCTCGACCCGGACGCGCTGCGGGAGCGGCTGTCGGCGGTGGCGTCGCAGCTGGGATCGGCGCTGCGCGGCGGGGAGGACTCGCAGGGCCTGCTCGGGCTGGTGCAGAGCCCGGCCCAGAAGGAGGTCATCGACCGCCTGACGGCGTTCATGTCCCTGGTCGAGGGGCACGCCGAATACGTGATGAACGCGGTCGGGCCCGACGTCGTCCCCTCCATCGGGATCATCCGCGACCGGTTCGGGCAGCGCCGCAAGGGCACCGGGCCGCTGGACAAGCTGCTGCGCCGGCTGCTCGGCCTCGACGTCAAGATGCGGCAGTACGCGGACGGCAGCCGGTTCGTCGGCGCGGTCGTCGACGTGGTCGGCATCGACGGCTTCAACCAGGTCTGGACGTCCCGGGACACGCTGCCGCTGAAGTCCGAGCTGGCCGCGCCGCTGGACTGGGTCCAGCGCGTCCACGGCTTCCGCCCGGCCGCCTCCGCCTGAGCGGTCTAGCGTCCGGGCGGTGCGGGAGGGTCTGGCGCCGGCGGTCGCGGCCGTGCGGGTCGCGGTCCGGCGGACGCTGGGCGAGCTGCGGCCGGCCGGGGTGCTGGTCGCGTGCAGCGGCGGGGCCGACTCGGTGGCGCTGGCGGCGGCGACGGCGTTCGAGGCGCCGCGGCTGGGCCTGCCGGCCGGGCTGGTCACCGTCGACCACGGCTTGCAGGACGGGTCGGCCGGGTGGGCCGAGGCGGCGGCCCGGCTCGGTCGGGACCTCGGCCTGGACCCGGTCCTGGTCCGTACGGTGACGGTCGGCACCGACGGCGGCCCCGAGGCCGCCGCCCGCACCGCCCGCTACGCGGCCCTGGCTGCCGCGGCCACCGAGGCCGAGGCTGCCGCCGGAACCGCTGTCGCCGAGGCTGCAGCCGGGGCCGCTGCCGCCGGGGCCGGAGCGGCCGCGGCCGCCGCTCCTGCCGGGCCGGCCCTTTCCGGCGGGACCGCCGCGCCGGGGTGGGTGGTGCTGCTGGCGCACACGCTGGACGACCAGGCCGAGACGGTGTTGCTGGGGCTGGGCCGGGGGTCGGGCCCGCGGTCGATCGCCGGGATGCGGGCGGTCGACGGCCGCTGGGTCCGCCCGCTGCTGGGGATCCGGCGGGAGACGACCCGGGCCGCCTGCGCGGCCGAGCACCTGGCGTACCGGGACGATCCGCAGAACGCGGACCCCCGGTTCACCCGGGTCCGGCTGCGGACCGAGGTGCTGCCGCTGCTGGAGGACGTGCTGCAGGGGGGCACGGCCGAGGCCCTGGCCCGCACCGCCGACCTGCTCCGCGACGACCTGGACGCCCTCGACGCCCTGGCCGCCGCGCTGACCCCGGACGGCCCGGTCCTGGACGCCGCCGCGATCGGCGCCCACCCGAGAGCGATCCGGACCCGGGTGCTGCGGGCCTGGGCCGGGATCCCGGTCAGCGCCGTCCAGCTGCGAGCGTTGGACGCGCTGCTGACCGACTGGCACGGGCAGGGTCCGGTGTCCCTGCCCTCCGGACGGAGGGTGTCCCGCTCGTCTGGCATGCTGCGACTCGACCGGTCGAGCTGACAGGGCCAGGACGGGGAGCGGTGCACACCTACGACGGCGACATCGACGAGGTCCTGCTCACCGAGGAGCAGCTCGCCAGCCGGATCCAGGAAGTGGCCGACGAGGTCTCGGCCGACTACGCCGACCGGGAGCCGGTCCTCGTCGGCGTCCTCAAGGGCGCGGCCATCGTGATGGCTGACTTCGCCCGCGCGCTGAGCCGCCCGGTGACGATGGAATACATGGCGATCTCCTCGTACGGGTCGTCGACCAGCTCGTCCGGGATCGTGCGGATCCTCAAGGACCTGGACCGGGACATCTCCGGCCGGCACGTGCTGGTGGTGGAGGACATCGTCGACTCCGGGCTGACCCTGTCCTGGCTGCTGCGCAACCTGCAGGCCCGGCAGCCCGCCTCGCTGGAGGTGATGGCGCTGCTGCGCAAGCCGGACGCGGTGAAGATCGACGTCCCGGTCCGTTACCTGGGCTTCGACATCCCGAACGAGTTCGTGGTCGGGTTCGGCCTGGACTACGCCGAGCGCTACCGGGACCTGCCCTACATCGCCCGGCTCCGCCCCGAGGTCTACACCCGCTAGGAACGCTGGAGGCGTCCCGTCCGTTGCCCGGTCGGGACGCCGACCACGGTGGCCTGCGTCGTCTGAGTGCCCGGTGTACCTTTCTGTCAGGGACTGATCGCCGTGCGCGCCCCGGGCGCCCACCAGCTGGAGCGGGAGGGACGGAGTCCGCCGGCAGCGGCGTCTCCGCTGAGCGTATGGATCGTCGTCGCATACTCAAGTCGCCGTGGTTCTGGATCGTCCTC
>DATDKW010000425.1:0-23968 GCA_036519715.1 Mycobacteriales bacterium
GCGGCAGTGGGCGCACGCGGTCTTCGCCGCGCTGCGGATCGTGGTCGGGTTCACGTTCCTGTGGGCGTTCCTGGACAAGCTGTTCGGGTTCGGCTACGCGACGCCCTCGGCGAAGTCCTGGATCAACGGCGGGTCGCCGACGAAGGGCTTCCTTTCCAGCGCCGAGGGCCCGTTCGCGAGCTTCTACCACAGCATCGCGGGCGACGCCTGGGTGAACTGGCTGTTCATGCTGGCGCTGCTCGGGCTCGGCATCGCGCTGACCCTCGGCATCGGCATGCGGGTCGCCGCGGTCTCGGGCGCGATCCTCTACCTGATGATGTGGGCGGTCGTCCTGCCCCCGGAGAACAACCCGGTTGTCGACGACCACATCATTGGTGCTCTCGTCGTCATCGGCCTCGCGCTTGTGCACGCGGGTGACACCTTCGGCTTCGGCCGCGAGTGGAAGAAGCTGCCGATCGTGCGGCAGAACCGCTGGCTGATCTGAGTCGGGGTGCGGCCGAGCCGCCGACCGGGGAGTCCCGGCCGGCGGCTCCGCGCGGTCCGGGAACGCCGGAACAGGGGGCGCGGACCGGGATGCACGGCGACAGCTCGAGCAAGCCGGTCGGACTCGTCGGCGGACTAGACAGCTACCCGTGGAGGCGCGGCTGGCGCGCACGGATCGCTCTGCTACGCCGGCGGATGCGGGCGTCGTTGGTGCCCACGACGGGGGTCGAGGACGCGGCCGAGGTGGTGAAGTACCTGCTCGCCGGCGCCGACGTGGTGATGACCGCGTCGGTCCTGCTGCGGCACGGCCTGGCCCACGTCGGCGCCCTTCTGGCCGGGCTGGCCGACTGGATGGAGTGGAAGAAATTCGACTCGGTCGGCGCCGTGCGAGGAGTCCTCAGCGTGCCGCCGGAGACCGACCCCGCGACCTACGCGAGGGCAGGCTACGTCCAGGTTCTGGAGACGGCGAGGTTCAGCCACAGCCGCTGGTGAGCGCCTAGGTATCAGCAGGTTCGCGTAGGTGCCGAGCCCGTCGGGGATCTCGGTTGGGAGGGTCGTCGTCGCGAAGGAACGTACGGAGCGGGCATCGCGCCTGTCCTTGCATTGGACGTCGGCCGCCGGCGGCGGCCGGCCGGGGACCTTCGGCTCTGGGATTCGGCGCGGACAAGGGCGAGTCTGGTGTGGACAGACGAGAGGAGTCTGTGATGACCACGCTGACCGACTATCCAGTCCACGTCGAAGCGAGACTCGACCCGCCGCTGTCCCGGTGGCTGTGGCTGGTGAAGTGGGTGCTCGCAGTGCCGCACTACATCGTGCTCGCGGTTCTCTGGATGGCCTTCGGCGTGCTCAGCGTCGTGGCGTTCTTCGCCATCCTGATCACCGGCCGGTACCCGCGGTCGATCTTCGACTTCAACGTCGGCGTGCTGCGCTGGACCTGGCGGGTGCAGTACTACGCGTTCGGCGCGCTCGCGACCGACCGATATCCACCATTCACACTGGCGGAGGTCCCGGACTATCCGGCCCATCTGCAGATCGACTACCCGGAACACCTGTCCCGCGGGCTGGTCCTGGTGAAGTGGTGGCTGCTGGCCATCCCGCACTACCTGGTCGTCGGTCTGTTCGTCGGGGGCGGCAGCTGGCTGGCCTGGCGGGCGGACACCCACTCCTTGGACTGGACGCCCGGCGGGCTGATCGGGATCGTGGTGCTCATCGCGGGTGTGACGCTTGCGGTCACCGGGCGCTACCCGCAGCAGCTCTACGATTTCGTGCTGGGCATGGACCGCTGGGTGCTGCGGGTCGCCGCGTACGCCGGGCTGATGACGGACAAGTATCCGCCGTTCCGGTTCGACATGGGCGGCCACGAGTCCGGCGGCACGTTGGTCGTGCCGCCGCCGACCGCGCCGACCGGGTCGGCGGCAACCGCCTCTGCCGCACCGACCCGGTCGGCCGGATCCGGTCAGAGCTTGACCGGTGAAGATCCGACAGGTGGGGGTTGGACCGCGGGCCGGGTCGTCTCGGTGGTGGCCGGATCGATCCTCGCCTTCGGCGGACTGGGCGCGGTCGCCGCCGGCGGTACGGGGCTGTGGTTCGACCAGCATCGCGAGGGCGGCTACGTGATGTCCACATTGGACACACAGCGGAGCAGTGGCTACGCCATCACCAGCGACCGGATCGAGCTGTATGTCCCCAGCTCCGGCTGGCAGTGGAGCCGTGATCTCATCGGCACGGTCCGAATGCGGGTCACCGGTGCCACGTCCGATGCCGGGACCTTCGTCGGCATCGCCCCGACCGATGAGGTGGACCGGTACCTGAGCGGGGTCTCGCGCACGGTTCTGGCGGATGTGGCCGGACACCGGGCGAGCACCGTGGATGGTGGCGCCCCGGCCACGCCCCCGGCCCAGACGCCGATCTGGGTCGCGCGGTCGAGCGGACCGGGCACCCAGGTGCTCACGTGGGAGCCTCGCAGCGGAGACTGGACGGTCGTGGTGATGAACGCCGACGCCGCCCGCGGGCTGTCCGTCAGGGGCGATGTCGGACTGACCGTGCCGATGCTGACGGAGATCTCGATCGGACTGCTGGCCGGTGGCATCGTCCTGGTCGCCGTGGGTGCACTGCTCGTCGTCATCCCGGTCCGCCGGGCGTCTGGGAATTCCCGCACCACCGCGCAACCGGGAGAGGAGTAGGACGATGCATGTCACCACGAGCTACGACCCACTGCCACCTACGGGGTGAGCTGATCCTTCATACCGAACGACGCTCCGGCCTCGCACACTCGAGGCCGGAGTCTTGCGAGCCGGTACGGCGAGCCGTCGCCGTCGTGCGATACCGGTGACGTTCGTCCCTGCCGTGGGGTCGGCGGTCCGGTCAGGCTCGTAGGGGTATCCGCGTGGAGATCGCGGTGGTGGTGGTGATCAACGCTGTCTTCGCGTTCGTCCAGGAGTGGCGCGCCGATAGAGCGGCCCGGTCCCTGCAGGGGTTGTTGCCGGCCGCGGTGACGGTGTCGCGGGACGGGCTGCCTGGACATCGGCACCGACCTGCTGCCGGCGCTCGCGCTGGGCGCGGAGCCGCCCAACCCGCCCCGAACACCCGCCGCAGCAGCCGCCCGTCGACGAGGCCGCCGGTCCCTGTGGTGGCATCCGGAAGACCGCGAGCGCGAGCCGACCGGGCTTGCGACGCAGGCCGAGCAGCCGCCTCGACGGGCGGCCGACGGACGAGGGCCCGACGGGGTTGCTGATGGCCATCACCTCCGCGAGGCCGTCCCGGTCACCTGCCCGTGCAGCTCCCGGCTCAGTGCGAGACGATGACCGGGCAGGGGGCGTGGCGGATCACTTGCTGGCTGACTGAGCCAAGGACCAGCCCGCTGAAGCCACCGAGGCCCCGGGCTCCGACGACCAGCACGGCGGCGCCGGTCGCCGCCTCGAGCAGGACCGCCGCGGGCCCGCCGTGCACGACTCGGCGTTGGACCTTGATGTCGGTCCGGGTCTCGATGTCACCGAGGGCGCGGTCGAGCAGCTCCTCGGCGGCGAGGCGGTGTGCCTCGGTGTCGACCCCCGGGTTCGGCGCATAGGTGGCGGGCAGCGGCGGGCAGCGGTACGAGTGCACCGCGATCAGCGATCCACCGGTGCGGTGGGCCTCAGCCAGCCCGATCCGGATGGCCCGGTCGGACTGGACGGAGCCGTCGACGCCGACGACGACGTCCGCCGCCGTGGGCGATCCGGGGTGGATGACCGCGACCGGGCAGCGCGCGTGCGCGGCGACCTGGGCGGAGACCGAGCCGACGAGCAGGCCGGGGAACCCGCCCTCGGCGCGGGCGCCGACGACGATCATCCCGGCCGCGTCGGAGACCTCGAGCAGCATCCGGGCCGGCCGCCCGTACCCCAGTGCGCCGTGCACCTCCAGGCCGGGGACCTCCGCCCGGATCGCCGCGACGGCCTCCTCCACGATCCGCGCGCCCGGGCTGCGACGGTCCGCCGGCAGATCATCGGCCACCGGGAGCACCGCCCGGTCGATCGAGGACCACTCCCAGACGTGGCAGATCCACAACGGAACCTGCCGGGCGGAGGCCTCCTTCGCCGCCCACAGCTGGACGGACCGGTCCAGCTCCTGCGCGCTGATGCCCACCATGACCGCGTTCTCGTACCGCATCGCGAGACCTCCACTCGGAACTCTGCAGATCCATCACACCGCAGGTGCCGCCGGCAACGCAGAGCCAAAGGTCCCTCAGCGCGCCAGTAGCAACCGGCTGGGAGTTCAGCCGGGCCGCGGCCGGCCGGCGGCAGTGGTCAACCGCGCACGATGCAGACCGGGCAGTGCGCGTGCCGCAGGACGTGGCCGCTGACGGATCCGGTCAGCGAGCCGGCGAGCCCGCTGCGCCCGCGTGAGCCGAGCACGACCAGCCCGCAGCCGCCGCTGGCATCGATCAGCGACTTGGCGGCCGAGGCGAGCACCACCCGGTACTCCACCGGTGTCCGGGGGTGCTGCTCCAAGCCGGCGCGGATCGCGTCCTCCTGCAGCCCCTGCAGTGCCGTGCGAGCGGCCTCCTCGGTGACCGGCATGATCGGGTACGAGGGCGGTGGCGCGATCCAGGGTGGCGGCGCGGCGGTCAGGGCCACGATGTCCACCTGCCGTCGGTCCGCCGCGGTGAAGGCGTACTCGACCGCGGCGGCGCTCTCCGGAGCTCCGTCGACCCCGAGCAGCACCGGCCCGTCCCACGATGACGCGCTGCCGCGTACGACGACGACCGGGCAGGCCGAATGCTGCGCCACCCGTTCGCTCACCGACCCGAGCAGGAGACCGAGGAAGGCGCCGAGCCCGCGGCATCCGAGCACGAGCAGGTCGGCGTCGCGGGAGGCCGCGATCAGCTGTTCCGCGGCCGCGCCGACCATCACCTCGCCGGTCAGCTCGAGCTGCGGAGCCGCGTCGCGCGCCCTGGCTTCCGCACGCCGGACGACGTCTCCGGCATGTTCCTTGATCAGCTGCGGGGTCGTCCACAGCGCGGGTTCCGCCAGCGAGTCGTCGTTCGCGACGCAGCAGACGGTCAGCCCCGCATCCCGGCCGACGGCTTCGGAGACGGCCCAGTCCAGGGCGAGCATGCTCGGCTCGCTCCCGTCCACGCCCACCAGCACCTGACCGGCCATGCCGCACCTCTGCTTCCGCGTCGTCGGACCTACAGCACACCGCCGGGAGCCGGGCCCCGCCAGGGACCAACGGCCCGGTCAGCCTCGGGAGCCGGCGGACGTGAGTTCCTCGCCCGCCGCCGTGACGCCCGCCGCCGGCTCCGCCGGTGGGTGGGCCATGAGATAGCCGCCGGTCACCGCGAGCCAGAGCACGGCCGGGTACGCGATCCACCGCTCGATCCCGCCGTCGCCGAGCTCGGCGATCGGGGCCCAGTCGAGCAGGAAGTATCCGAGGATCGTGCTCAGCACGGTCACCGAGCCCAGGGCCGCGGAGACGTACCGACCGGGCGCCGACTGGGTCCGGGAGAAGACCAGCGCGACCACGCCCGCCGAGACAAACGTCAGGGTCGCGACGAAGGGATGCACGGCGGTAGACCCCGGGAAGACTCCGACGAGGAAGGCACCGGCACCGAAGAGTCCCAGCCAGATCGACACGGCCCGCCGCCGCAGACCGCGGTGCACCAGGAAGGTGGCCAGCAGAATCGCAGCGCCGGCGAGAAGCATCGTGCCGTCGAAGATGGCCGCCGACGGTTGCAGCACGACGCTGTCCGGCGGTCGGGTGCCGCCCAGGTCACTGATCTCGTTGTCCCCGGTGCTGTACGCCCCGGGGTAGAGCGCCTCCGCCGTGATGATCCCCATCAGGATCACGGCGGCAGCCGAGGAGAGAGCCACGCCCGCGGCCGCGAGCGGCCCTGGTCGTCCTGCCTTGCCGAACATGTCAGCCACCATCCCTGCTTGTGTGGCGGTCGATTCGACCGCTCCTACCGAGCGTCCGGCGACCCCCCGATCGCCGCCCCATCACTCCACCCTCGTCCGAAGCGACGGCTCACCGTCGGGTAACCGTCGACCGCGTCCGTGAGATCCAGCGGCGCGTCCGCGGCGTCGCGGATGTCGACGGTCAGAGACCGCTCCAGGCCCTCGGCCACCGCGCTGGCAACGGCGAGAGTGTTGCCGAACGACGACTCGACCACGATCAGTGCGCGCATAGCACTTACCTCCACCCCTCATCGTTCCGCCAAGGCGGGCGGACCCACAGAGTCCAACGGCCCGACCTGGGGCAGAGTCCACAATGGACTCACGCGAACCTTCGGCCGGGTAGGCTATTTCCGGTGGCTGAGGCGCCGTTGGACGACCACGGTGCCGGCTCCGGCCAGGGAGGCCAGCCCCACCGCGGCGAGGTCGGACGCGCTGAGCGCCACTGTGCCGAGCAGCGCCCGCAGCGCGGGGACGTAGAGGGCGGCCAACACGAGTGCGGCATCGACCCCGACCGCTGCGGTCAGCCACGGGTTGCCGGTGAGACGCCGGCCGCCGGTACGCAGCGACAGCGCCACCCCCAGCTGCCCGAGGGCGAGGCTGGCGAAGATCATGGACTGCCAGGGCCGGCCGGCCTGCTCCGCCCACAGACCCAGCCCCAGGCTGGTCAGGGCGAGGACGGCGGCCAGGTACAGGATCCGTACGACCAGGCCGTCGGCGAGGATCCCGTCGCCGGGCCGGCGCGGCGGCCGCGCCAGCACGTCGGGCTCCGCCGGCTCCACGCCGAGGGCGACGCCCGGCATGCCATGCGTCAGCAGGTTGATCCAGAGGATCTGGGCCGGCAGCAGCGTGACGCCGAGGCCGAGGAACGGTCCGATGATCATGACCAGGATCTCTGCCGCTCCGCCGGCCAGGCCGTACCAGATGAACCGGCGGATGTTGTCGTACACGCGCCGGCCCTCGGCGACCGCGGCGACCACGGTGCCGAAGTCATCGTCGGTGAGCACCAGATCGGCGGCCTGCTTCGCGACCTCGGTGCCTCGCCGGCCCATGGCCACGCCGATGTCGGCGGCCCGCAGCGCCGGGGCGTCGTTGACGCCGTCGCCGGTCATCGCCACCACGTCACCGGCTGCCTGCCAGGCCCGGACGACGTCGAGTTTCTGTTCGGGCGCGACCCGGGCGTAGACGGCGGCGCGACGGGTGTCGCCGGCCGCCAGCTGGCGACCGGTGACCACCGGTTCGCCGTCGGCCAGGATGCCGAGCCGGCGGGCGAGCACGCCGACGGTGGTCGGATGGTCGCCGGTGATGACCACCGGCACGATCCCGGCCGTGCGGGCGGCGGTCACCGCCGGCCCCGCCGACGGTCGCAGCGGATCGGCCAGTCCCACCAGCCCGACCAGCCGGAAGCCGGTCACGGGAACGCCCCCGCTCAGGTCGGGGACGGTGCGCCACGCGACCGCGAGTACCCGCTCACCGGCGCAGGCGATCTCGTCCGCGGCCTCCCGCGCGTCGGTCAGACGCTGCGCTGCGTCGGTCAGCATTGCCGGATCCAGCAGCGCCTCGGGCGCGCCCTTGCAGACCACCAGCAGCCGGCCGGCCGGGGTCCGGTGTGCAGTGGTCATCCGGGCCCGCGCCGCGTCGAACGGGACCTCGGCCAGGCGCGGGTGGCTGGCTCGGAGAAGGCTGACGTCCAGTTCTCCCCGCGCCGCGGCCGCGAGCAGCGCTCCTTCAGTCGGGTCGCCGTCGACGCGCCACCCGGTCCCGGCGTCGGGCACCAGTTCCGCGTCGTTGCAGAGAGCGCCGGCAATGAGGAGGTCGGTCAGCCCGGCCGAGCCGGTAGCGGGCCAGTGCACCTCCCCTTCCGGCCCGTACCCACGGCCGGTGACCGTTGCCGCTGCGGAGGGGGTCCATAGGTGGCGGACGGCCATCGTGCCCTCGGTGAGGGTGCCGGTCTTGTCCGAGGCGATCACCGTGACCGAGCCGAGCGTCTCGACCGCGGGGAGATGCCGGACGAGCGCGCCCCGCGCGGCCATCCGCTGCGCACCGAGCGCCAGCGATACTGACACTACGGCTGGAAGCGACTCCGGGATCGCCGCTACGGCGAGGCTCACCGCGGTCACGATCATGACGTCCAGCGGTTCGCCTCGCAGCAGACCCAGGACCGCGACCAGCAGGCAGAGCAGCGCGGCGACCACCGACAGCTGCCGGCCCAGCCGCGTCAACCGGCGCTGCAGGGGAGTTGCCGGCGAGCGGTGCTCGTCGAGCATCCGGGCGATACCGCCGAGTGCCGACCGGGGACCGGTGGCGGTGACGATCGCGTCGCCGCGGCCCCGGGTGACGACGGTGCCGGCGAGCACCATGCCGGCCCGATCGGCCAACGGCGTGTCGGCCGGCTGAACCATGTCGGCGAGCTTCGTGACGGGCACCGATTCGCCGGTCAGCGCGGACTCGTCGACTTCGAGGCTCTCGGTGAGCAGGAGCCGGGCATCGGCGGCGACGATGTCGCCGGCGGCGAGTCCCAGCAGGTCGCCCTCGACCACCTCGCGGGCGGGGACGAGCCGTACGACGCCGTCCCGGACGACCCGGGCGACCGGGGCCGTGAGCTCGGTGAGGGCCGAGATCGCCCGGCCGGCCCGGATCTCCTGTACGACGCCGAGCGTCGTGTTGACGGCGATGACCGCGAGGATGACCGTCATGTCGGTCACGTCACCGATCGCCGCCGTCAGCACCGCCGCAGCCAGCAGCACCATGATCATGGTGTCGGTCAGCTGCGCCAGCACCAGTCGCCACACCGGCCGCCGGGCGCGGGCCGCCACCTCGTTCGGGCCGTCCGTGGCAAGCCTGGCCGCCGCCACGGAAGCCGGCAGGCCCGACCCGGTGTCGGTGCCGGAGCGGGAGGCGACCGCCGGCGCGGGCATCGTCCACGGCTCGGCCCCGCTGACCTCCATCGTCGTCATACCCATAGCCTCGGCGACGAGGATGGCAGTGGGCAGGGTCGGAAGACCTGAGCCGCTGTTGGGGAGCAGCGGCATGTCCTGGACGAGTGGTGACCGCGTCGACGAGGGTCCGCGGCCGCGCCTGTCAGCGCGCGACGATCACCGCACATGACGCGTGCCGCAGCACTTGCTGGCTCACCGAGCCAAGCGCGAGGCCGGTGAAGCCGCCCGAGCCGCGAGCGCCGACCACGATCACGGCGGCAGCGGAGCTCGCCTCCAGCAGTGCCGCCGCCGACCCGGCGTGCACGGCTCGGGTCTCGATCTTCAGCTCGGCCTGTGCCGGGCCGAGCCGCGTCAGGGCCCGCTCCAGCAGCTCTTCCGCGTTGGCGCGGTGATGCGGCTCGTCCACGCCCGCGTTCGGTCCGTACTCGGCCGGCGGCGGCAAGCGGTAGGCGTGCACCACGAGCAGCCGGCCGCCGAAGCGCCGCGCTTCCGCCGCGGCCAGCCGGAGCGTCGTGTCGGAGTGCGACGACCCGTCCACCCCGACAACCACGTCGACCGAGTCCGGGGACGACGGCTGATGAACCACCGCGACGGGGCACTGAGCGTGTGCGGCGACCTGGTCCGCCACCGAGCCGAGCCGCAGGCCGGCGAAGCCGCCCGTACCGCGGGCGCCGACGACCAGCATCCGGGCGTCCTTGGAAGCGCGAAGCAGCGCGGGTACCAGCTGGCCGTCGCCCACTGCGGTGGACACCTCGAGGTCAGGGAACCAGGACCGGGCTATGCCCGCAGCCTCGCGCACCAGGAACTCCGCCGAGCCCGGTGACTCCGCGGCGTCGTGCGACCGATCAGGCTCGCCTCGTTCACGGATGTGGCAGACGACGAGGTGCGCAGCGCGAGCCGCGGCTTCGTCCGCCGCCCAGCCCAGGAGAACACGGTCGGGCGTACCTCCGCCGATCCCCACCATCACCGCGCCGTTGAACCGCATGGCGACCTCCCAGCCCTGGGCTGCCCGCCCTTGTGGACGGGGACCTGCCTTCGAGGCAGGTACCACTACGCCGACGTTAGGCATTGCCTCGCTCGCGGGGCAGAGCACATGGTCCCTTCCGCATGCCGTGCTGTCGCGGACGGACCTTCGGCTCTGGCAGAACGGGCGACGCGGGTCGACCCTCGCGGTAGTACACAGCTCATGGAGGCGGTCCCGGTGGCGCAGATCGAACTCGTATGCAACAGCCCGAAGCAGACCGCGGTGGTCCACGGCCGGCTGCGGTTGCAGGACATGCCGGCCTTTCTCGGCGGTGCCTTCGAGGCCGTGTCCGCGTCGTTGCACCGGCGAGGACTGCACGTCGCTGGGCCGCCGTTCGCGCTCTACCGGGGCCGGCCGACCGAGGCGGTCGAGGTCGAGGCCGGGTTCCCGGTCGTCGAGGAAGTCGCCCCGGACGGTGACGTGCGGCCTGGGACGCTACCCGGCGGGGACGCTGTCGAGACCGTGCACACCGGGCCGTACGACACTCTGGGCGAGACGTACGGCGAGATGGCGGCGTGGATGACCCGACACGGCCGGGCACCGGCGGACCTGAGCTGGGAGTCCTACCTGACTGACCCGGACGACACCGTGCACCATCCGAAGGGGCCGCAGACCCTGGTGGTCTGGCCGGTCCGGCAAGCCTGACCCGGCCGCGCCGCCCCGACCAGCCGGGGCGACCACATCTCGACCGAGCGACGGTGGTCCTCGCCCTCACCGTCAAGAGAGGGAGGCTGTCATGGCCACTACCGATCTCGTCCGCCCGGCACCAGCGCGTCCGTCCCGGCGCGGCATCCGTTGGGCGTTGCTCGTCGGTCTGGCGGTGGTGGTCGCGCTCGCCGTGACGGTGCCGTTCCTGGCCTCCGGTGACGAAGACCCAGGCGGGGCAACGGGCTCCGGAGTGGCCGCCAGCGAGACACGCACGCTGCCTGCCTTCACCGCGATCGACGTTGCGGGCACCAACCTGTTGACCGTCCGGGTCGGCGAACCGCAACAGGTGGTGGTACGAGCCGATGACAACCTGCTCGACAGGGTGGTGACCCAGGTTCGTGCTGGCGTCCTGGTCGTTTCCGACCGTGGCAGTTTCACCACCCGCAGCCCGATGTCCGTCGTCGTGACCATGCGCTCTCTGCGATCGGCGACGCTGTCGGGGACCGGGGAGGTCGACGTGACCGGCGTCGCCGCGAAGACCTTCACCGCGCGGCTGTCCGGCACCGGACTGTTGCAGGTGTCAGGGCGCGCCGAGCGCGTCGCCGCCTCGGTGGCGGGCGACGGTGCTGTCAGGCTGGGATCACTGTTCGCCCGGGATGCGACCGCCACCGTCGGTGGCACCGGCAGCATCACGATCCACGTCACAGGATCACTTCACGCCACTGTGTCCGGGACGGGGGCGATCATCTACACCGGCGACCCGGCAAGCGTGACGAGGGACATTACCGGCGACGGGACGATCACCCGCAGCTGAAGGCCTTGGGCCGGTCGACGGACGCCAGGGCAGCAACTCAACCGGCGTGCGGAGATCACTGTCGGGCGCCGGTATCAGTCCGGCGCAGCGTCTCCAGGCGCCGACGGTGGTCATCCTCGTCGATCTCGCCGCGGGCCAAGCGCTCGGCCAGCAGTTGTTGCGGCGAAGGTGGGTCGGCACCCGGGCTGCGGCCACCGTCACGACCGACGCGGCGGGGTCGGGTTCGTCGGCACCGCCAGGATCCAGGTCGGCCCGGTCGGGGCCAAGGTCCCTGGTGCGGCCGGCCTGCCGGTGTGATGGTGGTGTCCGATGTGGACGGCCGAGGCCGCCTCGGTGTGAAGGGAAGGATCCGCCATGGACGGGAAGTCGACGGGGGTGCCGCTGGCGGACTTCGTCGCGGCGCTCCGGGAGGAGATCAAGGATGCCCGGCGGGAGGCGGACCCCGAGGTGCCGATCGAACTCGGTCCGGTGACGGTGGAGATGACCGTGCTCACCCGCCGGGAGGGCGAAGGCAGGGCCGGCCTCCGGTTCTGGGTGGTGGAGGCGGCAGCAACCGGGAAGCTCGCCACGGAGTCGACTCAGCGGCTGACGATGGAGCTGATCCCGCGGGGACCGGGCGGCAGCGGACCGGCTCGGGTGCGGGACCGGGATGACTGAGCCCTCCGAACCGGGACGGTAGGTCCACGTGCGTGCGGCAGCCCCCCGGGAGCGGGTGATGCTGCTCCGGGTCGATGTGCCGGGCGGACCCTTCGTCGGGTCCGGGACGTTGATCGGCCCGCGGCTCGTGCTCACCGCGGCCCACCTGGTCTTCGGGGACGACAGGGCACCGTCGGCCGGGGTGCGAGTGGGTCCACCGGACGCCCGCCTGGTCGAGGGCCGAGTGCTCTGGCCGGACTCGTACGACCCCGTTTACGGAGACCTCGCTGGCGACGCGGCCCTGGTGGAGATCACGGATGAGTCATGGGTGCCGCCCAGGCTGGGCCCGGTCCGGTGGGGTCGCCTGACCGGGCGCGCGGCGGCGGTGCCGTGCGAGGCGACCGGCTTCCCGCGGGTGATGCGCGACCCCGACGGCACGCGCGACTCCAACCAGGTCGACGCGACCATCAACCCGGGGAGCCGGCGGGTGGCAGGACGGTACGACCTGGTGGTCGCCGGCGCTCCGGCGCTGCCGACCGACGCCTCCGCGCCGTCCCCGTGGTCCGGAGCCAGCGGGGCTGGGGTGTTCGCCGCCGGACTGTTGATCGGTGTCCTGGTCGTCGACGAACGCGGCGGCTGGGCCGGGGACCGGCTCAGCGCGCTGCCGGTGCGCCGGCTGGCCGCCGATCCCGGCTTCACCGCCGTGGTGGCGGCACATGGCGGCGGCATGATCGATCCCGGTCACCTGGCCTCCGTCGAGCTGGCCGGGCTGCTGCTGCCGCCGGTGCCCGCCGGTGCGTCGCGCCGCCAGGACGGCTCGCCGGCCTGGCTGCTGCTGGCGGACCGGGAGACCGTGCCGTTCCACGGCCGGGACGCCGTCCTCGCCGGACTGCTGGACTGGTGCGCGGGTCCCGACCTGGTGGATCTCCGCCTCCTGGTCGGCCCGGGCGGCCAGGGCAAGACCAGACTGGCGCGCCGGCTCGCGCAGCAGCTCGCCGGGCGCGACGATCCGGACGGGAAGCCCTGGGTCGCCGGTCTGCTGGCCGCGGACCCGGCCTCCGGCACGACCGCGCCGGCCGTCGACGCGCTGGCCGACACCGACGGCTCGCTGCTCGTGGTGGTGGACGACGCCGAGGCCCGGACGGAGCAGGTCGCGCGGCTGCTGACCGCGCTGTGGGCGGCGGACTCGTCCGGCCGCGCCCGGGTGCTGCTGGTCGCGCGAGCGGCGGGCTCCTGGTCCACCCGACTCGCCGACGACCTCGGCGTGGCCGCACCGCGCACCGTGGAGCTGGACGGCCTGCCGCCGGCGGCCGACCCCGCCGCGGGGTTCCCCGCCGCCGTGGCCGCGATCGCGGACCGGCTGGCCGCGTCCCGTCCGGAGGTGGACTGGCGGAGCCTCGCGGCGAGGGTCGAAGCACCCGCGGACGTCGCGACGAACCCGGCCTACGCCGTGCCGCTCACCCTCCAGCTCACGGCGCTCACCGGCCTGCTGGAGGCGGCCGACGCGCTCGCCCGGCCGACCGAGCCGGTCGAGGCGACGCTGCTCAGCCACGAGCGGAGCTACTGGCGGACCGCGGCCGGCGCAGAAGGCCTCCAGCTGTCCGAGGCCACCCTGGGTGACTGCGTCGCAGCCGACACACTCTGCGGCGCGGTCAGCGCCGCCGAGGCCGACACGGTGACCGCCGCGATCCCCAGCCTCCACGGTCAGTCCGCGGACGTCCTCGGGCGGGTCGACGCCTGGCTGCGGGACGTGTACCCGCCACCCGCCGGCCGCCACTGGGGTGCGCTCGGTCCCGACCGGGTCGCGGAGTTCCAGGCCGCCACGGTCCTGCTCGGCGACCTGACCCTGCTGCCGGAGCTGCTCGCCGTGGCCGGCGGCCGTCAGCTCGACCAGGCCTTCACCGTGCTGGCCCGCATGTCGGTGAACCCCGCGCTCAGCCGGGAGCACGCGGCGGCGCTGTCCGATCAGATCGAACAGTGCTATTGCCGGCTGGCCGAGACCCGGCTCCGGTCGTTCAGCATCGGCACGATCCACGCGCTCACCAGTCGACCGGCGTTGTTGCTGGCGCTCGGCCGGTCGGAGGAGGCGGCGGCCGCGGCGGGCACCGCGATCGCTCGATACCGGCAGCTCGCCGCGGAGCACCCGGACGAGTTCCGCCCGGCGCTCGCGGAGGCATGGGTGCGCCGGGCCGAGGCACTCCGGGAACTCGACCGTCCCCATGAGGCGGTCGCCGCGATCGAGGAGGCCATCGCGGCCTACCGGACCCTGGCGGCGGGTGGACCGGAACTCTTCACGGTCCTGCTCGCGGCGTGCCTGCTGGATCGGACGGCGCCGCTGGAGTCCCTCCAGCGCCCTGAGGACGCGCTCGCCTCCCTCGCCGAGGCCGTCGGGCTCTACCAGCGCCTGGCGGATGCTCATCCGGACGTCTTCACCGAGGTCCTCGCCGTCGCCCTGCGGCACCAGTCCTTGCTGCTGGCGACGATGAACCGGATGGAGCCGGCCGCGGCGGCGATGGCGCGGGCCGGCCTGCTGTACGAGCAGCTCGCCGCCGACCGCCCGGCCGACTTCGGCGGCGTCTTGGCGCAGGTGCGAGCCGACCGGTCCGACCTGCAGAAGCAGGCCATCCGGCAGCGCCACGCCATCGGGCGGCTGGTGAGCAGCACCGAGCCGCTGGTCGCCGCCGCGGCGGCCGTCGCGCGCGGCGGCGCGGACGCCGGCGCCTCGCGCAGGCTGGACGCCGATCTCACCGAGCTGGCCGGCGACCCGGACTGGACCGATCTGGTTGCGGTCATCCGGCGGATCCTCGCCGGCGAGGTCGACCAGCGCGTGCTGCGCGGCCTGGACCCGGCGCAGGCCGCCGTGGCGGCGGCACTGCTCGACCGTCTGGGTACCTGAATCCCGCACGGTCGCCGGACGTCCGAACGGGACGCCGGCGGCGTGCCGACCGGACGGTTCCGACCGTCACCGGTCGCCGCCGCCCCCGTCCCGGGCCGCCGGCGCGACGCGGGGGACCGCTGGCCGCCGCCGTCGCCGCGCGAGCGCCCGGATGCCGTCGTCGAGCATCCTCAGCTCGGGTGCTCTCAGCAGCAGCAGCGCGAGCACGTACGTGCCGGCGACGACCACACCCGCGGCCGCGCATCGAGCCAGCGCGTCCCACCCGGCCGTGCTGGCCGCCTCCCCGGCCACCGAGCCGGCGGCGGCCAGCAGCGCCGCCCCCGCGATACCGGCGGCCAGGCCGGCGAGACCGAGCCGGACCACCGGCCGGACCAGCGCCCGGCCGTCGACGCCGCCGTGCCGCCGGGCGAGCTGGGCCGTGGTCAGCACCGCGGCCAGGGTCACGGACCCGACGGTGGACGCCGCGATTCCCGGGACGCCGTAGGTCAGGCCCAGTGTGAGGTCGCCGGCGGCCTTGACCGCCAGGGCCAGCACCGCGACCTGGCCCGGCGTCCGGCCGTCCCCGACGGCGTACAGGGCCCGGGTCGCCACCTCCCGCCACGCCAACGGCAGCAGGCCGGGGGCGTACCAGGCGACCGCGGTCGTGGTCAGGGCGACGGCCCGGCCGTCGAAGTTGCCTCGCCCGTAGACCAGCGCGGTGACCGGCGCCGCCGCCGCGACCAGGCCGGCGACGGCGGGAACTATGACGAGCGTCACGCCGGTGAGCCCGCGGGCCGCGAGGCGGCGCAGCTCGGCGCGGCCCGGGGCGGCGGCGGCCACTCCGAAGGCCGGGTAGAGCACGGCCACGTACGAGGCGACCACCACCATGTCGGCCAGGGAGACCACCCGCCACGCGTAGGACAGTGTGGTGATCGTGCCCTCACCGCGGGTGGAGGCGACCGCACGGTCGATCATCGTGCCGACGCTGCCGACGACGTTGACCAGCAGCAGCGGCGGGAGGAGCCGGACGATGGCACGGAAGGCGGGGTCGCGGAGGTCGAGGCGGGGCACGAGCCGGACAGCCAGTCCGCGCAGCGGGATCAGCTGCAGCAGCAGACGCGCGGCCGACCCGGTGACATAGCCGACCGCCAGCGCGGCGACACCGTACCGGGGCCCGAACCCGGCGGCCGCCACGATCATCACCAGGTTGAACGGGACTCCCTGCGCGGCCGCCCAGAAGAACCGGTGGTGCGACTGCGCGACGGCGGCGAGCACGTTGGTCGCGGCGATGAGCACGGTGGCGATCAGCACGATCCGGGTGAGTCGCCGGGCCAGCGCGGCCGCCTCCGGGTCGAAGCC
Organism: Mycobacteriales bacterium; assembly: GCA_036519715.1. GTDB lineage: Bacteria > Actinomycetota > Actinomycetes > Mycobacteriales > CADCTP01 > CADCTP01. Next base: position 16,208 of record DATDKW010000425.1, read on the forward strand.
GGGCGCCAGCGCCGCGACGACGTCGCCGGCCAGCAGTCCCGCGACAACCGCGGCGACGCCGAGGACGCCGACGGCCACGGTCAGCGCGGTCGCCACACCGCGATGTGCCGGTGCCGGGTCGCCGGCCGCGGCCGGCGCTGACACGACCGGGACGACCGCACTGGCCAGGGCGCCCGCGACGAGCGCCAGGACGAGGTTCATCAGACCCTGCGCGACGAGGTAGGCGTCGAGCTCCGAGCTGGCGCCGAAGACCGCCGAGACGACGACGTCGCGACCGAGCCCGAGCAGCACACTGGCGGCGGACACCGCGCTGACGACCGCGACCGCGCCGGTGCGGCCGGCCGGTCGGCTCAACGGCACTCGTCAGCGGTGCCCGCACCGGGACCGGCGGCGCGGCCGGCGCCGTCCGGCGCGAACCGGGCCAGCGGCGCGCGGGGGCGGCGGCCCAGCAGCAGGCCGGCCGTCCGCCCGAGGATCCGGAGGTCCGTCCGGAGGCCCATCCGTTCCACGTACTCGTCGTCCAGCGCGACCTGTCGGTACCGGTCCAGGTAGCCGTGCTCGGCCAGCTCCAGTTGCGCGTAGCAGGTGAAGCCCGGCCGGACCTCGTGCCGGCGGCCGCCCCCGCCGGCGTCGGCGACGTGCTGGGCCAACAGCGGGCGCGGACCCACCAGGCTCATGGCGCCGGTGAGAAGATGGATCAGCTGCGGCAGTTCGTCCACCCGGAGTGGACGCATCACCCGGCCGCAGGCGGTGAGCCGGTGTCGCTCCCGGTAGGACCGGTCGTGGGCCGGCGGACCGGTCATCGTCCGGAGTTTGACCAGCCGGAAGGGCACGCCGTGGCGGCCGACGCGTTGCTGGGTGAACAGCACCGGCGCTCCGTGCAGCGCGAGCGAGATGAGCCCCGCGACGGTGAGCACGGCCAGCGCCGGGGGCAGCAGCAGCAGCGCGACCAGGACGTCAGCGAGCCGCTTGACGGGCGGATACCAGCGTGCGGACGGCACGGTCGAACGCCTCCCCCCGGGCGTACTTGTCCGGGAACTGCGACCCGGTGCCGCAGCCCGGCGAGAACACCAGCACCGGCGCCGGGGATGCCACCGCCCGCTCGACTGCCTCGTCGAGGTCCGCGGCCCGGACCACCGTATCGACCCCGGCGGCGTGGAAGGCGGCGGCCAGGTTGCCGGCCATGGGGCCGACGGTGCAGACCAGGCCGGCGTGCGGGTTGGCCGCGACGGTGCGGGCCAGGTGGTCGAACTCGCCCGGCCGGTAGCGCTGCCGGTCACCGCCGCAGACCAGCGCGAACGGCCGGTCCAGGCCGGCGACCAGTGCAGCGGTGGAGGCCGGCAGGCAGGAGGCGGCGTCGTTGACGACCGTGCGGCCGCCGACCACCGTGGTCGAGTGCCGGTATCGGGGGGTCGTGGCGGCGAGGCCCAGGGAGCGGCGCGCGACCTCGTCCGCCGGGGTGCCGGCCAGCAGCGCCGCCGCGGCGGCCGCCAGGGCGTTGTCGTGGTCGGGGTGGGCCAGCGAGGCGATCCCGGGCAGCGGGTACTGCCGGCCCTGCGGGCTCTGCACGGCCCGCCCGGCGAGGCTCCAGCGGCCGCCGGCCCCGTACGCGGTGCCCCGCGCGGCGATGCCGGCCGCGTCCGGGTAGCAGGCCGGGATGTCGGCGTGGAACAGGAAGTGGCGGCAGCGGGCCGCCAGCGAATACTTCACCTGCCGGTACGCCTCGAACGACCCGTGGTCGGGCTCGTGGTTGAGGCTGATCCCGGTCAGCACCCCGACGTCGAGGATCCGGCGGAAGCCGTTGTGCAGGTGCCGGTTCGACGCCTCGAACGCCAGGTGGCGGTCCGGTGGCTCCGCGGCCAGCGCGCCCAGGTCGAAGAACGCCTCCCGGTCGTTGCCGCAGAAGACCCCGCCGGTCAGCTCGGCGGCGAAGCGGGTGGTCGTGGTCTTCCCGTAGGAGCCGCTGACGCCGATCACCGGACCGCGCCACAGGTCGAAGCAGGCGTCGGGGTAGGACACGAACCGATCCCGGACGGCCTCGAGGCCGGCGTTGCCCGGCTGGAGGAACCAGGCCACCGGGAGCAGCACGGCGGCGGCGGACCCGACTCCGGCCAGGTAGTCCCGGCCGGTGCGCAGCTCCCGGCAACGGGTGAGCGCCGTCCAGGCCCGGGTCCGGTGCGCGTCCGGCTGGAACCGGTGCGCCGCGTGGAAGGACCGGTCGAAGTTCTCCGCCGTGTCGTGCAGGACGACGTCGGGCCGCCCGCCCTCGACCAGGTAGCGCACCATCGCGGCGGTCTCCAGACCGGCTGCTCCGACCGCATGGACCTCACCGGCGGGCAGCCGGTCGATCCGCAGGGGCCGCGCGCCGGCCGTCACCGGACCGTCCCGTCGAACCACGAGTCCTCCGGCGCCACCCGCAGCACCCGGCGGGCGTCCTTGCCGGGACCCGGCCGGGGCAGCCCGGACCTCCGCACGAAGGTGTCGAAGTCGCGGACGAACCGGATCTCCGGCGGGTTCAGCAGGCCGAGGTCCGTCATCCGGCGGTGCAGCGGATAGCGCCGCCACATCTCGTCGCGGAAGCCGGGCGGCTCCACCCCCTCGACCACGATCGTGACGTCGTTGCCCGGGTTGAAGGCGAACCATCGCGCCGCCGGCAGCAGCCCGGCGATGAGGTCGGCCAACTCGTACGGGGAGAACAGCTCGCCGTAGTTGAGCACGTCGTCGCAGCGGCCGACGATGCCGTCCATGCTGAACCGGGCCAGACCGGTGCAGGTGGACCGACGCAGGCCCCGGACGAGGTCGTAGGTCACCAGCCGGATCACCGGGAAGCTGGTGCGCTTGACCGAACTCAGCGCGAGAGGCACGGCATCGCCGTCGGCCGGGTGTCCGCCGACGGTGCCGGACGGCGCGGCTTCCGGATAGACGCCGGGCAGGAAGTGATAGACGCCGCAGCTGGGACAGGTGTGGGCGATCGTCCCGACCTCGGTGGAGCCGTACGTGTCCATCAGGTCCGACGGGCCGAGACCGAAGAACGTCAGCGCGCGGGCGCGGGCCGAAGGCATCAAGATCTCGCCGTTGGTGATGACCCGACGGACCGCCGTGGGCCGTTCGCCCCGGCGCTGCAGGCCCATGATCAGGTTGGCGAGGATCGAGGGGGAGCAGTAGAGGACCTCGGGCGCCGACCGGATGATCGCTGCGCACTGCTGGTCGAGCGGTGAGAGGCCGGCGTCGTGCACGTCGAGGCCGAGGCCGCCCAGGACGACGCTCGCGGAGCCGGCGTTGTGACCGGCCCCGAGGGAGATGAAGGCACGACCGAACCCGGTCAGCCAGGCGTCGAGGAAGGCCTGCTTCTCGGCCACGTACCACCGGTCCTCCGCCGGTGTCCAGGTCACCGGCTTGGGCCGTCCGGACGTGCCGGTCGAGGTGAACTCCCGGGCACCCTCGACCGTTCGGCCGTACCAGGGCAGCGCCCGCTGACGGTCCAGGAACGGGAGATCCTCGAAGCCGGCCGCGACCTGCGGCACCACACCGGGGAAGTGTCGGCGAGCGTGCCGGAACACCGTGCTCTTCTCTGCCTCGGCAAGCACCCGCATAGCCTTACCACCTACACGTCGCAGTGCCAATACGTGCCGGCATGATCGCCGTCCGGGCCCGTCGCGTGGGTCACCGCGATGGCCACCGGTTCACCGGACGCTGCGACGTCCTCTGTGGACGGTCGGTGGAACAGCAGCTCACTGTCCGTCCAGGCTCGGCATCAGCGCGCCACCACGGTCGTGCAGGGTGCGTGCCGGAGTACCTGCTGGCTCACGGACCCGAGCGCCAGACCGGCGACGCCGTCGACCCCGCGGGCACCGACCACGAGCACAGCGGCATCGGCCGCCGCGTCGAGCAGGACGGCCGCCGGCGCGCCGTGCACCGCCCGCGCCTCCACGTCGAGGTCGACCCCGGCCAGGCTCGCGGCCGCTCGCTCAGCCAGGTCCTCCGCCTCGGCCCGGCGGTGCGGCTCGTCGATCCCGGGATTCGGCCCGTACTCAGCCGGCAGCGGGAGCCGGTAGCCGTGCACCAGGACGAGCTTGCCGCCGAGCCGCTCGGCCTCCTCGGCGGCCAGCCGTACGGTCCGCTCCGAGCCGGGCCAGCCGTCCACCCCGGCGACTACGTCGACTGCGACCGAAGTGGACGGCGGCCGGACGACGGCCACCGGACAGCGGGCATGCGCGGCCAGGTGGGCGGACACCGAACCGAGCTGGAGACCGGCGAACCCGCCGCGCCCGCGCGCACCGACCACGAGCAGCCTCGCCCGCTCCGAGACATGCAGCAGCGTCCGGGCCGGACGGCCCTGCGCGAAGACGGCCGAGACGTCCACGTCCGGATACCACTCCCGCAGCCGGCGTACCGCCTCCCGGACGCGGACCTCCGCCGGAGTGGGCGCTGCTGTCTCCACGTCGGGGAGTAGCCGCGGGGCGTGCTCGACGTCCCCCCACTCCCATACGTGGCAGACCACGACTCCCACCTTCCGTGCCGCCGCCTCCTCGGCCGCCCAGCCGAGCAGCGGCCGGTCCGGATCGCCGGCCTCGATGCCGACGACCACGGCGTCCTCGATCCGCATGGCGTCCTCCCGTCCTCCTGGCCGGCGAGGGCCGCTCGATCAAGACCTACGCGTTGACCGTGCTCGCCGAATGTGTCCGGACGTCGCCAAGCTAGTGGTTCGGCGGCCTGGGTCGTAGCGTCGGAGCATGTACGAGACTCTGCCGATACCCACGCACGACGACGTCGAGCGGGCCGTCGCTCTCGGCGTGCGGGCGCCGTCGATCCACAACACCCAGCCGTGGCGCTGGGTGTACCACCACGGCGTCCTGGAGGTGCACGCGGACCGGTCTCGGCAGCTGTCGGTGCTCGACCCGGACGGCCGCTCCGTGCTGCTGTCCTGCGGCGCCGCGCTGGAGCTGGCCCGGCTCGGGCTGGCGGCGCGGGGGTGGCGCACGGACGTGAACCGGATGCCCGACCGTGACCGGCCGGACCTGCTGGCCTGGATCCGGCCGCTGGGGCGTACGACCGTCGATCCGGTGGTGACGGACCGGTCCGCAGCGGCCGAGCGCCGGTACAGCGACCGCCGCCCGTTCCGGGCCGAGCCCGTGCCGGACGAGGCGGTGGACCGGCTCCTGGCCGCGGCTGCGGACGGCGACGTGTACGCCTCGGCCGTGCAGCGGCCCGACGAGCGGCTCGACCTGGCCGTCGTGTTCTCCTGGGCCGACCAGGTCGAGGCCCGTGACGCCGCCTACCGGGCCGAGCTGGCCCACTGGACCCGCCACCAGGGCGAGGGCGCGCCGGACGGAGTGCCGGCCTCGGCGGTGCCGCACGCCGTCCCCGGTACGCCCCGGCACACGGACGTGCCGGTGCGCGACTTCGAGGCCGGGATCACCGGGGGCGAGTCCCTCCCGGAAGGGGTCGACGAGCAGCCGCTCTACCTGATCGTGTCAACCACCGACGACACACCGGAGGCCCGGGTGCGCGCTGGGGAGGCGTACGCGCGGATCGCGATCGAGGCTGAGCGGCTAGGCCTGGCCAGCTCGGCGATGACGCAGGCACTCGACCTGCCGGCGGTGCGAGAGCGGTTCCGCACGCTGATGAACTGGCCGGACCATCCCCAGATGGTGCTGCGGATCGGCTGGCCGCAGCCCGGCCCGCGGCCCGAGCCGACCGGCCGCCGCCCGGTGTCGGAGGTGCTGACCTTCGACTAGCCCGCACCGGGGACGCTGGCTGGCCGCGCGGCCCCGTTCATCCGGTACCGCCGGGCGGGAGGGCGCTGGTGACCGCGGACACCGGACCGGCCCGGCCACCTCGGCGTACGCCATGAGCTGCAGAACCAGGTAGGCCGGGACGGTGATGCCGGCGAGGAGGTCCCCCGAAGCCACGCCCGCTCGTACCGCGTACCTGCCAGCAGTCGACGCCACAGGGCCGATCGGTGCATGCCGCACGCTACGAGCCACCAGCGCCCGCCCCCGCCCGCTCAGCCAGTCGGCTCTGGGTCGCCGTCCGGCGGCCGGCGAGCCTTCTGTGCCGGTTGTCGCTGACCTGGTCGGTGTGGAAGATCACCCCGCAGACGCTGCCGCCGCGGACGGCAGCATCCATCCGCAGCGAGGCCACCGGGAGCTCGGCGTCGTGCCCGCTCATCGCGAAGCCGAGCAGCCGGCGGGAGAACAGGTCCTCCACCGCGGCCAGGTAGAGCTTCTCGCGACGTCGGATAGGGGACGTAGGCGCCGCCGCTCAGGTCGGTGGGATGCCGGCCGGTCGGAGAGCCACGAAGGGGTGGTTGCGGGTGAACTCGCGGGCCGTGTCGTCGTCGCCGAGGTCTCCCCAGCCGAGGATGGTGCTGATCAGCCGTAGCCGCCACGGGTGCTCGCGGCGGAAGTGCGCGACCACCTCGAAGCTCTCGTCCTCGGAGAGGAACCGGTGCTCCGGGTTGTAGGACTCGCGTCCCAACTGCACGCGGACCGCGGGGCCGGCGCGGAGGTTGCGAACCCAGTCGGCGTCTGGTCCCCATGCGGAGCAGATGACGGCCGCGTGCTGGTCCGGGTCGTAGCGCAGCACCATCGCGACCGTCGAGTGCGGCTGCCCCGTCTGGCGTCCGGTATGGACCAGCAGGAGGAACGTTCGGCCGAGGAGCCAGCCGGCATCGTGGCGGTAGGCCCGCAGTGGCATCCGGAAGACCGCGAGTGCTAGCCGGCCGGGCTTGCGGCGCAGGCCGAGCAGCGGCGCCTCGCGCAGGTTGCTACTCACTCTTCTGCACGAGCCCTCGTCCTCAGGGGTACCAGAGGCCCGACCCGGAAGGGCCGCCACCCGCCGCAACGATGGTCATGATGAATAGCGGCCAAAGCACGGCTCCCAGAAGCAGGCTGATCTGGCAGAACAGCCTCGCCTTCTCCGATGCCTGCATGGCTCCCGCGAGGTTTCCCGCCCGCTGGGCGGGCTTCACCTTCGCAGCGAAATAGATCGCCGGAACAGCGGTCGGGAGGAAGAGGAAGACCGCGCACAGGATCGCCTGCACCATGTAGCTCTTTACGCTGATCGCAGGCGACGCCTCTAGCGGTTGTCCGGCCGGCGCCCGGGTCATAGTCGACATGTTGAGACTCCAATTCTCGATCGTCTATTATGTCGCCGACATATTACTGGTGTGTCTCGTCACCTTCTCCGACTTCATTTGGAGGTCTGGACACCCAGATTGCTTTGACCTCCCTTTTCACAACGTACTCGTTTGGTTTGGGATGCATGATTAGTCTGATCCCGGCGGCGGGACGTGGGTAGAGCCTTACGTCCTCACTTCGGGCGACCTTCAGTGGAGTCAAAGCCCACGAACTCATGGTCGCCGTCGCGCGGTACCCCTCCGCTCTCGGCTGGAGCGAACCGGTCGCTTGGCTGTATCTGTCGGCTCCAGCCGGAATGGGACTCGCGGGAGCCGCCGGATGGCGAGCCGCAATTCGGCGCGCCGCCAGGGGAGGCCCCTCGGTGAGCTAGGGGACCCACGACGTGAGCAGCGCCGCGTTCGGTCGTGCTCGTGTGGGCTCGACCTCCTAGGCCGCTAGCCGGCCCCAGGAGGCCGTCTCACGTGCCGTGCGGCGACGCGGTCGGGTCTCGAGAGGAGCGGTTGCGTGACCTTCGGCTCTACTTGCTGCGCCACCAATTCGGCCAAGCTCACAATGGGCTCGTCCGAGGAGGCAGTCATGACAGCAACGATCCAAGATCAGTCCTCCGCTCGGTCTGCTC
>DATDKW010000426.1:0-16870 GCA_036519715.1 Mycobacteriales bacterium
GTGGGGCGAGCTGGCCGGGCCGGCGCTGACCGGCGCCGTCCACCGGCTCGGGGTCGCGATCGGCACCCTGCACGACTCCGGCGCCGAGGTCGCGGCCGGGCTGCCCCGCTTCGGCCGGCTGGACCCGCGCCGGGTCGGGCACAGCGCCCAGCTGGTCGCGCTGGCCCGCCCGGACGTGGCCGGGCCGGCGCTGCGGCTGGCCGGCCGGCTGGCCGGCGGTCCGCCGCCCGGCGGCCCCGCGGTGGTGCTGCACGGCGACTGCCACCCCAAGAACGCGCTGGCCGACGCTGACGCCATCGCGCTGATCGACCTGGACCAGGCCGGCACCGGCCCGGCCGCCGCCGACATCGGCAGCCTGCTGGCCCGGCTGCACCAGGAGCCGGACAGCGGCGCGATCCGGGACGCGTTCCTGGCCGGCTACGGCACCGTACGGGACCTGCCCGCGGAGCCGTCGCTGCGCTGGCACACCGCCGCCGCGCTGGTCGCGGAGCGGGCCGTCCGGGCCGTCAACCGGGTGCACCTGCCGACCCTGGACCGGCTGCCCGAGCTCCTGGCCACCGCCGACGACGTGCTGCTGAACGGAGTCCGACCGTGACCCGCGACCGACTGCTCTTCTACTGCCAGCACTCGCTCGGCCTGGGCCACCTGGCCCGGTCCCTGCGACTGGCCGAGGGCCTGGCCGACCGCTTCGACGTGCTGCTGCTCAACGGCGGCCGGTTCCCGGCCGGCACCCGGGTCCCGGCCGGGGTGGCCGTGCTCAACCTGCCGCCGCTGGGCCAGGCCGGCGCCGACCTGATCAGCCGCGACCCGGCGTACTCGGTCGAGGAGGCCTGCGCCGAGCGGCGCCGGCTGATCCTGGACGCGCTGGACGACACGACGCCAGCCGTGGTGCTGATCGAGATGTACCCGTTCGGCCGGAACAAGTTCGAGTTCGAGTTGCTGCCGCTGCTGGACGCGGTGGCCGCGCTGGGCGACCGGCGGCCGCGGGTGGTCTCCAGCCTGCGGGACATCCTGGTGCAGCGGCCGGTCGGGCAGGAGAGGCACGACGAGCGGGCGGTGACCCGGCTCAACGCCTCCTTCGACGCGATCGTCATGCACGCCGACCCGGCCTTCGCGACGCTGGAGGACTCCTTCCACCCGGCCACGCCGCTGCGGGTGCCGGTGCACTACAGCGGGTTCGTGGCGCCGCCGGCCCCGGCGCCGGCCGACCTGCCGCTGGCCCGGCTGATCGTCTCCGCCGGCGGCGGCATGGTCGGCGAGCCGCTGGTGCGGGCCGCGGTCGAGGTCCACCGCGACCTGTTCATCCGGACCGGGCTGCGGACCACGGCGGTGGCCGGGCCGTTCCTGCCCGCGCCGGTGTGGGAATGGCTGCAGGACCAGGCCCGGCACAGCCCGGTGCTGGACGCGGTCCGCCGGGTCGACGACCTGGCCGCCGAGATCGGCCGGTCGGCGCTGTCGCTGAGCCAGGGCGGCTACAACACCACGATGGACCTGCTGCGGGCCGGCACCCCGGCGGTCGTCGTCCCGTACGCGGCCGGCACCGAGGACGAGCAGACCCGCCGCACCGCCCGGCTGGCCGACCTGGGGGCGCTGCGGATGCTGCCGGCCCGGGAGCTGGAGTCCCGGGAGCGGCTGCTGGAGCTGCTGGTGGCCGCGGCCGCCTCGACCCCGGCGGCGGTGCCGCTGGACCTGTCCGGGGCGGAGACCACCGCCCGCATCCTCGCCGCGGAGGTGGCCGTCCCATGAGCTGGTTGGAACCGGTTCGGGTCGCCTTGGACGAGGGCCCGTGCACCGTCTTCGTCCGTGCCGACGACGCCGGCTGGGGCGACGAGCGGCTGTGGGCGCTGCTGGACCTGTTCGACCGGCGGTCGCTGCCGGTGGACGTGGCCGTGATCCCGGCCGCGCTGCACCCGGCGCTGGCGGCCGAGCTGACCGTCCGGGCCCGGGTCGGCGGTGTGCACCTGCACCAGCACGGCTGGGCCCACGTCAACCACGAGCCGGTCGGGCGCAAGTGCGAGTTCGGCCCGTCCCGCCCGTACGAGGACCAGGTGGCCGACATCGCCCGCGGCCGGGCCGTACTGGGCGACGCGTTCGGCGACCTGCTCGACCCGGTCTTCACCCCGCCCTGGAACCGCTGCACCTCCGGCACCGCGGCCGCGCTGGCCGCCTGCGGCATCGCCGTGCTGTCCCGGGACAGCACCGCGGCCCCGCTGGACTCCCCGGTCCCGGAGGTGCCGATCACGGTGGACTGGTTCGGCTCCCGCAAGGGCGTCCGGTGGACCCCGTACGAGCTGGCCGACCGGCTGGCCGCCGCGGTCCGGTCCGGCCGCCCGGTCGGGGTCATGCTCCACCACGCCGTCACCGACCGCGGCGAGCTCACCGCCCTCGGCGCCCTGCTCGCCCTGCTGTCCACGCACCCGAACGTCGACGCCATCCCCCTCACCACTCTCGCGGCCGTCCCCGGCTGACCCGACCAGCCGACCAGGACACCGCGAGAGCCCGTCCGCACGCCGGATCCCAGCCTCCAGCGGGAACCGGCACCCGGACGGGAGGGCCCGTCGCCCGGCTGGCCAGGCCGGGCGGCGGGGCCCCGAACTGGCCCCGCCCCCGGTTTCTCCCTCCGGGGGCGGGGCCAGCGCGCCGCGCCGGCGCTGTCGTAACGTGCGAGGGTGCCCGACACCGCGCCGCCCGGCGACACCCAGGCCACGATCAGCGCCGAGATCGCCGCGATCGCGGCCGCGTACGACGGCCGGTCCGGGCCCGGGCCGCTGCTGGACTACCCGCCCTACCGCAGCAGCGGGCTGCGGCACCCGGCGCTGCCGCCGGTGGCCGTCGACCCGGACGGGGTCGAGCTGACCGCGCCGGTCTTCGGGCCCCAGGACGTGGACCCGGGCGAGGCCGACCTGACCGCGCAGCACCCGGGCGAGCCGATCGGCGAGCGGATGGTCGTCACCGGGCGGATCACCGACGCCTCCGGCCGCCCGGTCACCGGCCAGCTGGTCGAGCTGTGGCAGGCCAACGCGGCCGGGCGGTATGCGCACGGCCGGGACCGGCACCCGGCCCCGCTGGACCCCAACTTCACCGGCACCGGCCGCTGCCTGACCGACGTCGAGGGCCGCTACCGGTTCGTCACGGTCAAGCCCGGGCCCTATCCCTGGCGCAACCACCGCAACGCATGGCGGCCCGCGCACCTGCACTTCTCCCTGTTCGGCACCGACTTCACCGAGCGGCTGATCACCCAGATGTACTTCCCGGGGGACCCGCTGCTGCCGCTCGACCCGATCTATCAGTCCATTCCGGACAGTGCCGGGCGGGAGGCGCTGCTGGCCGCCTATGACCACTCGGTCACCTCGCCGGAGTGGGCCACCGGCTACCGCTGGGACATCGTGCTGACCGGGCCGCGCCGGACCTGGACGGAGTCGTGAGCGTCCCCACGCCCGGCCAGACCGCGGGGCCGTTCTTCGGCCTCTCCCTGCCGTACGGGGCCGGGCCGGAGCTGGTGCCGCCGGGCGACCCGCGGGCGGTGCGGCTGCACGGGCGGGTGCTCGACGGGGCCGGCGACCCGGTGCCGGACGCACTGCTCGAGCTGTGGCAGCCGGACCCCTCGGGCGCGGTGGTGCAGCAGGCCGGCTCGCTGCACCGGGACGGCTGGACCTTCACCGGCTGGGGGCGGGCGGCCACCGACGCGGCCGGGCAGTGGTCGTTCAGCACGCTGGCGCCGGGGCCGGTCCGGCCCGGGGCGGTGCCGTTCTTCGCCCTGACCGTGTTCGCCCGGGGGCTGCTGGACCGGCTGTGGACCCGGATCTACCTGCCCGGGTCCGCCGACGCGCTGGCCGCCGACCCGCTGCTGGCCGCGCTGCCGCCGGAGCGGAGTCGGACGCTCGTCGCCGTCGTCGCGCCCGGCGGGTTCGCTCACGACATCGTGCTGCAGGGGCCGGACGAGACCGTGTTCCTGGACACCCGCCGATGAGGCCGGTGCTGTCGGGGTCGTCGCGCCGGCCGGCCGGCCCGGACCGCCCGCTGCTGGTGCTCGGCCCGGCCATCGGCACCACGGCAGCGACGCTGTGGGCCCGCTGCGCGGCGTCGCTGGCGGACGAGTTCGAGATCGTGGCCTGGGACCTGCCCGGGCACGGCGGCTCGGCCCCGGCGACGGACGCGTTCTCGATGGCCGAGCTGGCCCAGGGCGTGCTGGCGCTGGTCGAGCCGGGCCGGCCGTTCTGCTACGCCGGCGACTCGATCGGGGCCGCGGTCGGGCTGCAGCTGCTGCTCGACGCCCCGGACCGGGTGACCGCGGCCGCGCTGCTGTGCACCGGCGCCCGCATCGGCACCCCGGACGGCTGGCACGAGCGGGCCGCGCTGGTCCGGTCCGAGGGCACCGCGGCCGTCCTGCCGCTGGCCGCGCGGACCTGGTTCGGGCCCGGGTTCGCCGACCGGGAGCCGGCCGTCGCCGCCGCCCTGCTGGACGCGCTGGCCGCGGCGGACCCGGCCAGCTACGCCTGGGGTTGCGAGGCGCTGGCCGCCTTCGACCTGACCGGGCGGCTGGGCGAGATCCACGGGCCGGTGCTGGCGGTGGCCGGCGCGTACGACACCCGGACGCCGGTCGAGGGCCTGCGGGCGATCGCCACCGGGGTCGCCGACGGCCGGCTGGTCGTGCTGGACACCGTCGCGCACCTGGCCCCGGCCGAGGCTCCGGGCGCCACCGCCGGCCTGCTGGCCGGCCACCTGGCCGGCCGTACCGTCGCCGGGGTCCGGGCCGCCGGCCACGCGGTCCGGCGGCAGGTGCTCGGCGACGCCCACGTCGACCGGACCGCGGCCGCCACCACCGACCTGGACCGCGACTTCCAGGACTTCATCGAGCAGTACGCCTGGGGCGGTGTGTGGACCCGCCCCGGCCTGGACCGGCGCAGCCGCTCGATGATCGTGCTCACCGCGCTGGTCGCCCGCGGCCACCACGAGGAGCTGGCCCTGCACCTGCGGGCGGCCGGGCGCAACGGGCTCACCGTCGCGGAGATCACCGAGGTGCTCCTGCAGAGCGCGATCTACTGCGGGGTGCCGGACGCCAACACCGCCTTCCGGATCGCCCGGAAGGTCCTGGAGGAGGACCAGTGACCGAGGCGTACGTCTACGACGCTGTGCGCACCCCGTTCGGCCGGCTCGGCGGCGGCCTGGCCGGCAGCCGCCCGGACGACCTGGCCGCCTTCGCCGTCCGGACCCTGCTGGCCCGCTCGCCGGCGCTGGACCCGGGCCTGGTGGCCGAGGTGACGCTGGGCAACGCCAACGGGGCCGGCGAGGACAACCGCAACGTCGGCCGGATGGCCGTGCTGCTGGCCGGGCTGCCGGTGTCGGTGCCGGGCTCGACCGTCAACCGGCTCTGCGGGTCCAGCCTGGACGCCGCCATCGGGGCCTCCCGGATGATCGAGACCGGCGACGCCGAGGTCGTGGTGACCGGCGGGGTCGAGTCGATGACCCGGGCGCCGTGGGTGCTGCCGAAGCCGTCGAAGGCGTTCCCGGCCGGCAACCTGGAGGCGGTGTCGACCACCCTGGGCTGGCGGCTGGTGAACCCGGCCATGAATCCACAGTGGACGGTCTCGCTGGGCGAGGCCTGCGAGCAGCTGGGCGAGCGGTTCGGCATCAGCCGGGAGCGGCAGGACGAGTTCGCGCTGCGCTCGCACCGGCTGGCCGACCAGGCCTGGTCGGCCGGCTTCTACAAGGACCTGGTCGAGCCGGTGCCGGACACCGGGCTGGAGCGGGACGAGAGCATCCGGGCCGCCAGCACCCCGGAGAAGCTGGCCGCGCTGCGCCCGTCCTTCCGCCCCGACGGCACGATCACCGCGGCCAACGCGTCCCCGCTCAACGACGGCGCGTCCGCGGTGCTGCTGGGCTCGGCCGCGGCCGCCGGCGCGATCGGCCGCGACCCGGTGGCCCGGATCGCCGGCCGGGGCGCCAGCGCGCTGGAACCGCAGAGCTTCGGCTACGCCCCGGTCGAGGCCGCGAACCGGGCGCTGGCCCGGGCCGGCATCGGCTGGTCCGACGTCGGCACGGTCGAGCTCAACGAGGCCTTCGCGGTGCAGTCGCTGGCCTGCCTGGACGCCTGGCCGATCGACCCGTCGATCGTCAACACCCGCGGCGGCGCCATCGCGATCGGCCACCCGCTGGGCGCATCCGGCGGCCGGATCCTCGGCACGCTGGCCGCGGTGATGCGCGCCGACGGGCACCGCTGGGGGGTCGCGGCCATCTGCATCGGCGTCGGCCAGGGCCTCGCGGTGGTGCTGGAGAACGTGGCGTGAGCGTTGCCGTGACCGACGCGGACGCGGCCGTCGCCGACGTCCCGGACGGCGCGACCGTCCTGATCGGCGGTTTCGGCTCGGCCGGGCAGCCGGTGGAGCTGATCGACGCGCTGCGCCGGCACGGGGCCCGCGACCTGACCGTGGTCAGCAACAACGCCGGCAACGGCGACACCGGGCTGGCCGCGCTGCTGGCCGCGGGCCTGGTCCGCCGGATCCTCTGCTCGTATCCGCGGCAGTCCGACTCGTACGTCTTCGACCGGCTCTACCGGGACGGGCGGATCGAACTGGAGCTGGTGCCGCAGGGCAACCTGGCCGAGCGGATGCGGGCGGCCGGGGCCGGCATCGGCGCGTTCTACTGCCCCACCGGGGTCGGCACGCCGCTGGCCGAGGGCAAGGAGCAGCGCACCATCGACGGCCGCGACTACCTGCTGGAGTTCCCCATCCGCGGCGACGTCGCGCTGATCAAGGCGTACCGGGCCGACGGCGTGGGCAACCTGGTCTACCGCAAGACAGCCCGCAACTTCGGGCCGGTGATGGCGACGGCGGCGACGACCACGGTGGCCCAGGTGACCGAGGTGGTGCCGGCCGGCGGGCTGGACCCCGAGGTCGTCGTCACGCCCGGCATCTACGTGGACCGGGTGGTGGTGGTGTGACCGCCGAGCACGCCGGCCGCGGGCCGCTGGACCGGGACGAGCTGGCCCGGGTGGTCGCCGCCGACATCCCGGCCGGCGCGTACGTCAACCTCGGCATCGGGCTGCCGACCGTGGTCGGCGACCACCTGCCGGCCGGCCGCGGCATCACCCTGCACACCGAGAACGGCATGCTCGGCATGGGCCCGGCGGCGACCGGCGACGACATCGACCCGGACCTCACCAACGCCGGCAAGCTGCCGGTCACCGAGACCCCGGGCGCGTCCTACTTCCACCACGCCGACTCGTTCGCGCTGATGCGCGGCGGGCACCTGGACGTCTGCGTGCTGGGAGCGTTCCAGGTCTCGGCCGGCGGCGACCTGGCCAACTGGCACACCGGCGAGCCGGGCGCGATCCCGGCCGTGGGCGGGGCGATGGACCTGGCCATCGGGGCCCGGGCGGTGTTCGTGATGATGCCGCTGTTCGCCCGGGACGGGACGCCGAAGGTGGTCGAGAAGTGCACCTATCCGCTGACCGGGCTGGCCTGCGTGAGCCGGGTCTACACCGACCACGCGGTGTTCACGGTCGACGCCGACGGGCTGCGGGTCCGGGACACGTACGGGCTGACGCTGGCCGAGCTCCGGGACCGGGTCGGGCTGCCGCTGCGTGAATAACCCCGGCCGGGGGTGAAGCTCCGGCGGAGAACGGCGGGCCGGGTGGTGGCCCGGCCCGCCGGACCTCAGACGGTGGTGAGCTCCCGGTGGGGCTCGTCGGGGTCGGGCTCCTCCGGGCCGGGCTCGGCGGCCGGCGCGACCGGCGACGGCTCCACCCGCAGGACCGTGGCCAGCCAGCCCGGCAGCCACCAGTTCCACCGGCCGAACAGGCTGACCAGCGCGGGCACCAGCAGCGCCCGGACCAGCGTGGCGTCGATGAGGATGCCGACCCCGAGCGCGGTGCCGAGCACCTTGATGTCGGTGCCGGGCGACGCGGCCAGCGCGGCGAAGGAGAAGAACAGGATCAGCGCCGCCGACGTCACCAGCCGCCCGGTCCGCCCGAGCCCGGTGATGACGGCCTTCGAGGTCGAGCCGGTCGCGTCGTATTCCTCCCGCATCCGGGCCAGGATGAAGACCTCGTAGTCCATCGACAGCCCGAACAGGAACGCGAAGATGATCACGGGCAGCCAGAACGTGATCGCGCCGGTCGCGGACACCCCGAAGATCGCGTCGGACCCGTTGCCCTCCTGCCAGAACCAGACCACGGCGCCGAAGACCGCGGCCAGCGAGATCAGGTTCAGCACGACCGCCTTGACCGGCAGCAGCACGGACCGGAACGTCCGCACCAGCAGCACGAACGTGATGACCGCGATCAGCGCCAGCACGTACGGGAAGTTGTCGTAGACCGCCCGGAAGTAGTCCTGGATGATCGCGCCGGTCCCGGCCACGCCGGCGCTGCCGTCGGTCGCGGCCTCCACCGCGGTCCGGACCTCGTCGGTGACGCCGTTGCTGCTGCTGTCGACGGTCTCCCGGTCCGGCAACACGTCGACGATCGTGGTGCCGGACTTGCTGCCGCCGATCGCGGCCGTGCGCACCCCGGACACCGACTTCGCCGCCTCCACCGTGGCGGCCGCCTTGTCGTCGGGCACCAGCACCACGATCGGGGTGAGCACGCCGTCGCCGACGCCGCCGGCCCGCAGGTCCTGCAGGGCGTCGTAGGCCGGGCCGCTGCGGGCCAGCGAGTCGGTGCCGGCCTGCCCGATCTTGATCCCGAACACCGGCGCGATGATCAGGCCGAGCACGACCATGGCCGCACCGGCGGCGATCCAGCGGCGCCGGACGATCAGCCGGGCCCAGGCCGACCAGCCCCGGGCGGCCACGGCGTCGTGCCGGATCCGGGGCCAGTCCACCTTGGGGCCGATCTTGGACAGCAGCGCCGGCAGCAGGGTCAGCACCACGGCCACGCTCACCAGCGGGATCAGCATGCCGCCGAGGCCCATGCTGCGCAGGAACGGGACGGGCACCACCAGCAGCGCCAGCAGGCTGATCGCCACCGTCACGCCGGACGCCAGCACGGCGTGGCCGGCGGTCTTGACCGCGACCACGACGGCCTCGTCGTTGCTGCGCCCGTGGGCCCGCTCCTCCCGCCAGCGCGACACCAGCAGCAGCGAGTAGTCGATGGCGACGCCCAGGCCGACCAGCGCGATCAGGAACTGCACGACGAAGCTGACGTCGGTCAGGTAGGTCAGGCCGAGCACCAGCAGGAACGTGGTCAGGATCGACACCGCCGCGATCACCAGCGGCACGAAGGCCAGGAACGACGCGAACACGAAGATCAGCACCGCGAGCGCGCCGAGCGCTCCGAACAGCGTCTCCACCAGCACCGACGGACCGTCGGTCTCGCCCCCGGCAGCCAGCAGGTTGTACGACGTCAGCCCCGGGTCCAGCCCCGCCGACTGCGCGGACGCGGTCAGGATCGGCTTGAGCGCCGCCTCCAGGCCGGGCCCGAAGCCCTGCGGCTCCGGCCCCTGGATCAGCGCGAACGTGCTCCGGCCGTCGTCGGTGACGAACCGGGCGTCGCCGGTGCTGCCCAGGTCGACGACCCGCGCCTGCGGCAGCTTGGTCCGTACGGTCTGGAAGATCGTGGCGATCTCGGCCCGGTGCTGCTGCACGGTCTCGCCGGCCGGCACGGTCAGCACCGGCACGAGCGTGTCGGCGCTGCTGGTGCCGAACGTGGAGATCATCTGCTGCTCGGTCTCGTATCCCGGCTGGCCGGGGAGCGAGAAGTCGAAGCTGAGCCGGCCCGCGGCCGGACCCGCGGCGATGCCGCCGCCGATGAGAAGGGCCAGCCAGCTGAGGGCGACCAGGAGCCGATGACGGAGGACGAACCGCGCGAGTGCTTCCACGGGCCGCACCGTAGCGGGACCGGGTGACAATTCCGCTCCGTTTATCAGCTTCCCGACAGCATCGGTCCGAACGGGAAGTGAAAAGACGGCGATCAGCCCAGCGTGAAGGGGTCCCGCGTTCCTCCGGTCAGCTCGACCCAGACCGCCTTGTCGGCCAGGTACTCGTCCACCGCGTGCAGCCCGTTCTCCCGGCCCTGCCCGGACTGGCCGAACCCGCCGAACGGCACGTTCGGCGCCACCACCCGGTAGGCGTTGATCCAGACCGTGCCGGCCCGGATCCTGGCCGCGAGCCGGTGGGCCCGGTGCACGTCCTTGGTCCAGACCGCCCCGGCCAGCCCGTACGGCGTGTCGTTGGCCAGCTTCACCGCCTCGTCCTCGGTCGTGAAGGGCACCGCCGCCAGCACCGGCCCGAAGACCTCCTCCCGGTAGACGGTCGAGGCCGGCGTCACCCCGGTCAGCACCGTCGGCTGCACGAACAGGCCGCCCTCGGCCGCCCCGCCGTACGCGACCGTGACACCCTCGGACCGGGCCGTGGCCAGGTGGCCCAGCACCTTCTCGTACTGAGGGCGGTTGGCGACCGGGCCCATCTCGGTGTCCGGGTCGTGGGGGTCGCCGAGCCGGATCCGCGCCGCCCGCGCCGCCACCAGCCGGACCAGCTCGTCGTGCACGTCGGCGTGCACGATCAGCCGGGAGCCGGCCATGCAGGTCTGGCCGGTGGCGGCGAAGACCCCGGCCACCACGCCGTTGGCGGCCGCAGCCAGGTCCGCGTCGGGGAAGACCACCTGCGGCGACTTGCCGCCCAGCTCCAGCGTCACCTTGGTGAGGTTGTCGGCCGCGGCCCGGGCCACCGCCCTGCCGGTCGCGGTCGAGCCGGTGAACGCGACCTTGTCCACCCCGGGATGGCCGGCGAGCGCCGCGCCGGTCTCCCGGGACAGGCCGGTCACCACGTTGACCACGCCGGGCGGGAAGCCGGCCTCGGCGAACAGGGCGGCGAACCCGAGCGTCGACACCGGCGCGTGCTCGGACGGCTTGACCACCACGGTGCAGCCGGCCGCCAGCGCGGGCGCCAGCTTCCAGGTCAGCAGCAGCAGCGGCGAGTTCCACGGGGTGATCGCGGCGACCACCCCGACCGGCTCGCGCCGGGTGTAGACGAGGTAGGCCGGGTTGCCGGACGGGATCTGCCGGCCCTCCAGCTTGTCGGCCAGCCCGCCGAACCAGCGGTACCAGCCGCCCAGCCCGCGCAGCTGGCCGATCATCTCCCGGTAGAGCTTGCCGGAGTCGTCGACCTCCAGCCGGGCCAGCCGCTCGGCGTTCGCGTCGATGAGGTCGGCCAGCCGGTGCAGCAGGGCGGCCCGGGCGAAGCCGGTCAGCGCCCCCCACTCCCCCTCCAGCGCCGCCCGGGCGGCGCCGACGGCGGCGTCCACGTCGGCCGGGCCGCCGTCCGGGACCACCGCCCACGGCTCGCCCGTGTACGGGTTCTCCGACTCGAAGGTCGCCCCGGACAGGGCGTCCACGGCCTCGCCGCCGACCAGCATCCGGAAGTGCTCCATGGTCCCGACGCTAAGCCGGGTAGCCCCGGCGCCGTGTCTCACACTGAGACGGCCTTGACGGGACCGGGCATCCGGCCGACTGTGGGCCGATGACCGACGGTGCGCTGCTCGACGCCCTCGACCGGCTCCGCGGCACCGGTCCGGAGTTCCACGGCTTCCTGGCCAACCACGGCCCGATGGCGTCCGAGGCACTGGTCCGGCTGGGGGCGGCCGACCGCGTCGGCGGCTGGGTCAGCGGCTACCTGCCCAAGCTGGACGACGCGCCCCGGGTGGTGCGCGGGATCGGCGTCGAGGACTGGCCCGAGCACCTCGGGGACGCGCGGCTGGCCGGCGACTGGACGGCGTACCTGCGGCAGGAGGCGGGCGCGACCAGCTGGCGGGAGCTGCTGCTGCGCTGGTGGCCGCGGCTGCTGCCGGGGCTGGCGGCCAGCGCGACCCACGGGGTGATCCGGACGGCGCACGCGGTCCGGTCGCTGCGGGCGGCCGGTGAGGAGCCCGAGCCGCTGCTGGTCGACGAGCTGGCCCAGGGCCTGGCCCTGTGGGCCGCCCGCTACCAGCGGCTGCCCGGCGACCCGCGGCTGTCCGGCCCGCTGCCGGCGGTCCCGGCGGTGGCCGCGCTCCCCCGCCTCCGCCCGGACGTGCCCGACGACGGCGACGGCATCGCCGGCCGGCTGCGGGTCCTGCCCGGGCTGGACGGGTACGCCGGCAGCCTGAACGCCTGGGGTCCGCCGGCCGACCCCGACGCGGCCCTGGACGAGCTGATCGGCGCGGCCGCCCGGGTGCTCGCGGCGCGGTCCGACGCACCGATCGCGTTCTGCCACGCCGTGACCGCGCCGGCCGCGGTCCGGATGGTGCTGCCGGAGCTGCCGCCGGCGCTGCGGACGGCCAGCGTGGCCGCGAGCTGGCAGGCGGTCGGCGGGATCGTGGCCGCGTTCGCGTCGCCGCGGCTGCCGGCCGAGAGCGACCCGGCCCCCGGCGACCCGGCCGAGCTCGTCGGCCGGGCCGTCGAGCACGGCGACGAGCACGTGATCAAGCTGACCGAGGCCGCCCTGCGGGAGCACGCCCGCACCGGCGACGAGACCCTGCTCGTCGCGGCCGACCGCTTCCGGGACCGGATCCCCGCGGACGGCTGATCCCCCGGCTGACCCCCGGCTCAGCGCTCCCGGGTCGCGGCCGGGTCGAAGGCGTCCTGGATGCCGTCCCCGACGAGACTCACCGCCAGCACGATGATCAGCAGCGTCACGCCCGGGAAGTAGAACAGCCAGGGCCGGCTCTCGGCGGCCGCGGCCCCCTCGGCCACGAGCCGGCCGAGCGAGACCTCCGAGCCCTGCACGCCGAAGCCGAGGAAGCTCAGGGCGGCCTCGGCCCCGATCGCGCCGACCGCCCCGAGCGTCGCCCACACCGTGATCGGCCCGATCGAGTTGGGGATCAGGTGCCGCAGCACGATCCGCCGGTTGGAGGCGCCGAGGGCGTGCGCGGCCTCGACGTACTCCCGTTCGCGCAGCGACAGGAACTGCACCCGCACGATCCGGGCCAGCGTCATCCAGCTGAGCAGGGCGATGATCAGCGCGATGCCGACCGGCGAGCGCACCCCCGGGAAGGCCGCCGACAGCACCAGGATCACGGCCATGAACGGCAGCGTGAGGATGATGTCGACGGTCCGCATGAGCAGGTCGTCGGTCAGCCCGCCGACATAGCCGGACACAGCGCCGACCAGCACCCCGATCAGCACCGCGACCACGGCGAAGACCGCGCACATGAGCATCGACCACTGGATCCCGCGCATCGTCAGCAGCAGCACGTCCCGGCCCAGGGTGTCGGTGCCGAAGAGGTGCCCGTCCGTGCCCGGCGGCGCGGACAGCGTGGCGCTCTGCCGCTGGAAGCCGTACGGGAAGAAGTGCGGGCCGGCGAACGCGGCCAGCAGCATGAGCGCGAAGGTGACCAGGCCCCCCATGGCCAGCGGGTTGCGGGCGAACCGGCGCAGCGCGTGCTGGAGCTGGCTGCGCGACCGGACCGTGAACTCCCGCTCGATCGCGGCCGGGGCGGCGAGGGTGGTCATGATCGACGGTGGCACGCCGGTGCGACCCGGTCGCCCCCCTTTATAGTTCGGTGACCCGATCGACACCGCGTAGCATCCGGAGCCGATGAGCGCGACCCTGACCGCCAAGCAGCTGGCCGCGGGACACGGGGCCTCCGAGCTCTTCTCCGGCCTGGACCTGGTTGTCGCTCCGGGCGACGTGATCGGCCTGGTCGGTCCCAACGGGGCCGGCAAGACCACCCTGCTGCGCATCCTGGCCGGCCTGGACACCCCCGAGGCCGGCACCGTGTCGCTGAGCCCGCCGACCGCGACCGTCGGCTACCTGCCGCAGGAGCCGGACCGCGGGCCGGGCGAGACCGTGCGCGACTTCCTGGCCCGGCGGACCGGGGTCGCGGCGGCACAGCGGGAGCTGGACGCGGCCGGCGAGGCCCTGAGTGCCGGCGCCCGCGGCGCCGACGACGCGTACGCGGTGGCGCTGGAGCGGTGGCTGGGGCTGGGCGCGGCCGACCTGGAGGACCGGGCCGAGCAGGTCACGGCCGAGCTGGGGCTGGCGGTGGAGCTGGACCGGCCGGTGGCGTCGCTGTCCGGCGGCCAGGCGGCCCGGGCCGGGCTGGCCTCGTTGCTGCTGTCCCGCTACGACCTGGTGCTGCTGGACGAGCCGACCAACGACCTGGACCTCGACGGCCTGGCCGCGCTGGAGGACTTCGTCACCGGCATGCGGGCCGGCACCGTGCTGGTCAGCCACGACCGCCGGTTCCTGGACCGCACGGTCGACCGGGTGCTGGAGCTGGACCTGGCCCAGCACCGGGTCAACAGCTACGGCGGCGGCTACGCCGGCTACCTGGCCGAGCGCGAGGTCCTGCGCCGGCACGCCCGCGCCGACTACGAGGAGTACGCGGAGACGAAGGCCGGGCTGGAGGCCCGGGCCCGGACCCAGCGGGCCTGGGCCGACAAGGGCGTCCGGGCCGTGCGGCGGAAGCTGGCGTCCGAGCCGGACAAGAGCATCCGGGCGTTCCGGACGGAGTCCAGCGAGAAGCAGGCGGCCAAGGCCAAGCAGACCGAACGGATGATCGAGCGGCTCGAGGTCGTCGAGGAGCCGCGCAAGGAGTGGGAGCTGCAGATGCACGTCGCGATGGCACCGCGAGCGGGGGCGGTGGTGGCGTCGCTGCGGGGCGTGGTGGTGCGCCGGGGCGGGTTCACGCTCGGGCCGGTGAACCTGCAGATCGACTGGGCCGACCGGGTCGCGATCACCGGAGCCAACGGGTCGGGCAAGTCGACGCTGCTGGCCGCGATGCTGGGCCGGGTCACCCTGGACGAGGGGCAGGCCACGCTCGGGCCGGGCGTGGTGGTGGGAGAGATCGACCAGGCCCGGGCGCTCTTCCTGGGCGGCGAACCGCTGATCGACGCGTTCTCGACGGTGGCCGGGCTGCTGCCGGCGGACGCCCGCACCCTGCTGGCCAAGTTCGGGCTGCGGGCCGACCACGTGCTGCGGCCGGCCGCGACGCTGTCCCCGGGCGAGCGGACCCGGGCCGCGCTGGCCCTGCTGCAGGCCCGCGGGGTCAACCTGCTGGTCCTGGACGAGCCGACGAACCACCTGGACCTGCCGGCCATCGAGCAGCTGGAATCGGCCCTGGACTCGTACGCGGGGACGCTCCTGCTGGTCACCCACGACCGCCACATGCTCGACGTCGTCACCACCACCCGCCACCTCGAGGTCGACGCCGGCACGGTCCGCGACGTCCGCTAGGCCGGGCGCCAGCGGACGCAGTGCGCGGACTGGCGCAGCGGCACGGTCGGCCTGCCGCGGCGGGCGGCCTCGGCGTCGACCACGGCCACCATCGAGTCCAGCAGGGCGTCCCGCTCGTCCGGCGCCATCAGGACGAACGCGGAGTGGGTGAGCAGCCGGGCGCGCAGGGTCGAGCCGCTGACCTCCTGCAGCCACGGGAATCCCGCTCCTCCAGCTCGTCCGCGGGCAGCCCCGGCACCTCCATCGGGTCGTCGCCCGGGTCGGCGGTGAGGTCCCGGCCGGCGGTGTCGGGATCCAGCCGGGCCAGCTCGTGCTCCCAGGGATCCTTCGGGTCCGGACCCGCGCCCGGCGGCAGCATCCAGTCGACGGCCTCGGCCGGGTAGGCAGGCCGCCGGCGCTCGTAGTCCTCCGCCGTCGCGCACACCCGGGCCCGGCGCGGATCCAGTTCCTGCACGATCCCGACGCCACCGGGCGGGGCTGGGATGATCCTGATGAGGAAGGGAGTGCGATGGGTGAGCTGGACGGGCGGGTGGCGCTGGTCACCGGGGCGGTGTCGGGGATCGGGGCGGCGTGCGCGGAGACGGTGGCCTCGGACGCGGCCTCGGTCGTCAACGGCAGCGCCCTGGTCCTCGACGGCGGCTGGAGCGCCCGGTGACCGTCCTGCTGCCGGGCGTCGACGCCCGCCGGGTCCCGACCGCGCGGCTGACCCAGAACGTGCTGTCGGTACGGGACACCGGCGAGCCGGTGCTGTTCGTGCACGG
The DNA here is from genome assembly GCA_036519715.1 of Mycobacteriales bacterium. GTDB lineage: Bacteria > Actinomycetota > Actinomycetes > Mycobacteriales > CADCTP01 > CADCTP01. The sequence goes on from DATDKW010000426.1 coordinate 15,912, forward strand.
CAACGTGTCCTCGTCGCTGTTCTGGCAGCCGACGATGCTGGCGCTGCCGGCGGCGTACCGGCCGCTGGCGGTGGACCTGCGCGGCTTCGGCGACACCGACGCCGTGCCGGTGGACGCGACCCGCGGCGTCCGGGACTGGTCCGAGGACCTGGCCGCGCTGCTGGACGCGCTGGGGCTGGGGCCGGTCCACCTGGTCGGCTGGAGCCTCGGCGGCGGGGTCGCGATGCAGTTCGTACTGGACGCGGCGGCGCGGGTCGCCTCCCTCACGCTGGTCGCGCCGGTCTCGCCGTACGGCTTCGGCGGCACCCGCGGGCCGGACGGGGTCCTCACCGACCCGTCCGGGGCCGGCACCGGCGGCGGCACCGCCAACGCCGGCTTCGTCGAGCGCCTGCGGGCCGGCGACCGCGGCAGCGACTCGCCGCTGTCGCCGCGGAACGTGCTGCTGGCCCACTACGTCGCGCCGCCGTGCGTCCCCGAGCCGCTGGACGTGTTCGTGGAGTCGATGCTCTCGACCCGCCTCGGCGACGACTTCTACCCGGGCACGTCGGTGCCGGTGGACGCCTGGCCCGGGATCGGGCCGGGCGACCGCGGCGTCCTCAACACGCTGGCGCCGACCAACCTGCGGCTGGACGCGCTGTCCACTGTGGACCCGAAGCCGCCCGTGCTGTGGATCCGCGGCACCGGCGACGTCATCGTCTCCGACACCTCGCTGTACGACCTCGGCCACCTGGGCGCGCTCGGCGCGGTCCCGGGCTGGCCCGGGCCGGAGGCGTATCCGGCCCAGCCCATGGTCGCCCAGACCCGCGCCGTCCTGGACGCGTACGCCGCCGCCGGCGGCCGCTACCGCGAGGTCGCGCTGGACGACTCCGGCCACGGCCCGCACCTGGACCAGCCCGAGGCGTTCCGGGCCGCGCTGCTCGACCACCTGGCCGCCGTGCCTCCCCGGTAGGGAGGCACGG
>DATDKW010000427.1:0-3586 GCA_036519715.1 Mycobacteriales bacterium
CTCGCCGATCCCGGTGACCAGGCCCTCGGAGAAGTGCCCGTGGCTGCTGACGAAGCCGGGGGTGAGGATGCCGGTGCCGTCGCCGACGACCTCGGCGTCCGGGTGGCCGGCGCGCAGCTCGTCCCAGGGCCCGACGGCGGCAATCCGGTCGCCGTCGACCAGCACGGCACCATCGCGGATGTGCCCGGCGGACCCGGAGGTGAGCACGTGCCGGGCCCGGACGAGGAGGGGGCGCGCGGCTGCCCGCGCGCCCCCCGACCCGGTCGTCACCGCTACTTGGCGGCCGCGGACAGCCCGATGGCCGGGTTGATGAACTCGTTGGTGTAGAGGTCGGACGGCTTCAGCCCGGACTTGATCGTCACCCGCTGCGCCGACAGGATCGGCGTGAGGATGTCGATCATGCGCTGCATCCGGTTCTCCTGGATGTTGCCCAGCGTCTTGTCCGGGCCGTTGCTCACCAGTCCCAGGTTCTTCAGCGTCTGGACCGCGTAGTCCGCCTGGCCCTCGTCGTAGATCCACCCGGCGTCGATCGTCTGGGTCGCGTCGATGATCAGCTTCTTGGTCGCGGCCGGGTTGTTCATGTAGTCGACCGAGGCCTGCTGCATGATCGGCACCAGCTTCTTCAGGCAGGGCGCCAGCTTGTCCTTGTCGGCGGCCCGGATGGTCAGCGCCTCGCTGTAGCTGGGGTAGCCGGTGTCGTTGATCAGCTGCAGGTCGGTCCGGTACGCCTTCTTGCCCTTCTGGTGTGCGAAGTTGTACGGCTCCGAGGTGGCGAACCCGGCGTTGGCGATGGTGCCGTCCTTGGCGATGAACGTGCTCGGCGTGCCGTCGTAGGAGCCGTCCAGCTGGCTCTGGCGGACCAGGCCGGCACCGAGCAGGTACTTCATGTAGGTGTCGGTCTGGTAGTAGAGGATCTTGGTGTTGGTCTGGCCGATGTCCGCGATCGAGTTGAACTCCGGGAAGCGGTCCTTGTCCCACAGGATCATCAGCGGGCTGATCTCCAACGGGGCCATCACCGCGATCGTCGGCTGCGTCTGCGACGCGGCCACGGCCTCGTCGGTGTTGACCTGGCCGATGGTGATCGACTTGTCCGAGTACATCTGCGCGCTGACCGTCTGGAATCCGATGGCCGGGCCACCCGCCCGGATCTCGACCTTGACCCCGGTGTCCTGGCCGGACGCGACCAGCGGGCCGGACAGGGTGTTCTTCTTCTTGTCGACCTTGTAGCCGGGGCCCAGCAGCTGGTAGAGGTTGCCGTACTCGGCCTCCTGGTACCAGTCGGTCTGGATGACGACGTTGTCCGGGCACACGCCCTTCAGGCTCAGGGCCTCTCCCGAGGCCTTGGGCGCTGGCGCGCTCTGATCGGTGACGGACGAGTCGCTGCTGCACGCCGCGGCGGCCAGCAGCACGGCAAGGCTGGCTGCCACCGGGACGAGCTTGCGCTTACGCATGAATCTCCTCGTGAGATGCGGGGATGTGCGGGACGGCCGAAAGGCCGGCCCTGGGGAGAGGGGCGGTCAGGCCGGCCTGTCGTACGCCGCCGAGCCGTACCAGCCGCCGGTGAGCGTGCGGTTGAGCAGGCCGAACAGGGAGAACGCGAGCACGCCGAGGAGGGACGCGGCGAGTGCGGCGCCGAACAGCTGCTCCGACTGGAGCCGGGCCCGGTAGACGTCGATGAGCACCCCGATCCCGGGGTTGCCCTGCTTGAAGAAGAAGTCGCCGACGACCGCGCCGACGACCGCCAGCGTGGCCGAGACCTGGAACCCGGTGAGGATCGCCGGTAGCGCCGCCGGGAGCTGCAGCTTCCACAGCCGGGTCAGCCGCCCGGCCTTGTGCAGCGAGAACAGCTCGTGCTGGCCCCGCTCGGCCGACTGCAGGCCGAACAGCGTGCTGGAGATGACCGGGAACAGCGCGATGAGCACGGTCACGATCAGCCGGCTGAGCAGGCCGAAGTCGAACCAGAAGCCGATCACCGGCACCAGGGCCAGCGTCGGCACGCACTGCAGGATCACCGCGTACGGGTAGATGGAGCGCTCGACCCAGCGGGCCTGGCTCATCGCGATGCCCAGCGCCATCCCGATCAGGATCGAGATCAGCAGCCCGAGGGCGGCGATCCAGGTCGACAGCCACAGTGCGGTGAGGATGTCGGTACGGTTGCCCGCGTCCAGGAACGCGACCTTGACGACCTCGTGCGGCGGCGGGAGCAGGAAGCGGCGGTCGGCGTCCAGGACCTCGTACGAGATGTAGTACCAGATTCCGAGGAAGATCAGCAGCGTCCCCAGCGGCGGCAGCCAGGTGCCGAGGAAGCTGCGGCGACGTCGGCGGGGACGCCCGATGGGGGCGCCGACGACTCCTCCAGCACCTCCCGCACCCGTTTCCGGCACACGGGTGTCCACGCTCATCCGAACGCCTCCCGGATCTCGACCCTGAGCGGCGAGCACAACAGCGCCACGTGCGAGCGCTGGGTGTCGCTAATATGTCACTCTGTAGCCCCCCGCGTGCCGTCACCGTATAGCAGCTCACCTCACCGCTGCACGACTATGGAGAACTAGTAACCAACCGTGACCATCATCGCTGCCTCGCCTACTCTGCGGCATGCCGTTCGGCCGATCAGCGGGTGGAGCGGGCCGAATCGCGGACAGGCCGGAGTCCGACCGGGCCGGGCGGTCGCCGGCCGGCCGGGGGCGCACGGTCACTGCACGGGGCGCCGGGGGACGTCCCGCAGCAGGTCGGACACCTCGCCTGCGACCTTGCCGAACTCCTCCGAGTAGCGCAGCTCCGGATCGCGCGGATAGCCGAACGGGACGGACACGTCGCCCAGGATGCGACCCGGCCGGGGCGACATCACCACCACCCGGGTGGACAGGAACACCGCCTCGGCCACCGAGTGGGTGATGAACAGCGCCGCGAAGCCGCGGTCGGCGAACAGGGCCAGCAGCTCGTCGTTCAGCCGCTCCCGGGTCATCTCGTCCAGCGCGCCGAAGGGCTCGTCGAACAGGAACACGTCCGGCTGCAGCACCAGCGAGCGGGCCAGCGAGGTCCGCATCCGCATGCCGCCGGACAGCGAGCGCGGCCGGTGCTTCTCGAAGCCGGTGAGCCCGACCAGGGAGATCGCCTCCCGCACCCGGAGCTCGCGCTCGGATTTGGGCAGGTGCTCCAGCTCGGCCAGCAGCTCGACGTTGCGCCGGACGGTCCGCCACGGCAGCAGGGTCGGGTCCTGGAAGACGTAGCCAACCCGCCGCGAGCCGACCCGGGTCTCGCCGGTGGTGGCGGTGTCCAGGCCGGAGGCCAGCCGCAGCAGGGTGCTCTTGCCGCAGCCGGACGGGCCGACCACCGAGACGAACTCGCCGCGGTCGACGGTCAGGTCCACGGCCCGCAGGGCCTCGGTGCCGTCCGGGAAGGTCCGGCCGACGCCGGCGAACTCCAGCATCGGGGCAGTCACCCGCCCGATGGTAGCCGCAGCCGCTCAGCGGCCCAGGAGACGGGACATGACCTCGTTGTCCTCGCCGTCCTCGCGGGCCCGGCGGCGGCGCGGGACCGACTCGCCGGCCGGCGGGACCCGCGGCGCCGGCGGCGGCGCGGGCGG
>DATDKW010000428.1:0-28791 GCA_036519715.1 Mycobacteriales bacterium
ACGGGTGCCAGAGTCGGATGTTTGCGTCAGGCCATTGGGAGCCGTCTCACGCAGTTGCGTGAGGCTCCCATGCAGCCGTCAGGGGGTGACCGCTCGCGCCACCAGAGGACGCATCATCGGCGGCCAGCGGATCGGAAGTCCGCTGCTTCAGCGCCATCACCGCTCCCCCGCCTTGTCCGCCGACCGAGCACCGGCCATCGGCTGCGGTGCTCGATCGGTGCTCGGTGGCCGCGGAAGTAATCGACACCAGCCGCCACAGGACGACACCACGGTCCGACGCTGACCTGCGGAAACGACACCAACCGGCACGCACCGGACCGTGCCGGCACGGGTCCGTTCGGGCTCTTAATCCGCGGGTTCGGGGTTCGAGTCCCTGGCGGCGCACCACGCGAAACACCGGGTCTGAGCTGGTGTTTTGCCTCTCGTCAAGATCGACAAGCGGCCGTGCTTGTCGATCTTTGTCCATGTCCGTGTCCATGGGACGGCCTTACGCTCGTCTCATGGCTGCACCGACCACCCCTCGTCGGGCCCGGGCGAAGGACCTCAACGGCATCCGTCTCCGGGGCCGGTCGTATCAGGTCCGGGTCTTCAGCGGCATCGATCCGCTCACCGGCAAAGAGGTCTACGTCACCGGCAGTGCACAGACCGAGAAGGACGCTATCCGGCTTCGCGACCGCCTCCGCACGGAGGTGTCGGAGAGCCGATCGAGCCGTACGAACGGCACCCTCGGCCACCCACCTCCGTGAATGGCTGGACCAGCACCCCGGCGAGAAGGAGACGGTTGACGACTACCGCTTCCTTGCCGACTCGTTCGTCATTCCGGCGCTGGGCAACGTTCGACTCACTCGACTTATACAACCGGGGCCGTCGCCCATCGAGAAATTCTACGCGCAACTTCGCCGGTGCCGCCGTCGTTGCGACGGCAAACCGTTTATCGAGCATCGCAAGGATTGCCCTTCAGAGGAAGACCCGGATTACCAGTGCGACAAGCGCTGCAAGCCGCACGCCTCTCACGCCGATCACGCCCGAACCGGGCGGGCCTTCGATGACGTACGTTCCAGGCGGTTTCCGTTGTTGAAGTCGACCACGTGCACGAGTTCACCCGGCAGCAGGTCAGTCGCCTCCATCAGGTCGGCGTCGATGGTGAGCGAGCCGACGTAGTTTAGCAAGGTGGATCTTGGACCTCAGCATCCTCCGGAGGATCACGGTTCCCGCTCTCTCTTCGTCGTCGGCGTCAGGCGGATGCCGCCGCGCGGATCAGCGCGGCGACGTCGGCGGCGGCGCGCACCCTGGTGATGTGCTCGTCGCGCAGCGGGGGAATCAGCTCGTCGGTGTAGTACCCGGAGGCGTGCACGACGACATCGGTGTCGCGGGCCACCAGACCCCGTTCCCTGGCGACCAGCACCCCGGTCAGCACCTTGACCAACGACCATTCGCGGATCCGGTCCGGATCCGGGTCGATGGCGATGCCGGCGTTCTTCGCCAGGCCCCGCACCGTCTCGAATCGTTCGAGGCATTCCCGCGTCGAAACGACCACGCCACCCCCACCGTGTTTGGCGACGATCCGATTGATCTGCGTAGAGGTCGCCGGCGCCTTGGTGTAGAACGTGGTGTCGATTGTTTCGACGGGATCGTCGGTCGTGGCGGGGAATTCGGGCCGGCTCTCCTGCCGCCAGCAGCCCGTCGCCGGGTCGTACTCGTACTCCGGGACCTTCGCCCCCAGCAGGCTGGTGACCATGTCGGGCGTGGCCAATTGCTGCACCAGGAATAGACCGGCCTGCCGGGCGGGCGCGGTCAAGCCCTCTACGCCGTCCGCCAGCAATTGGGCACCCAGCTGGTAACCGAGAAGGCCGTACGCGCTGGATACTGCGTGCGCCTGCAGCCGAGGTCCGGAGTCCGCGCCGATCGGCAGCAACTCGGCTTCGGCGAAGGCCCGCGCCGAGTCGGCGATGCGGTAGTTGTCCAGGTCCAGCGTGTACCAGATGCGGAACCCCTTGGTATCCAGGAGGTTCTCCGCTTCGGACGCCGCCGCTCTCGCGCACAGGTCCTTCACGTCGGCCGGCTCCTCGACCTCGGCGACAGCCACCGGATTGGCCGAGTGCACGCTCGTGTCGTCCGTCAGCGGGCAGGCGCGCAGTTTCACCCGCGACTCTTCGGGGACGACCATAACCATCCGCAACTGCTGCGGGTTGGCGAGACCGGTCGCGTAGGCGCGGGCGATCGCGTCACGAAGGGCGGTGCCCTTGTTGCCCGAAGTGGGAGTGAGGACCAGCACCCGCTCCCCGGTCCGCCGGATGTGGCTAATCGCGCGGCAAACCATCAGCAGCGAGGCCATCGTCTTGGTCGTCCGGGTACCCGGATTGCGCATTAGGTCGAGCAGGTAGGTGCTTTGATCGATCTGGTCGAGCCCGATGTCTGTGACCGCAGTAAGTTCTGGGAACGTTTCGGCCGGTTCCAGCGGGATCGTGAGGTCGTCACTGCGCATGGCGAGCACAGCGCGAGCAGCGGCCCGGATGTGTTCGTGGTACCTGGCGAGCGCGTTGTGCACCACTCCGCTCGCACTACTGGTCGGCAAACCGGGGTGCAACATTCTCGGATCGACTCCTTCAACAGGCGACACCGGGCATCAGCAGTCAGCCCAACGAGGACGGCAACCTGACGGGGCGAACGTTGCTCAATTCATCATGCTGGTTCTGATGCGATGGGTGAACAGTTGAATACCTCTACAGCGGCCAATACCGAACTCTCGAAGGCCGCCTCGGTGCCGGCGAAGACGCCTTCGGTGCGCGGGTAGTTCACAACCACGTCCGTGAAACCGAGTTCGCGGCACCGGCCGACGACGTCAACGAAGCGAGCCGTCGACGAATATGGCTCGGTTACTATTCGACTCACATTCACCAGCCGGTCGACTTCACTGGGATCACGTCCGTGGCGTTGGCAAGCGTCGATCAAACCGCGGAGTTGTTTCTCGAGTAATTGCCAGCTTTCGCTTTCCGGCGGAGTCCCGGGCGTTCGTGTACCGCCGATGGTGACCCAGGTGTCAGCATACCGGGCGGCGACTGACAACGCGCGTGGACCGGCGGCGGCCACTGCGAAGGGAACACGGGGAAATTGCACGCAGCCGGGGACCATGTGTGCATCTACAGTGGTGAAGTGCCGCCCAGTGTAGGTCGTCCTCCGGTTTCTCAACAGCAGATCGGAAAGCTCGACGAACTCGGCGAAACGGCCGGCGCGCTCGCGTCCGCCCACTTCCGCAGCGCCGAGCACGAGAGTGTCCGGCCCAGGTGCGCCCGAACCGACGCCGAGAACGAACCGGCCGCCGGACAACTCGTCGATGGTCATGACCTGTTTGGCGAGAACGGCCGGGTGGCGGAAATTCGGCGTCGACACCATGGTGCCCAGCCTCATCCGGCTAGTGCTGCCGGCGACCGCGCTGAGGGTGGCCACGGCGTCGTACCACGGCCGGTCCCGTAGGGTCCGCCACGAGTGGTGGTCGAAGGTCCAGCCGTGATCAAGGCCCAGTTGCTCGAGACCAGTCCAGATGCGTCTGGTCTCCGGCCACGGGTACTCGGGGAGCACGACGGCTCCCAGCCGCACTCGAGTCGTCATGTCCGCCCAATGGGTGCGTTGTGGGTTGCGCTGGGTTCGCGGCTGCGGCCAGCGTCGCGGTCGGTCCTCGTCAGCGGGGCGAGGCGCCCATCTTTTCGACGAGACTGCGCGGCCTCATATCCGTCCAATGGCTTTCGATGTGGTCGAGGCAGGTTTGCCGATCAGTCTCCGGGAGCTCGACGGACCAACCGTCGGGGATCTCGGCGAAGCTGGGCCACAGCGAGTACTGCTGTTCGTGGTTCACCAGCACGAGGAATCGACCATCAGGATCATCGAAAGGATTCATCATGTCTCCCTTTCCGTCGACAACTGTCTGGAAATGCGGGCGAACTATCCGGATTCTCGCGCCAGAACTACGGATTCGTCCATGGCACTAGCTAGCGCGCGATTGTTCAGTCTTGGATAAAAAACCAGCACGACCAGGATGAGGAAAACCCCTCCGGCCACGTACGAGATCTGGACACCGAACGCGTGGGCGAGAACGCCGGCGAGGGCAGCGCCGATCGGACCCCCGATCATCACCACCATTCTACTCGACGAGAGCACCCTTCCCAAGAGGCGGCGGGGCACGATCTGCTGGCGGAGTGTGCTGACCACGACGTTCTGCGCGGTCGTCAGCGCACCGGTCGCCATCATCATGAGTGCGGCAACCCACGGATTGGCTACGAGTCCCAGCACCAGAACGGCCACACCTACGCCGGCCTTTCCCGAAAGCAATACCGTGCCGGGGCCGAATCGCTTGCTGACGGCCGAGGACGCCATCCCGCCGGCCGTGGCCCCCACCGCGGTGGCGGTCAGCAGCAAGCCGAACCCGACGTCCGGAAGTCCGAGCACCTGCTTCGCCAGCAGCGCCAGCATCGCGAACTGTGCCGAGGCGACCACATTGCTAAGGCAGGTCATCATGGCCAGGGCCTTGAGGGTGCGGTTCCCGAGCAGCCACCGGATACCCTCGGCGATTTCCGCCCGCGCGCTCTTGCGTGGAGCATCGGACGTCGCATCGGACGTGGCGTCCGGCCGGATCGACCGGATCAGCAGACCGCTGGCCGCGAAGGACAGGGCGTTGCCCGCGAACGGCAGGACGTGCCACACGGCGAACAACGCGGACCCTAGAGGTGGCCCCACGAAGTCTTCACCGTTGCTTTCTGCTGCGGCGATCCGCCCATTCGCCGCCGACAGGTGCCGCGGATCCCGTGACACGAAATCGGGAACGGCCGACTGGGCCGCGAGATCGAAGAAGACCTGCCCGACGCCCAAGCCGAATGCGATGAGCGCCAGCCACGCCAGGTTCACCCACGAAGTCACGATCAGGACCACCAGAACGATCAGGATCGCGAACCGGCCGGCGTCCGCCCACACCATCACCCGGCGGCGGTCCAGCCGGTCGACCACCACACCGGCGTACAGCGAAACCAGCACCCACGGAATCTCGACCGCCACGACGACCAGGCTCAGCGCCAGCGGGCTGCTGGTGATCTGGAGGACCAGCAGGGGCAGCGCGGCCGCGTGCATGCCGGTGCCGGTGGCCGACACGAGCGTGGCACCGAAGAGCCGATGGAAGCTGCGGCCGAGTCTCACTTTGACGTTGCCCTGTTCCTTTGCGCACACTCTCTAGTCTTCCTCGGTCAGGCGTCGGAAATGGGTCATTGCGGTGCTGGTTCCTGCTCCGGCAGCCGCGCGAACACGTCGGCCACGATTTTCCCGAGGCTCAGCACGGGTCCGGCACTCATCATCTCGGGGTGCGCACAGTCGATCGAGTGAGTCTCGACGCCGCCCTGGGTGAGATCGGCCCAGCACGTCCGCGGCCCGTCCTCAGGGCGCCGCGATTCGGCCGCCTCGACGCTGACGATCCTTCCCCCGAACTTCCGTGAGTCATGGGTATCGAGGAGCCGGATGCAGTGCCTGGTCAGTTCCGAGAGTCCGGCGACGTCGTCTCCGGACAGATCGGCCGGCGCACCACCGGCGGCACCGCGGATCGACTGCTCGATCAGGAGCAGCAGATCTTCCGGCAGCTCGTCCGAGGTCCACCCGTTCCCGCGCTGGGTGGGGGAAGCGTCGAACAGCATGAGGACCGGCACGTCTTCGCCGAGGTCTTCGAGTGCTGCTGCCATCTCTTGGGCGACGACGCCACCGAAGGACCATCCGGCCAGCAGGTACGGTCCGTGCGGCTGGATCTCCCGGACCTGTGCGAGGTAGTCCTGAGCGATTTCGCCGAGCGAGCCGGGGCGGTCCGCGCGTCCGAGATAGCCGCTCGACTGCAACCCGTAGACCGGATACTCCTTGGGGATGTACGGAAGCAGACGTGAGTAGCACCAGCTCAGTCCGCCGGCCGGATGGACGAAGAACACCGGCGCACGGTCCCCTGCCTTCCTCAGCGGCAGCATCGTGGCGAGCGAGTCAGGCTGCGCGGCGTCCAGCCGCACCGTCAGCTCAGCGACGGTAGGCGCTTCGAAGAGTGTTCCGACCGACACTTCCACGCCCAGCGCCGACCGGATCCGGCTCATCAGGCGGATGGCCGACAGGGAATGTCCACCCAGATCGAAGAACCCGTCGTCGAGTCCTACGACGCTCACGTCCAAGACCTCAGTGAACAACCTGCACAGGATCTCCTCCCGTGCATCCCGCGGCCCCCGCGACGCGCCCGCTCCACCGGACTCCGGAGCCGGCAGCGCCTGCCGGTCCACCTTCCCGTTCGAGGTCAGCGGCAGCTCGCCCAGCGGCACCACCGCGGCAGGAACCATGTATTTCGGTAGTACCTCGCCGACGAAGCGGCGCACCTCGGCCGGATCGACATCACCCACCACGTACGCGACCACGCGCTTGTCGCCGGCCGGCTCCTCGCGTGCGATGACGGCGGCCTGGCTCACACCAGGACATCGCGCCACCGCCGCCTCGACCTCACCCTCTTCGATACGGAAACCACGGATCTTCACCTGATTGTCGGCTCGACCGACATACCGCAGCTGGCGGTCGGCCCCCCACCGGACCAGATCCCCGGTCCGATACATCACCCCGCCGGATGAGCTGAATCGATCGGCCACAAATCTCTCCGCCGTCAGGCCCGGCTGACGCACATAACCCCGAGCCACGCCGGCCCCGGCGACATACAACTCGCCGACGCTGCCGACCGGAACCGGATCCAGCTGATCGTCCAACACGTAGACACGGACATTGTCCAGCGGACGGCCTATCGGCACCACGCTCGAGATCTGGTCACCCGCCCTACTGATACCGACGGTTGCGATCACGGTCGCTTCGGTCGGCCCATAAGCGTTGACCACGACCGTCCCGGGGGAGACCTCGAGCACTCGCTGAACCGCCGCCGGCGACGCCACATCGCCCCCGGTCAGCACCGTGCGCACACCGGCGAACATCTCCGGGTGCTCCTCAGCGGCCACCCTGAACAGACCGGCGACCAACATCAGATGCGTGATCTGATGGTCGGCGACCTGTCCCATCAACCTCCCCAGCGCGAGATCGCCCGGCGGCGCGACCACAACCTGCCCACCGTTGAGCAAGGGCGCCCACAGTTCGTAGGTCGACGCGTCGAACGCATGCGGCGAATGGAAGAGAACTCGATCCTCGGGACCGATCCGGATGGTGCTCTCCCGCGCGAATGCGGCCACATTCGCGTCCGTCACCCCGACCCCCTTCGGCGTGCCGGTCGAGCCGGAGGTGTACATGACATAGGACAGCTGCTCGGCATCCCGGCGGACAGCCGGATCGACATCACTGCCGACGGCGTGGTCTGCCCGCAGCACCATCGCACCGGCGGCCCGCGCCGCGGGCACGAAGTCGTGTGCGCTCGACGACTCGTCCACCAGCACGACCGGAGCCTTGGTCTCCGCCAGGAGCGTCACCATGCGCGGGACGGGAAATGCCGCCGAAAGCGGAACGTAATGTCCACCGGACTTGAGAACGGCCAACAACGCGACCACCAGATCGGCGGAACGCTCCATCAACACGAGCACCGCTGACTCGCGCCCGACGCCCCGCCGACGCAGCTCGTGGGCGACCTGGTTCGCCCGCCCGTTTAACTCCGCGTAGGTCAACGCCAGTTCGCCGCACGAAACGGCTTGTGCGTCGGGAGCCCGGGCGACCTGAGCGGCAAACAGCTCCAGTACGGTGGCCGCCGGCACGACGCTCCGATCGCCGTTCCAGTCCACCAGCAAGCGGCGACGTTCGGCGTCGTCGACGACATCGATGTCTCGCACCCGAACGTCGGCATCAGCCAGGACCGCGTCGAAAACCCGTCCGAGTCGCGTGAGGAACCCTTCGATCGTCGAACGGTCGAACAGTCGCGTCCGATACTCCACATCCACTTCCAGACCGGCGTCGGCACCTTCGGCATCGACCCGCTCAGCCAGATAGAACGTCAGGTCGAACTTCGCCTGAACGGTATCGGAGTCTTGCGTCACGGACTCGGTCCGCAGTCCGGCGAGCTCCCAGGAGGCGTGGGCATTGTTCTGCAGGGTCACCATCACCTGGAACAGCGGCGTCGTACCTCGGGTCCGGTCGGGGTTGAGCGCTTCGACCACTGCCTCGAACGGGACATCCTGATGCGCGTACGCGGCGAGATTGGTCTCCCGGACCCGGTCCAGCAGCTCGGAGAATCCTGGATCGCCGGAGAGGTCCATGCGCAGGACCACCGTATTCATGAAGAATCCGACGACATCGTCGAGAGCGTCGTCGGTTCGACCGGCGATCGGACTCCCGACCGGGATGTCTGTGCCGGCGCCGAGACGCGACAGCAGTACCGCCACAGCGGCCTGCAGAACCATGAAGAGGGTGGCGTCGTTTTTCCGGGCGAGTTCCGACAGACCGGCGAGGACGGACGCCGGGAATTCCGCCGAAACCGAGGCGCCCGCGCTCTCCAATGCGGCACCCGGATGGTCGAAGGGTAGCTCGAGCCGGGCCGGGAGATCCGCGAGCTGCTTCGTCCAATAGGCCAGCTGTGCGGCGAAGACACTGTCCGCATCATGCTTGTCGCCCAACAACCGGCGTTGCCACAATGTGTAGTCGACATACTGGACCGGAAGCGCTGGAAGGTCCGGTTCCGTCCCCCGCCGACCGGCTTCGTAGGCCGCGGCCAGATCCCGCAACAACGGGCTCATGGACCATCCGTCACAGGCGATGTGATGCAGGACCAGCACCAGGACGGACTCGTCCGACGTCAGCATGAGAATGCACGCCCGCACCGGAAGATCCCGGGAAAGGTCGAACTCACGCCAGGTGAAGGCGGCCAGCTCCCGTTCCACGTCGGCCTCAGTGGTCGCGACGACCGGCAGGTCGATGTGCACCCGCTCGGCCGGAACCACTTCCTGGAAGGCTTGTCCGTCCTGCTCCGTGAAGATGGTCCGCAGACTCTCGTGCCGCTTGACGACCCGGGCCAACGCCGCCTCGAGTGCACGGGTGTCGACGGCGCCGGACAATCGCACCGCGAAGGGAAGGTTGTACGAGGCGTTCTGGCCGATCTTGCTCAAGAACCACAGCCGTTGTTGTGCGAACGACAACGGGACCCGATCGGGTCGCTCCACCGCCGTCAGCGGAGCCCGCACGTCCGGGTCGTCGTCCAGTCGATGGGCGAGGCCCGCAACGGTCGGCTCCTCGAACAGTGTCCGAACGGCCACTTCTGCGCTCAACACCGAGCGGATCCGGCTCACCAGACGAGTGGCCAGCAGAGAATGTCCACCGATCTCGAAGAAGTTGTCGTCGATCCCGACCTCGCTCACGCCCAGTACCTCTGCGAACAATTCGCACAGGACACCCTCGCGCGCGGTGCGAGGCCGTCGGGACAGCCCGGCACCGGTGGGATCGGGAGCCGGCAGCGCCCGCCGATCTAGCTTACCGTTCCGGGTCAACGGCAGCTCGTCCAGCGTGACGACCGCGGCAGGCACCATGTGCTGCGGCAGGCTCCTGGCCACGAACCGGCGCAGCTCGACCGGGTCGGCGTCGCCCACGACGTAGGCGACCAGGCGCTTGCCGCCGGACCGGTCGTCCTGGGCGACGACTTTCGCCTGGACCACGCCCGGGTGCCGCGCGAGCGAAGCCTCGACCTCGCCCGGCTCGATCCGCATGCCCCGGATCTTCAGCTGGTCGTCGGTGCGGCCGACGAACCGCAACTGGCCATCGGCACCCCACCGGACCAGATCGCCCGTCCGGTACATCACATCACCGGCAGCGCCGAACGGGTCAGCGATGAACCGCACCGCGGTCAGGCCCGGCCGGTTTAGGTAGCCCCGCCCGACGTTGGTGCCCCCGATGTACAACTCGCCGACGGCTCCGGCCGGGACCAGGCAGAGCCGCGTGTCCAGAACGTACGCGCGCGAGTTGTCGATCGACCGGCCGATCGGCACCGAGGCGAGTGGTTCGCCGGCCGGATCCAGGAGGAACTGCGTGGCCGCATGCGTCTCCGAGGGGCCGTACTCGTTGCGTAGCTGCCGGCCGGGCCGCGACCGCCAAACGCTGTCCACCGACCGGGACAGCCTGAACTCCTCGCCCGCCTGGACGATGTTCGCCAGTGCGGACAGGCCTAGGCCGGCACCGACCGCCGCTTCACAAACGGCGTCGATGACCGGAGCCGGCGCGTTGAGTTCGCTGATTTCGTGGCTGTCGAGCCAATGGGCGAACGAAGTCATGTCGCGGCGGGTGTCGTTGTCCGGGATCACCAAGCAACCCCCGCGCTGCAGCGTGGAAAGGATCTCGAGGACGGATACGTCGAAGCTGATCATCGTGAACATCGCCGTGCGCAGAGCCGGGCCGGCCGGCACCCCGGTACCGCGCCAGATCAGGAGGTTCACCAGCGCACCGCAGGTCATCACGACACCCTTGGGCGTCCCGGTGGAACCCGAGGTGTAGATCACATAGGCCGGGTGCCCGGCAAGCCGGGGTGCCACCCGGTCCGCGTCCGCCGGGTTCCTGTCGGTGCCCAACGCCGTCGCGGCCCCGTCTAGCAGCAGACGCGGGCAGGCTGTCGCGGGCAGGTCGTCCGCCGCACCGTTCGTGGTCAGCACGATCGCGGGCGCGGCGTCGGCGAGCATGGTCGCGATCCGCTCGGCCGGGTAGGCCGGATCTATCGGCAGGTACGCCGCACCGGCCTTGAGAACTGCCAGCAACGCGGCCACCAGTTCCGCCGACCGGTCCGCCAGCACCGCGACGATCTGTTCCGGCCCGATCCCCCGCCGGATCAGCGCGTGCGCGATCCGGTTGGCCCGCTCGTTCAGTTCCGCGTAACTCAGCAGAACACCGTCGTCCGCCACGGCCGGCGCGTCCGGATTCCGGCGGACCTGCGCCTCGACGAGGTCCGCCACCGGCACGTCCGCGCGCGGGCGTGCCGTGTCGTTCCACTCCACCAGCAAGCGGTGCCGTTCCGCCGGATCGACCACGTCGATCGCCCGGATCCGGACATCGGGATCCGCTGCCGCCGCCGCCAGCGTTCGCGAGAGCCCGTTCGCCATGGTCGTGATCGTGCCGCGGTCGAACCGGCCGGCACGGTACGTGATCGTGCCGAGGATCCGGCCCGGCTCACCGTCCGCGGTTCGCTCCGCATTGAGGCAGATGTTCACGTCGAACGTCGTGGTCCTGCGTTCCAGCGGGACTTCGTGCAGCTCGATCCCGCCCATGGGGATAGTCGGCCGGTACTCGGAGCCGAACCGAAAGAAGACCTCGAACAGCGGGGTGCCGTCCTGCAGGCGGACCGGGTTGACAGCCTCGACGACTTTTTCGAACGGCACCTCCTGGTTCGCGAACGCGGACACGTCGACCTCGCGGACCTGCTTGAGCAGACTGGCGAAGGTGAGGTCCCCCGACGTGTCGGTGCGCAGCACCAGGGTGTTCGTGAAGTAGCCGACCAGATCGTGCAGCGCCTCGTCTGACCGACCGGAGACGACGGTGCCGAGCGACAGGTCGGTGCGCCCGCCCAGCCGGGTCACGAGTGCCGCGACGGCGGCGTGAGTGATCATGAACATCGTGGTGCCGGTGCGCGATGCCAGTTCGAGCAGATCCTGGTGCACGGCCGATCCGATCTCGAAGGCGACTTCACCGGCGGTGTTGCCCAGTGCCCGTCGATCCAGCGGCAGGCCGGCTTCACGCGGGGCATCGGCCAGCACGGAACGCCAGTGGTCCAGCTGCTCGGCCAGGACGCTGCCCGGTTCTTCACCGTCGCCCAGCAGTTCGCGCTGCCACAGCGTGTAGTCGGCGTACTGCACGGCCAGCTCCGGCCAGGACGGGATCTCACCCGCCGCGCGGGCCGCGTAGGCGGTGCCGAGGTCGCGCCAGAACACGTCCTCGGACCAGCCGTCGAAGGCGATGTGGTGTGCTACCAGGACGAGTACGCCCTCATCACGGCCGGTCCGGACGAGCTGGGCACGCAGCGGTAGCTCCGTCGCCAGGTCGAACGGGCGTTCCAGGACCGCGCGCACGATGGGGTCGGCCACCGGGGCGTCCATAGACGTCAGCAACGGGGCCAGGTCCGCGGCGGGCACCACGTGCTGGCCAGGTTCCCCGTTCACCACGGGAAAGAGGGTGCGCAGGCTTTCGTGCCGGACGACCACGTCGTGCAAAGCCGATGCGAGCGCCGGTTCGTCAAGCGGGGCGGAGAACCGCCACACCATCGGGACGTGGTACGCGGTGTCCTCCGGGTCCAGCTGGTGGAGGAACCAGAGTCCCCGTTGGGCGAACGAAAGCGGGATCACGACCGTGCTCCTTCGGCTGCGGCGGAATTCCGGATGGTCACAGGAGGTGCCCTTCACGAGTGCGGCGCCGCAGCACCGGCAGGGACAGGCCAGCCTCGAAGTCGACCGACGTGGTCAGTCCGGCCACGGTGGGGTGGTTGAACAGATCGCGGACCGACACGTCGACGTCCATCACCGCCCTGATCCGGGCCAGCAGCCGCGCGGCGAGCAGGGAGTGGCCGCCGAGGTCGAAGAAGCTGTCGTCGATGCCGACCTCGGGCACCGCCAGGATCTCCGCGTAGAGATCGCACAGCTGTCGTTCCTGGTGTGTACGCGGCTTCCGACCTACGTCGGCGACGACGAACTCCGGCGCGGGCAAGGCCTTCTGGTTGAGCTTCCCGTTGGCCGTCAACGGCACCGCGTCGATCTCCACAAAGGACGACGGCACCATGTAAGGAGGGACGTCCCGCATGGCGGCCGCCTTGAGAGCGCCCACGTCGACCTGGGTCCGACCGTCACCGACGAAGTAGGCGACCAGGTTCCGGTCTCCGGGCCGGTCCTCACGCACGACCACGATCGCCTGCTGCACGCCGGGCACGGTTTCCAAACCGCGTGCGACCTCGGCCGGTTCGATCCTGAACCCGCGGATCTTGACCTGGCCATCGGCCCGGCCGAGGAATTCGAGGTCTCCGTCGAGATTCCACCGTACGAGGTCGCCCGTGCGATACATCCGCTCACCGGGGTGCCCGAACGAGTTCGCCACGAACCGTTCCGCTGTCAACGCGGGCCTGCCGGCGTAACCGCGCGCCACACCGGCGCCGGCTACGTACAACTCGCCGACGCTCCCGGCCGGCACCATCCGCAGGTACGCGTCCAGCACGAACACCGTGGTATTGACGAGTGGCTTCCCGATGGACGCCCGGCCGGTGGTCACCGGGTCGAGCGTGGCGATGGACACGTCGTCGGAGCATTCGGCTGGACCGTAGACGTTCATCAGCGGAACGTCAGGAACGAGCTGGTACCAGCGGGTGATCAGTTCCGGCGGCAGTTCCTCACCGTGCGCCAACATCACCCGCAAGCCGTTCAGGTCGTTGCGATGGCCAGGCGCGCTCTCCAGGAGATCGAGCACGGCACGCAACAGCGACGGCACGATCTGCAGGACCGTGATCCCCTCGTCCCGGCAACAACGCAGAAGGGCGGCCGGGTCGCGCGCGGTGTCGTCGTCCATGGCGTGCACGCGTCCGCCGACGGCCAGCACGGTGAGTGTCTGCCAGACGGACACGTCGAACGTCAGAGGCGCATTGAAGGCCATGACGTCCTGCTCGTTCAGGCCGTACAGGTCGATCACCGCGAACAGGTGGTTGGCCAACCCGCGATGGGGCACCAGGACTCCCTTGGGATGTCCGGTCGATCCGGAGGTGAAGACCGCGTAGGCGACGTGGTCGCGGTCCGGCGGCTCGGGGACCCGTGGGCCGGTGAGCGCGAGATCGACGACATGGACATCGTGCTCGGTGGCACCCGCGATCTCCTCCGCCCGGGCCCGCAGGTCCGCGGAGGCGAGCAGGACACGCACCCGCCCGTCGGCGAGCATCCGAGCCACGCGAGACACCGGGGTGGTGGCGTCCACCGGCAGGTACCCCGCGCCCGCACCGAGGATCCCCAGGACGGCCGACACGTACCAGGCGCTGCGTTCCGAGAGCACCGCCACCAGATCGTCGGGCGCGACTCCGGCGGCGACCAGTGACCCGGCGATGCCGGCCGCCTTCCGGTCCAGCTCGGCGTACGTGAGGTCGCCGGACGGCGCGGAGACCGCGAGGACTCCGGGCCGCCGGGCGGCTGTCCGGGCGACGGCCGCGGGCAGGTCGAGCGGTCGTTCCGCGCGACACGGGCCGTTCCACGAGAGGAGCTGCCGGTGCTCCTCCTCGGTGAGGACGTCGATCCGTCGCAGCGGGAGGTCCGGGTCGGCGACGACCGTCCGGATCACCATCACCAGCCGGGTGGCCAGCGCCTCGACGGTACGCCGGTCGAACAGGTCGGTGGCGTACTCCAGGACGACGTTGATCCCGCCCGGTCCGCCCTGGTCGTCGTGGCGGACCGAGAAGTCGACGGAGAGGTCGAACTTCGCTGTGCCCGTCGTGTCGGGCTGGTTGGTGATCACCGCGTCACCGAGGCGGAGCCTCTCGGCGTCCGACTCGTAGCCGTCGTCGAGTGCGATCAGGATCTGGAAGAGAGGATGGTGAGCGAGGGAACGCTCGGGGTTGAGGCGTTCGACGAGCTGCTCGAACGGAACGTCCTGGTGGGCGAAGGCGCCCAGATCGGTGGTCCGGACCCGGGCGAGCAGTTCGCGGAAGGTCGGGTTCCCGGCCGTGTCGGTCCGCAGCACGAGAGTGTTGACGAAGAAGCCGATGAGGTCGTCCAGAGCCTCGTCGTTGCGGCCGGCCACGACCGTGCCCAGCGGAAGGTCCTCGCCGGCGCCGACGGCGGTGAGAACCACGGCGAACGCCGCGTGCAGGACCATGAACAGGGTGGCGTCCTCCGACTTCGCCAGCCGGGCGAGACCGGCGTGCACGGCCGGCTCGATGGTGATCTCGACGATCTCGCCGTCGTGGCCGGCCACCGGCGGGCGTGGCCGGTCGGCGGGCATGTCCAGTTGCTGGGGCGCGCCGGCGAGGGTCTCGCCCCAGAACGCGAATTGCACGTTGCGGAGACTGCTCGGGTCGTCCTCCGACCCGAGCATCTCGTGATGCCAGAGGCCGTAGTCGGCGTACTGCACTGGAAGCGGCGCCCAGCGCGGAACGGCTCCGCGGCAGCGGGCTTCGTACGAGTGCGACAGGTCGTCGATGAACGGACGCATCGACCAGCCATCCGCGGCGATGTGGTGCAACACCACGACGAGCGTGGCCTGATCGGTCCCGGTGACGAAGAGCTCGGCACGTACCGGGATATCCTTGGCGAGGTCGAAGGTGCGGCCCAGCGCCTCCTCAACGGCCTGGTCCACGGCATAGGCCGAGATGTCGGTGACGGTCAGCGGGCTGGCGATGTCGCCGGCGTGGATGATCAGCTGCTCAGGCTCTCCGCCGGTCTCGGGAAACACCGTCCGCAGGCTCTCGTGCCGAGCGACCACGTCCGCGCAGGCCTCCGCGAGCGCCCGCAGATCGAGTGGACCGCTGATGTGCCAGACCAGGGGGACGTTGTACGCCGCTCCGGTCTGTTCGTAACGGTCGAGGTACCACAGTCGCTGCTGAGCGTAGGACAGCGGAAGCCGGTCGGGACGATCGCCGGCGCGCAGCGGTAGCCGCTCTGTGCCCCGCTCGTTCGACTGCACCGCCGCGACGAGCCCGGCGACGGTCGGGTGGTTGAAAATGTCCCGAATGGACACCTCGACCCCGAGGACCGCGCGGATTCGGCCGATCAGCCGAGTGGCGAGCAAGGAATGGCCACCGAGGTCGAAGAAGCTGTCGTCGATGCCGACGTCGGCGGTCCCGAGAATGTCGGCGAACAATTCGGCCAACTGGGCTTCCGCCGGGCCACGGGGCGAGCGGCCGCCCCCGTCGGCCGCGAACTCGGGCGCCGGCAGCGCCTTGCGATCGAGCTTCCCGTTGGGAGTGAGGGGAATCGTGTCGATGCCGACGAACGCGGCCGGCACCATGTAGTTCGGCAGGGCGGCTTCCGCGGCATTCCGCAGGGAGACGACATCGATCTCCGCGTCGTCAGCGACGTAGTACGCGACCAGGCGCTTGTCGTCCGGGCGGTCCTCGCGGGCCACCACCACGACCTGGCCGACGCCGGGAACGGCGGCGACCACCCGTTCGATCTCGGCTGGTTCGACGCGGTACCCGCGAATCTTCACCTGGTTGTCGACCCGACCGAGGAACTCCAGCTCACCGTCGGGCGTCCACCGGGCCAGATCACCCGTCCGGTACATCCGATCGCCGCCGCGGCCGAACGGGTTCGCGACGAACCGTTCGGAGGTCAGTCCCGGCCGCGCGGCGTAACCCCGCGCCAGTCCGGGACCGGCGACGTACAACTCCCCGGCGACTCCCTGCGGCACCAGCCGCAGCCGGCTGTCGAGCACCAGTGTGCACGTATTCGCGATCGGCGGGCCGATCGAGACCGCGGCCCCGCGGACAGCTCGCTCCGGGCCCAGCGCAGCGATGGACACGTCGTCGGAGCATTCGGCCGGACCGTACACGTTCATCAACGGGATCTTCGGGAACTGCTCGTGCCAACGGACGATCAGCTCCGGCGGCAGTTCCTCACCATGCACCAACATCAAGCGCATGCTGTGCAGGTGCGCGAGATACCCGGGCGCCTCCTCCACGAGGTCGAGCACCGCACGCAACAGTGACGGCACGATCTGCAGGACGGTCACGCCTTGCTCACCGCAGCAGCGCAGCAGGACAGCCGGGTCGCGAGCCGTGTCGTCATCCATCGCGTGCACGCGCCCGCCGGTGGCGAGCATGGTCAGGGCCTGCCAGACCGAGACGTCGAAAGTCAGCGGCGCGTTGAACGCCATGACGTCACGCTCGTCCAGGCCGTAGAGCTCAATCACGGCGTGCAGGTGGTTCGCCAGCCCGCGATGAGGTATCACGACCCCCTTGGGGCGTCCGGTGGAGCCGGACGTGAACACCGCGTACGCAGCTGAGCCCGAGAGTTCGGGGGCGGGAAACCAGCCATTCCCCGTGACCGAGCTGTTTCCGTCGGTGCTGTCGACCACCGTCACCTGGTGGGAAGCCACCGCGATGATCTCGTCGGCGCGGTCCCGGAAGGCGGGGTCGACCAGGAGGTGTCGGACCTGGCCGTCCGCGAGCATCGCCGCGGCCCGGTGCACGGGCGTGCCGGCGTCGATCGGCATGAAACCGGCCCCCGCGCCGAGAACCCCCAGGACGGCCGAGATGTACCAGCCATTGCGTTCCGAGAGAACCGCGACCAGGTTGTCCGGACCGGAACCCGCACCCGCCAGCGCGTGCGCGACGCGGGCGCTCGCGGAGGCGAGTTCCGGGTAGCTGAGGGAACCGTCCCCCCAGGAGACGGCGACCGCCGTCGGCGCGCCGTCGGCGCGCTTGCGGATCGCGGCGGCCAGGTCCAGCGGTCGTTCCGGCCGCGACGGTCCCCTCCATTCGACCAGCTGCCTGTGCCGTTCGGCCGCGGACAACGCGGTCAGCGTCGACACCGCCCTTCCGGGTTCCGCTGTCACCGCGGCCAGGACAGCCCGCAGCTTGTCCGCGAACCGGTGGACGGTCGTCCGGTCGAACAGATCGGTGGAGTATTCCAGGACCGCACGGACGCCGGCCGGATCGCCGGCGTCGTCCTGGGACTCGATGAAGTCCACCGACAGGTCGAACTTGGCCGTGTCCACCGGTTGGGGCAACATCCGCGCGCGCACCCCGGGCAGTCGCAACCGATCCGCCGCAGAGCCGTCGTCGAGCGCGAAGAACACCTGGAACAGCGGGTGGTAGGCAGGCGACCGATCCGGGTTGAGCGCCTCCACCACTCGGTCGAAGGGCAGGTCCTGGTGGGAGTACGCCTCCAGAGCGACGTCGCGGATCCGGTCGAGCAACTCGGTGAAGGTCGGGTCGCCGCTCAGGTCGGTCCGGAGCACCAGGGTGTCGACGAAGAACCCGACCAGGTCGTCCAGTGCTTCCTCGGTACGGCCGGCGAACGCGGTGCCCAGCGGGATGTCCTCGCCCGCTCCGTAAGCGGCGAGCGTCACGGCCAGCGCCGCGTGCAGGACCATGAACACGGTGCAACCCTCGGATCGAGCGAGCGCCCGTGTCCGACGATGCACATCCGCCGGGATCATCACGTCGACGGCGGCCCCGCGGTACGTGAACGCGGCCGGGCGTGGGCGGTCTGCCGGCAGGGACAGCTGCTCGGGCGCGCCGCGCAGGGTCCGCCGCCAGAACTCGGCCTGCTCGGTGGCGAGCGCGCTGGGTTTTCCGTCCTCGCCGAGCAGGTTCCGCTGCCACAGGGCGTAGTCCGCGTACTGCACGGGCAGCGGATCCCATTCCGGGGCCACGCCCTGCACGCGGGCCGCGTACGCCGTGCTGAGGTCCCGCGCGAACCGGTCGAGCGACCACCCGTCGGACACGAGGTGGTGCGCGACGACCAGCAGCGTCCGTTCATCGGGACCGTTGACCATGAGATGGGCACGGATCGGCGGTACCGCGTGCAGGTCGAACTCCTGGCCGAGGAGGTCGTGGACCCGGCTCGGCACCGAGTCGGCCTGAATCCGCTCGGTCGTCAGCGGCGATCCGAGCGAGTCCGGGTCCAGCACCCGCTGTTCCGGTTCGCCATCGGTTTCGGGGAACGCAGTGCGCAGGCTCTCGTGCCGTGCGATGACATCCCGCAGCGCCGATTCCAGCGCACTCTCGTCCACGGATCCGGTCAACTGCCACAGGTACGGCACGTTGTACGCGGAGCCGACGTCACCGTAGCGCTGGAGGAACCACAGCCGCTGCTGCGCGAACGAGAGCGGGACGCGTTCCGGCCGCGGCGCCGGGACGAACTCGGGTCGCGCGGCGTACTCGGCCGTCAAGATGCACCAACCTCCCGGGAGAAAGGCCTGTTGGGAGAAGGGCCTACCTGGCGTTGCGGGTCTGGGTGATCACGGACGCCAGCTCCGCGACCGCCGGCGGCCGCATGATGCTGTGGTGGTCCGCGGTGACCGACGCGAACCGCAGGTCCGGCCCGATCGATGAGGCCCAGCCCCACGTGCGGTCCGTGTCGGCGAGGGTGCCGTCCGCCTCGGCCCGCACGAGCAGCACCGGGTAGTCGGTGCCCTGGGCGACGCCCCCGGCGGCGTACTCCTCCCACGCCTTAGAGTTCGCCGTGTAGACGTCGAAGATCGTCTCCACTTCGTCCTCGGTCGTGCCCTCCGGCAGGTGACCGCCGGTCTGCATCGCCTTGAGCATGAGTTCGTACTTGCTCGGTGCCTCGGCGGGCATCGACGGCAGCTCGGGCTCGAAATGCCACGCGAACTTGCTGGCGAGCTTCGACTCGGTCAGCAGCTGCGCCTCCTGGAGCGCGTCGTCCGTGGTGTCGTCGAACCCGGGAGCCGGGCAGTCGACCAGGACGAGCAATGCCACGTCGTGCCCGGCGCGCCGCAGCGCGTCCGCGGTCCCTCGCGCGACCAGACCGCCGAAACACCAGCCGACCAGCACCGGCGGGCCGTAGCCACCGGCGGCTATGGCCGCGGCGTAGTCCTCGGTCATGATGGTGAAGTCGTCGTGCGGTGGCTTCCCGTGCAGACCGATCGCCTCCACGCCCACCACCCGGTGCTCCGCCGGCAGCATCCGCGCGAGATCCCAGTAGCAGAGCGTTGTTCCGCCGCCGGGGTGGAAGCAGAACACCGGTGAGGTGGTGGGGCCCTGTCGCAACGGCACGAGGTTCGAGTCGTGGAACTTCCCGCTGCGGATCAGGTCCGCGGTGGCGGCGACGGTCCGGGCCCGCATGATCGACGCCATGGGCAGGTTGCTGCCGAACGCGCGGTTGACCCGCGCGATCAGCTTGATCGCGTCCAGCGAGTTGGCGCCGAGCTCGAAGAAGTCGTCGTCACGGGAGATGTCGCCGATGCCGACGACCTCCTCCCAGATGACAAGCAAGCGCTGTTCGACGGAGTCGGTCGGTCGCGTCGGCCGGGTGCGCTGCGGTTCAACCGGGGTAAGCGCCGACCGGTCGAGCTTGCCGTTGCTGGTGAGCGGAAGCTGCTCCACCACCTGCCACCTGGTCGGCACCCAGGCGGGCGGCAGCTCGCGCCGCAGCTGCTCCTCCAGATGCGCGGTCGTGGCGTCGCCGTCGAGGACCACGTACGCGTCGAGGTGACTGATCAGCCCGCTCTCGCCCTCCCGGGCGATTACGGTTGCCGCCACCACCCCGTGCAGACGCCGCACGGAACCCTGGATCTCACCGAGACTGATCCGATGCCCACGCAGTTTGACCTGGTCGTCGAGCCGGCCGAGAACCTCGACCCCGGCACCGGGCACGAACCGGCCGAGGTCGCCGAGCCAGTACCGCCTGCCGGAGAAGCCGCCGGTCTGGCCGCTCAGGTAGCCGAGTCCCACGTGCGGTCCGCTGATCAGGACCTCACCGGGACACCACGGCG
Organism: Mycobacteriales bacterium; assembly: GCA_036519715.1. Classification (GTDB taxonomy): domain Bacteria; phylum Actinomycetota; class Actinomycetes; order Mycobacteriales; family CADCTP01; genus CADCTP01. Next base: position 20,383 of record DATDKW010000428.1, read on the forward strand.
GCAGGAGTGCGCCTGCGCTGTCGACGACGGTGACGGAGTTACCGCCGAAACCCGTCCCGACCGGAACGGACCTCAGCCGTTCGTCACGAGCGGTGCCGATCAGTTGACACACCGCTCCAATGGTCGTTTCGGTCGCTCCGTAGTGGTTGTACACGCGGAGGTCCGGTGCCAGCGCCTGCAGCCGGTCGGCGAGCGACGGCGGGAGGAACTCCCCGCCCAGGACGAGGACTTCCCGCGGCAGGATCGCGGCCGGGTCGTCCGCCGCGGCGAGCAAGACGGTCAGGTGCGACGGCACGAGTTTCATCAGGTCGGCCGGGTGCCGGCGCAGCCGTTCCGCGAGCGCGGCCGGATCGGTGGCCACGTCGAGGTCAATCAGGTCGACACAGCCACCCTTCACCAGCACGGGAAAGATGGCCGTGTACGCCAGGTCCGCGGCCAACGTGGACATCGCGACGGACCGCGTGCCGCTGTCGATGCGGAACACCTCGCTGCTCGCGGCGACGTAGTGCGCAAGTTGCTCGTGGCCGATGACCACGCCCTTGGAGGTCCCGGAGGTTCCTGAGGTGTAGATGACGTAGGCCACGCCCGTTCGTGTCGTGGGCTCCAGCTGCGGGTCGGTGTCCAGGATCGACAGATCGGGCGTGACGATCACCGGGGCTGTGACGTCGTGGACGACTGCGTCCATCTGGGCCTGCGGCCAGGCCGGGTCGAGCGGCACGAAGGCGGCTTCCGCCAGCCAGATCCCAATCATCGCCACGACGGTCTCCACCGCCGACTCGGCCATCACGGGCACCAACGCACCAGGGCGGACACCGCGCTTCCGCAGCACGTCGGCGAACGAAGCGGCCCGGTCGACCAGCTCCCGGTACGTCACAACGGCCGCGCCGCCGACGACCGCGAGCGCGTCCGGTTGCTCGCCTGCGCGCGCGAGGATGCCGCGCAGAACCGTTTCCGGCTGGCTGACCGGCTCCGGTGCCTGCTCCGGTTGTCGCGCCATGCGAAGGACGCCGATCTGCCGCACCGGCTCGGTCACCGCGTCGGCCAGGAAATGACCGAACGCCTCGGTGAACGAACCGAGATCCTCGGCGTTCGCACCCTTCGCCGCCACTGCGACAAGCAGGCCCTCGGGGCCGGACAGGCAATCCACATGTAGGTCGGCCAGGACGTCCAGCGGCTCGGCGAGGCCGTTGTTCCGGTACCGGAAGGCGAAGGCGGTGGCCTGCCGTTCGACCTCGGCCGGATCGAACTCGTACTCGGCGGCTTTCGCGTCCGTCAGTGCCGCGTGCGCAGCCTTCACGGCGTCGGCGAACGACGTCTCCTGGGCTAGTTCGAACGACAGCGGCACCGGCCGTTCGAGCGGGCCGACGAGATTCCCGAGGCCGGGCGCGGAACGTCCGTCCGTGACGACCATCGCGTGATGTTCCTCGGTGCGCGTGTAGCGCACGTAGACGCTTTCCCACGCCGCGAGCACCACGGCGGCCTCGTCCACCGCCAGTTCTTCAGCGACCTCCTGGACCCGTTGGACCGTCGTAGCGGGGATGGTCGACGACACATGCGAGGCGCTGCCGTCGGCCGTCACGAACGGGAGGTACGACCACGTCGTCGTCGCCGCTGGTACCGCGTTGACCAGCTGTTCTTGCAGCCAGACAGCTACATCTGCGTACTGGAGCACCTCGCCTGGCGCGTCCAGCGCACCCGTCAGCGTGCCGACGAGCAGTTCCCAGGACGCCGGATCCGTGCTCAGCCGGGGCAGTTCCACGACGAGCTCGGTGCCGTCGGCGGTGGGGACGTGCTCGACCGAAACCGCGCCAGCGCGCACGATGGCGCCACCTTCGGGAAGCGTTTCGACCGCGACGCCGTCCGGTTCGTCGACCACCTGGACTGGCACGCTCAACCCGGCCACGTCGACGTACCGGGTGCGCAGCACTTCATGCGCCGCCACCATCGCCGACAACCGACCGGCGATGTCGTCGACGCTGATCGTCCCGTCCGTCCGGACACGGCGGGACACTCGGTCGACTCCGCCGTGCCGTCGGTACAGGGCCTGTTGTTGGGGCGACAACTGGTAGCCGGTCACGTCCGGCTCGAGCGCGGTCATCGCGTGGCTCCGATGCGTCCGTCGTGTTCGTCGGTCATGGCCACCAGGATTCGGCGCGGCCCCTCGTACGGGTCCCTTCCGTGCGAGACGAGCATGTTGTCGATTAGCAGGACGTCACCGCGTTCCCACGGCTCCCGGACGATCTCGGCCTCGAGCGCCGCCCGCACTTCGTCCAAAGTGGAGACTTCGATCGGTTCGCCGTCGCCGTAGTACGCCTGCCGGGGAAGCTGGCTGGGATCGAGGTCGAGCAACGAGGCCCGGACGTCCGCGGGCAGCGCCGAGGTGTGGAAGAGGTGCGCCTGGTTGAACCAGAGATCGGCACCGGTGACCGGGTGCTCGACCACCGCCTGGCACCTCTGGGACGTCCACAACCGGTCAGTCCCCTGCCAGGCGAAGTCGATCTCCCAAGCCCTGCAGAATTCTTCGACCTCGTTTAGATCCTCGGTCTCGAACGCCTGCTGCCAGGTGACGCCCAGCCCGCTGCCGTAGTTGCGTACGTACCGGACGCCCCTGGCCGCGAACGACTCGAACAACGCCGGGTCCAGGCGCTTGCTGATCCTGCGGTTGTCGGCCAGCGGGGTCGCGCCCCCAACCGGTGCCGCGGTCTCGCAGTAGAACCACAGGTACCTGGGCCAGACCCTGGCGTAGGACATTTCGTTGTGCTGCGGGATGGTCTGGTCCGCCGGGTAGTCGGTAGACGTGTAGACACCCTCCACAGTGGACCTGCGGGGCGTCGAACCGTAGGTGTAGCTGAGCAGAGTCGGCGACCACGCCCTGACGACCGCCTGGAAGTCCGCGGGTTCCCGGATAGGGAACCCGCGGAACAGCACGGCTCCGCACTCGTTCACGATCTCCTGGACCCGTGGCTTGTTGTCCCGCATCCACGCGGCCAGGCCAACCGAGGGCACGGCGGGGCGGGCAACGGACGGAACACCGCGGTCAGCGCGTTCGACTGTCACCAGGTCCCTTGTGGAGACACTCACACGCCGCCGCGCGGCCGGTGAGTTCAGCGGTGATGGGGTGGTCATGTCACTCCTTAGGGCCGGCTAGTCACGGGCGGGCGACGGACGCGGGCCACGACTTCGGTTCGTCCGTGCGCGAGATCAACGGCATGTCCCGGATGTCGTCGTGCTTCAGCACCCACATCAGGAACCGGTCGACGCCCATCCCGAATCCGGACGTCAGCATCGGGAATTCCTCTTTCATGCGGATGTACCAGACATACTCCTGCTCGTTGACCGCGTGCAGCGCGATGGACTTCCTCAGTTCCTCCGCGCTGGTGTGGCGTTCTCCCGAACCCACGACCTCCCCCATGCCGAAGTACAGGTCGGCGCTCTTGGCCGTCGTCCCGGCCTCGTCACCGAACGCCTGGTAGAACGGCACGGCAAGACTCTCGAAGTGATGCACCCAGACGAATTCGCTGACGCGTTGCATCAGCAGTCGCTCGCCTTTCCGGGTGAGCATGCGCCACTCGCCCTCGTCGCGAACGGTTCCGTCGACGTCGGCCACGGCGCGAACGGCCTCGGCGAACGTCAGCTCGGCGAACTTCCCCTTCGTCTCGACCATCCGGACGAGATGGGAAACATCACCGCGCGCCTGCGCCAGCCGGTCGCCGGCACCGTCGAGAATCGCCCCGGCCAGCGCCTGGACGTAGCCGGTCACGTACTCGATCAGGGCATTCACGTCACCGGGGATCTCGGCCTCGCTGTGTGTGTACTGGCCGAGATGTGTCTCGTCCGGGTTCTCGCCCCGGAACGACGGCATGATCGTGTAGCAACCACCCGGCGCGATCCGGCAGCCGTACTCCAGGGCGAACTGCATGGAGTCGGCGAGATAGGTGTTCACGCCGCTCACGGTCACCGGCACGGGCTCGGAGTCGCTCCCCAACGCCGTCGGACACGTCACGGTGCGGGTGGTCACGGGCAGGAAGAGGCTCTTCAGACCGCGAGAGCTCGCGTACCGCTGTGTGGTCACGTAAATGATGTCGTGCAGGTCGGCGATCAACCGGTACCAGGGTGATTCGAGGGATCGAGCCAACGCCGCCAGATCGTTGCCGCCCCAGGTGCCGGGCGGCTCGACAGTTGTCACGGTGGAGTTCACGCGTCTGCCTTTCTGGTGCGGCGGGCTACGAGGTCCTCGCGACTGGAGTGATGTTCTGGTTGTGTCGCAAGAGGTTCTCGGGGTCGTAAAGCGCCTTGGTCTTCGCCAGCCGGCGATAGCGGCTATGGCCGTAGAGGTCCGTCGTGCTCTGGTGCCGGGCGTCCTGGACGTAGTTGACGTACGCGCCGCCGTGCTGCCACGGCACAAGGCTGTCGACCGTCTGCCGCGACCACTGCGCGTGCGTCGTGTCCTCGTCGGCGATCGTCCACTGCGCCGATGCCGTGACGATGTAGGGCGCGTCCCGGTTGGGGAACGCCGATTCGGCATCGGGAACGTCCGCGATCGCTCCGCGCAGGAACTCGAAATCGATACTCGACAACGGCGACGTGATCGCGTGTCCCGCCTCGACGAGCGCGGTGGCCGCCGTGCTCGTGATGTCGGCGAGGTAGCAGGATTTGGTGAAGTACCGGTTTCCTGCTGGTTCGCTGTGGTCGCCCAGCGCCTGAAGGGCGGCGTAGGACAACACCTGGTCGAGTCGCCCGTCCGGTGGCGCCGATCGGAACAGCAACGCGATCGCGTCCGGACCGTCGGACTCGGGCCCGAACCAGGCGGCGGTGAGGAAAAGAGCCGGCTGGCCGCGCAGGCGTTCCGGGATCCATTCGTGGTCGCCTGCGATCTTCAACGCGCCGACTGTGTGCAAGTCGCGCTGCTGTCGTTCAGCGAACCCGGCATAGGCGACCAGCGCTTCGCCCGCCGTGGCGAGTGCGTACACGCCGGTCTGGTGGACGACCGGACCGACGCTGTGCAGCCGCAGCGTAAACCTCGTAACGACTCCGAAGTTCCCGCCGCCGCCGCGGAGCGCCCAGAACAAGTCCGCGTGTTCGGTGGGTGAAGCTTCCACGACAGCGCCGTCCGCCAGGACGACCTCAGCCGCGACGAGATGGTCGCAGGTCAGCCCCCACTTGCGGGCGAGCCAGCCGTATCCGCCGCCGAGGGTCAGCCCGCCCAGGCCCGTGTGGGACACCACGCCGGCCGGGCACGCCAGTCCGTAGGGTGTCGTCGCCGCGTCGAGATCGCGCAGCAAGGCGCCACCCCCGGCCGCCGCCACCATCGCCACGGGATCGACGTCCACCGAATTCATCAACGTGAGATCGATCATGACAGCGTCGTCAGCGACAGCCGATCCGGCGACATTGTGCCCGCCACCACGTACTGACACCGCGAGCTTCTCGGAACGCGCCCACCGCAAGACCGCACTGACTTCGTCGGCGTTCATACACCGGGCAATGACTGCCGGGCGACGATCATGGACACCGTTCCAGACGTGTCTCTGAATTTCGTACTGTCCGTCACCCGGCTGAACAGCGCGGGCGCCCAACAGGCAGCGGGGCTCAGTTGAATTCGGGAGTACTTCGCGCATCCGGGTCCATTCATGTATAACCGAGCGACAGAAGGCAGCGAAGACGTCGGCGGCCTTTGCGCACGCAAAGAAGCGACTTCTCCTGTCGTACTTCAGGTCGAAGCGTCTGCGACGTGCCGCTGCACCAGCTCTGCAACGGCTGACAGTTGACCTTTTCCGTGCCCGGTCAACATCGGACGAACGGAGCATGCCGCCGGACACGGGTACAGTCAACACTGGATCGACAGGATCGGGCAAGTTGCCGACAAGTTGCCGGTCCCTTGCCGACAGACTCCTGCGGGTCAAGATCGAGACAATGCTTGGGGGACAGGGTGATCCAGCCCGGTACCGTGATGGGAAGCGAGCAGGCTGGCGTCGATGAACGCCGAGGGACCGTGGTCGTCACCAGCATGTCCTCTGACTCGCACACCTGGAACCTGGTGTTCCTGCAGCTGTTGATCGAGGAACTGGCCTACGACGTGGTGAACCTTGGCCCATGCGTCCCTGACGATGTGCTCGTCGACCGCTGCATGGCCGTCGCACCGTCGATGGTGGTGATCAGCAGTGTCAACGGCCATGGGTACCAGGACGGCCTGCGTGTCATCGACAAGGTGCGCGCCTGTCAGCAGCTGGTCGCGACGCCGGTGGTGATCGGCGGCAAGCTCAGCGTCTCCGACCAGCACACCGCGGCGCGGATCGAGCAGTTGATCGCCGCCGGCTTCGACGCCGTGTTCGACGACAGCGGCCGGGGTATCTCCGACTTCCTGACGTTCGTCGGCTCGATCCCGGCCATTGACACCGGTGCGGTGGTCGAGGTCTCCGCGTGAGTTCAGATCCGACCTGCCGGACAGGTGCGGTCGACCCAGACCGGGCGGTCTGCTTCGGGGGGTTCGTCCGGCGCAATGGCGGTTCGGGACGGCTCGTGGTGCAGCCGAGGATGGGTTTCGGCTCCGCGGAGCAGATGAGGGCCGGGCTGGTGGCCACCAAGCTGGCCACCGCCACCACGGTCGGCACGATCACCCTCGACAGCTACACCAGGGTCGGTGACCTCGACTCGGTGGCCAGTGCGCTTCGCGAGGGAATCGACCTGAACGGATACCCCATCGTGAGCCGTGACATGGCGACCACGAGGTGGGTGCTGTCCGCGGTCCAGGACAACGACTTCCCGGTCCAGATCCGGCATGGCTCGGCTGCGCCGGGGGACATCTTCGCGGCGCTCGTGGCGTTGCGCCTCAACGCGACCGAAGGCGGACCGGTCTCATACTGCCTTCCCTACGGGCGCACGCCGTTGGCAGAGTCGGTGCGCAACTGGAAGGAAGCAGTGCGACGCTTCGCCGAATCGCGCGCGACGGGCGTCCAACCGCACCTGGAAACCTTCGGCGGCTGCATGCTCGGCCAGCTCTGCCCGCCGAGCCAGCTGGTGGCGATGAGTGTGCTCGAAGCGCTGTTCTTCTGCCAGCACGGGATAGACAGCGTCTCGGTCAGCTATGCACAGCAAACCGACGCGGCACAGGACCGGGAAGCGGTAGTCGCTCTGCGCAGGCTGTGCGCCGAGCTGCTGCCGGTGTCGGACTGGCATGTCGTGATCTACGCCTACATGGGTGTCTTCCCGAGCACCGACGAAGGCGCCTACCGGTTGCTCGGGCAGGCCGCCGAACTCGCTGTCACCACCGGCTCGGAACGGATCATCGTCAAGACGGTCGCGGAGTCGCGTCGGATCCCCACCATCGCGGAGAACGTGGCCGCGCTGGAACACGCAGCACGGGCAGCGGAGGCCGTGCCGGTGGCCCACCCGGCGGTTGAGGCCGAATCGCAGACCTATCACGAGGCGTTGACCCTGGTACACGCGGTTCTCGACCTGCACGCTGACATCGGGACGGCGCTGTTGCGCGCGTTCGCGAGGGGCTACCTGGACATCCCGTACTGCGTTCATCCTGACAACGCGGGCCGTACCCGCAGCTACGTCGACGAAGACGGGTGGCTGCGGTGGGCCGACAGCGGGGCGCTGCCCTTGCGCTCGTTGGTCGGCAATGGACGGACCCGCCCGGTCACGTCGTCGCAGCTGCTGGACGACTTGTCGTATGTGCGAAGGAAGTTCGACACCGCCATCCCGCTGGCTGGTTCGGACCGTGCGCGGTCGTGATGGTGCGTGAGCTGGAGACCTACTATGCGGTGAAGAAGCGGGAGAGAAGCCCGTCCCGGCGGGCGATGCACGGCGCCTGGTGAGGAGTCACGGCGTCCGTGTGACTTGGTGGAACGGGACTTCCGGGCGCCGCACCGAATCAGCTGTGGGTCACCGACATCACCTATGTTGAGCTGGCCGGTGGTGGGTTCTGCTACACCGCGTTCGTCACTGATGTTTATTCCCGGGCGATCGTGGGCTCCAGGCTCTCCAACTCATAGCCATTGGGGGTTGTTTGGGATCTCCGACGAGTCCTGGGTCCCGGTCGCCACTTCAGTCACAAGCACCCTCTCCCATCACAGGAGTTGCACCAGTGCAGTTTCAGTCCCTCCCGTCGGCCAGCCGGACAATCGGAGTGGTGTCCCGCCCTACCAAAAATTCCGGCCTGCTGGGGTAAGCAGGTGCGTTGCTCAAAGTCCGCTGCTTCGATGCCTTGACCGCTCCCCCGCCTCGCCCGCCGAACGAGCACCGGCTACAGGCACGGTGCTCGATCGGTGCTCGGTGGCCGCGCAAGTGGACGACACCAGCCGACACTTGACGGCACCGCCGGCCGGCGCTGACCTGCGGAAACGACACCAGCCGACACACACTGGACCACGCCGGCACGACCGGGTTCGGGCTCTTAATCCG
>DATDKW010000429.1:0-7354 GCA_036519715.1 Mycobacteriales bacterium
CCTGTGGTGGGCGCGTGCCGGCGGAGCCGGCGCAGCTGGGCCAGCTCCAGGCCGGAACCGGGAAGCGGCTCGTCGGAGGGGACGGCGCGCAGACCGCGCAGGAGCAGCTCGGCGTGCCGGTGGGCGAGCGCGTCCTGGGTCTCCGGCGGGATCTGGCCGGGCAGCGGCCGGGACAGGCGCACGAGCATGAGCCCGATGTCGCCGAAGGTGACGTCCTTGCGCACCGCCCCGGCACGGTGCGCGGCGGTGAGCAGCCGGTCGGCGATGCTGGCCGAGCGGCGCCGCGCCGTGTCGAGTTCCGGCTCGGCGAGGTCCAACCGGTCGAGCAGCACCGGGATCACGGCCGAGGTGCGCAGATCGAGCACCGCGTGCACGTACGCGGTGAGCGCGTCGAACGGATCGGCGTGCTCCCGCTGGGCGTGCTCGGCGGCCTCCGCGGAGGCGACCAGGGCGGCGTGCACGACGGCGTGCATGAGTGCCTGCCGGTCGCCGAACCGGCGGTAGAGCGTGGCGATGCCGACGCCGGCCCGGCGGGCGATCTCCTCCAGGGAGGCGTCGGGTCCGCGCTCCACGAACACGTCCCGAGCGGCCTGCAGCAACAGCTCGCTGTTGCGGAGGGCGTCGGCACGCACGGCACGCACCTTACCACTAGACGGAGGTTCATCCTCCGGTTACATTCGGAGGATCACCCTACGGATAGGAGACCGGAGATGGCTGGCACCACCGCCTCCAGCGCGACCGTCCCGGTGCGCACCGACCGCTGGCTGGCCCTGGGCGTCATCTCGACCGCGCAGCTGATGACCGCGCTGGACGCGACGGTCGTCAACATCGCGCTGCCGTCGGCCCAGCGGGCGCTGGGCTTCGGCGACGCGGACCGGCAGTGGGTGGTGACGGCGTACACGGTGTGCTTCGCCGGCCTGCTCCTTCTCGGCGGCCGCATCGCGGACGTGGTGGGGCGGCGGCGCGCGTTCGCCGCCGGCGTCGCCGGGTTCGCCGCCGCATCGCTGCTTGCCGGCCTCGCGCCGAACCTGCCGACTCTGGTGGCCGGCCGGGCGCTGCAGGGCGCGTGCGCGGCGGTCATCTCACCGGCCGCGCTGTCGCTGCTGGCGGTCACGTTCACCGAGCCGAAGCAGCGGGCCCGGGCGTTCGCGGTCTTCGGCGCGGTGGCGAGCAGCGGGGCCGCGGCCGGGCTGCTGCTCGGCGGTGTCCTCACCGAATACCTCGACTGGCGCTGGTGCCTGTTCGTCAACGTCGCGATCGCCGGCGGCGTGCTGATCCTCGGGCGCAGGGTGCTGCCCGACCCGCCGCGATTCCCCGGCGCCGGGCTGGACCTGACCTCCGCGGTGCTGGCGACCGGAGGGCTCGCCGGCGTCGTGCTGGGCTGCGGTCGGGCGGCCGGTTCCGGCTGGTCGTCCGTCGAGGTCGTCCTTCCGCTCGCCGGCGGGGCGGCTGCCCTGGCCGCCTTCGTGGCCCGGCAGCGACTGCTCGCCGCGCCGCTGCTGCCGCTGCGCCTGCTCGCCTCCCGGAACCGGGTCGGCGCCTACCTGGCCGCGGGCACCGCAGTCGTCGGCGCGTTCGGGATGTTCCTCATCCTCACCTACTACCTGCAGGTGATCCTGCACTACTCGCCGATCCGGGCCGGTCTGGCGGTGCTGCCGCTGACCCTCGCCAACGTGATCAGCGGATACCAGCTGGGCAACCGGCTGCTGCCGCACGTGCGACCCCGGCTGCTGATGGCCGGCGGGCTGCTCGCCGCCGCCGGCGGGCTCGCCCTGCTGGGCACCCTGCACGAGCACAGCACCTACGCCGCCTCGGTGCTGCCCGCCGAGCTGCTCGTCGGCGTCGGCATGGGCGCGCTGTTCCCGGCGACGTTCACGATCGCCATCGCCGGAGTGAGCCAGCGCGACACCGGGGTGGCCTCGGCCCTGATCACCACCGCGACCCAGGTCGGCAGCTCGCTCGGCACCGCCGTCCTCAACACCGTGGCCGTCAGCGCCACCGCGGGCTACCTGGCCGCGCACCGGCCGACACCACCCACGCCGGCGCTGGTGCACGGCTACGCCACCGCCACCGGCTGGTCCGCGGTGTTGCTGGCCGGCATGGCCGTCCTGGTCGCGGTCCTAGTCACGGCACCACGGCCCACCAACGAGGACCACCCCCGTCCGTCCACCACGTGACGCACCTGACCCCTGGTCGCCCGGTGGTCGGCGTGGCGCGCGGTGCGGGGCGGCCAGGATCGGCCGGACGCAAGTCTGCCAGGGCGCGGCGCCGGGCCGGTAGGGCGACTGTCAGCGGTCCTGGAGGGCGTCCAGGGCGACGGTGAAGGCGAGGGCGACGCGCCGGTCGAGCCAGCGCTGGGGGTCGCCGGACAGGTCGAGCACGTAGCGGTCGCGGATGGCGGCGACCCGCTTGTAGCGGCCGATCTGGCGCCCGTCCGGCAGCATGATGTCGAAGTGGAACGGGATGAAGAACGGGATGTCCCCCGCGTACGGCAGGGCGCCCCAGATCCGCCGCAGGATCGCGATGAACACGTTGGACTCCTGCGACGTCGCGATCGGCTGACCGCCTGGCGCCAGGATCGTCCAGGAGGAGCGCAGCAGCGACTTGCCGAAGTTCTTCTTGAACGTGCCGATCACCTGGCCGCTGGGAACGACCACGTCGGTCAGGCCGCGGAACTCGAAGACCTTGCGGGCCTGGAGCCGCATCAGCGGCACGGTCCGGGTCTCGTCGGTGAAGAAGTCGATCTGCTCGCGGATCTTCAGCCGCTTCTGCTGCACGTACGCCAGGGGCTGGCCGGCCGACTTCCCGTCCGCGCCGAGGGTGGAGATCAGGTACTTGTTGGCGATCGGCGCGAACTTCTGCTGCACGAACATCTGGTCCAGCCCGGCGATGTACGCCAGCGGGTCGTAGCCGGCCGGCGGCCCGGGCGGCGGCCCGTATCCAGGCTGCGGCTGGTAGCCGGCCGGCGGCGGCCCGTACCCGGGCTGGGGCGCCGGGTAGCCGGGCTGAGGCTCGTAGCCGGGCTGGGGCGGCGGCCCGTATCCGGGCTGCTGGGAACCGTCACCGGGCTGGGGTCCGTATCCGGGCTGCACCCCTCAGACACTAGACCGCCCGGCGTACCGAGAGGCGGTAGGCCACCGCGGTGACCGCGTAGCCGCCGGCGACCACGCCGAGCATCGCGTACGACTTGCCGGAGACCGGGAGCACGAACGCGCCCACCACGGCCGCGGCCACGAACGTGACGTTGAACAGCGTGTCGTAGAAGGAGAAGACCCGGCCGCGGAAGTCGTCCTCGACCTGCTTCTGCACCAGCGTGTCCACGCTGATCTTCGACGCCTGCGCCACGATCCCGAGCAGGAATGCGGCCGGCAGCAGCGTCGGCAGCGTGTACGGCACGCCCAGCGCGACCTCGGTCACCGCCGCGGCCGCGAACAGCCCGCCAACCCAGGCGTGCGTGCCGAACCGGCGGACCGCGGCCGGGGTGATCGCGGCCGCGACCAGGGTGCCGACCGCGGTCGCGGCGAAGACCTGGCCCAGCCCGGCCAGCCCGGCCTGGAAGATCCCGTCGTCGGTGAAGTAGTTGCGGTAGAGCAGCAGCGTGGAGATCGTCGAGATGCCGTAGAAGAACCGGTGGGCGCCGATCGCGGCCAGCGCGGTCGCGACCTCCCGCCGCTCGGCCACGTGCCGGGCCCCGGCCACCAGCCCCCGGGCCACGTCCCCGAGGGTCTCCCGCCGGGACCGCTGCACGTCGTCCGGGCCGAGCTGGTCCGGCCCGAACCGGCGGGCCAGGAACGCCGACGAGCCGTAGCCGAGGGTCGAGGCCAGCGCGATCACCGCGTAGCCGCCGTCGCTGTCGCCGACCAGCTGCCGCAGCCCCAGCGCGATGCCGCCGCCGAGCGCGGCCACGACGGAGCCGCTGGTGGTGGACAGCGCGTTGCCGGTGACCAGCCGCTCCGGCTCCACCACGTGCGGCTGGGCCGCGGACTGGGCGGCCAGGAAGAACCGGTTCACCGAGGTGACCAGCAGCGCGGTGGCGTAGAACAGGATCCCGGTCACCCCGGTGGCGATCTCCACCGCGACCACGGCGACCAGCAGGCAGCGGATGAGGTTGGACACGACCAGCACCCGCTGCCGTCGCCACCGGTCCAGCAGCACCCCGGCGAACGGCCCCACGAAGCTGTACGGCAGCAGCAGCGCGGCGAACGCGCCGGCGATGTCGGCCGGGTCGCCGGCGCTCTCCGGGCTGAACAGCACGACTCCGGCCAGGCTGGCCTGGAACACCCCATCGGCGCACTGGCTGGTCAGCCGGGTGCCGTACAGCCGGCGGAAGTCCGGCCGGCGCAGCACGGACCGCAGCATGTGCCCGCGCCCCTGCGGCGGGACGTGGGTCGCCGCCGGGATCGTGGCACTCACCGGTACAACCTACGGCTCATCGCTGTGCGCTGTCGGTTGAGTCCGGTGGGACGTGGGCCCGTCCCGTACGGCAGGATCGGGGGCGATGTGCGCACTGCGACCTGATGCCGGTGTCGAGCCCGGTGTCCTGCTCATCGCCTCCCCGATGCTGGGTGACCCCAACTTCCGCCGTACGGTCGTGTACGTCCTGGACCACCGGCCGGACGGGAGCGTCGGAGTGGTGCTCAACCGGCCCAGCGACGTCACCCTGCTGGACGTGCTGCCGCAGTGGTTCGACCTGGCCTCGGCGCCGCGGACCCTGTTCGTGGGCGGCCCGGTGGAGACCAACGCGGCGCTGTGCCTGGCCGAGGCCCGGGCCGGATCCAGCCCCAGCGGCTGGACCGAGGTCTCCGGGCCGGTCGGCCTGACCGACCTCGACACCGACCCGGGCGCGATCGAGCGCGACCTGCACCAGGTCCGGGTGTTCGCCGGGTACGCCGGCTGGGGCGCCGGGCAGCTGGCGGGCGAGATCGCGGACGGAGCCTGGCTGGTGGTGGCCGGGCACTCGGGCGACGTCTTCGCCGACCCGGGCGGCGACCTGTGGCGGGACGTGCTGCGCCGGCAGGGCGGGGCGGTGGCGCTGCTGGCGACCTATCCCGACGACCCGCGGCTCAACTGACGGTCCAGCTCGGCCAGCATCGGCGCCGCCCGCCGCAGCAGCTCCAGACCGGCGTCGGTCAGCTGCACCGACCGGGTGCTGCGCTCGACCAGCTTGAGCCCGAGCCGCCGCTCCATCCGGCTGATCCGGGCCGACAGCGCGGGCTGGGCCACGCCGAGCCGGCGGGCGGCCCGGGTGAAGCTGAGCTCCTCGGCGAGGGTCGCGAGCGCGCGCAGCTGCTCCGCCTCGAGGTGCATTTGACAGTTCGTAGCAGGTTCACCGGCCGGGTTGAAGGGCCAGCCGACCCATTCCCCCTAGATCAGGGGCCAGACGCCGGTCTACCAGGGCCGGATGTCGAGGGCGATGAGGCCGCCGCGCACGGCCGGGTCGTCCACGGCCAGCTTCACGGCCTTGTCGGCCACCAGCTGCTGCTGGCCCAGGCCGGAATCCTGGTCCCTGGCCCGGCCGGCCCGCACCAGACCCACCGACCACCCTGCTCCATCCACAGTGAGACACCGTAGCTACAGCACGTGAGGTCTCGATGTTACGACTGAGGGTCATCAGCTCGGGGCGAGACGTCGGCCACCGACCGGTCCCCGCCGGTCCGGTTGGACTTACCATCCGCACATGTCGGCGCCGACGGACCCGCTGCCCGGGACGACCCGCGCGCAGTGGGTCGAGGCGGTGGCCGCCGTGCTGCGGCGGTCCCGGCGGCCCGCGGGCGCCGACCCGATCGCCGAGCTGAGCAGCACCACGTACGACGGCATCACCGTGCTGCCGCTGTACACCGCCGCCGACGGGCCGGCCGCGGACCCGGGCCGGCCGGGCGGCTCGCCCTTCGTCCGGGGCGCCACCGCGGACGGGCCGACCGTGACCGGCTGGGACGTGCGGCAGCGGCACGCGGTGCCGGATCCGGCGGCGCTGCGGGCCGCCCTGCTCAACGACCTGGAGACCGGCGCGACCTCGCTGTGGCTGGTGCTGGGGGCGGCCGGCCTGCCGGTCGCCGACCTGGCGACGGCGCTGGAGGGCGTGTACGTGGACCTCGCCCCGGTAGCGCTGGACGCCGGGGCCGAGACCCGGGCCGCCGCCGACGCGTTCCTGGCCCTGGTGGGCGAGCGGGGGCTGGACCCGGCCGAGGTCCGGGGCAGTCTCGGCGCCGACCCGATCGGGCTGCGCGCGCGCACCGGCGCCGACGCCGACCTGTCCGTGCTCGCCGACCTGGCCCGCCTCCTCGGCCGCACCGCTCCGCCCGCCGACGGGACCGGGCCCGCCGACGCGGCCTCCGACGGGACCGCGGCCGGCGGTCGGGCCGGCGGCGGGTTCCCGAATCTGCGGATCGCCACGGTCGACGCGACCGTCTACCACGACGCCGGGGCCAGTGACGCGACCGAGCTGGCGGTCGGGACGGCGGTCGGGGTGGCCTACCTGCGGGCCCTGACCGACGCCGGTCTCAGCGTGGAGCAGGCGCTGGACGCGGTCGAGTTCCGGTTCGCGGTGACCGCGGACCAGTTCGCCTCGATCGCCAAGCTGCGCGCGGCCCGCCGGCTGTGGGCCCGGGTGGCCGAGCTGTCCGGCGCGACGCCGCAGCGGGGCCAGCGCCAGCACGCCGTCACCTCGGCCGCCATGATGACCCGCCGCGATCCCTGGGTGAACATCCTCCGCACCACGATCGCCTGCTTCGCGGCCGCGGTCGGGGGCGCGGACGCGATCACGGTGCTGCCGTTCGACGCGGCCCTGGGCCTGCCCGACGATCTGGCCCGCCGGCTGGCCCGCAACACCCAGTCGATCCTGCACGACGAGTCCAGCCTGGGCCGGGTCCTCGACGCCGCCGGTGGCTCCTGGTACGTCGAGTCCCTGACCGACGCGCTGGCCCAGCGGGCCTGGGCCGGGTTCACCGAGATCGAGCGGGCCGGCGGCGCCCTGGCCGCCCTCGACGACGGCACGATCGCCGACCGTATCGCCGCGACCCGGGCGGCCCGGGCCGACGATGTCGCCCACCGGCGGGCGCCGCTGACCGGCGTCACCGAGTACGCGCTGCCGGACGAGCCGCCGGTACGCCGCCCGCCCGCGCCGGCCGGGCTCGACGGCGGCCCGCTCGCCGCCGTCCGCTGGGCCGCCGAGTTCGAGGCGCTGCGGGACGCGGTCGAGGCGACCGAGCCCCGGCCGACCGTCCGCCTGGTCACCCTCGGCCCGGTCGCCGAGCACACCGCCCGGCTCGGCTTCGCCCGCGGCCTCTTCGCCGCCGGCGGTTTCCGCACGGTCGTCGACCCGGCCGCCAGCGACCCGGCCGGCGGCGACCCAGCC
>DATDKW010000430.1:0-17123 GCA_036519715.1 Mycobacteriales bacterium
TCGCCGGAAACCTCCAGACCGCTGCCCGCGAACTCGGGGCCACTGCGGATCCGGGGCTGCCGCGCTTCGCTCAGCTCTTCCTCGACGCCGCCGACGTCGCCGCGGTCCGCGCGTTCTGGGTCGCCGCACTCGGATACACCCCCGACCGACGAACCTGGAACACTGACATCTACGATCCGCGGCGGCTGAACCCGGTGTTGGTGTTCCAAGAGCTCGACGCTTCGGAGACGGAGCGGCGCCGGCAGCGCAACCGCATCCACTTCGAGCTCGCTGTGCCGTCGGACCTCGCGCAGACGCGCCTCGCCGCGACCGTCGCAGCCGGTGGCCGGCTCCTTGACGAGTCGGAGGATCGCTGGCGGGTCGCCGACCCCGAAGGCAACGAAATGGTGATCGTCAGTGGGGCATGAACTCGCGTTCGGCTGAGCTCCACCCTTGGCGGACTCCCGTCAACGAGCGCTGGATCTTCGCCGCAATCAGCCCCGCACAGCACGGACATTCACCGGCATGTCCCGCGGCTCCCGGACGCGCGACCCTGCCGCGGTGCTCGCAGTGCGTCCCGGTCTGCCGCTGTGAAGGAGGTCGGGCTACGACGGCTGAGCGGTTGCCGCACGCGGCACATTCGGTCGAGTCGAGGTCGACCACTCGCTCGCAGCTGGGGCAATGGAAGATCACCGGTTCCCGGCCGGGCTATCGTCCCGCAGGTAGAATTCAGCGAAACCAACGTAGACGACCGACCGCGCGGACTATGACGCGAGAACAACGGCTCGGTGCACAATACCGATGAAGTTGCCGCTGGCGCATATTACCGGCCGGAATGGGATTCGCATCTCGAACGGCCGGGTAGCCCGCGACTCATGACCAACTATGCAGAAGGCGCGCCGGTCGTCCGGTCCCGCCGCGCCAACCCCATGGGCGTCTACATCACCCTGGCCGGGATAGCGCTGTTCACCATCGCCGTCTTCCTTGACTGGCTGTCCACTGACATAGAGGACACCCAGCAGGTCACTGGTCAGTCGGTGTCCGGCTACGAGACCGACAGCCTGATCCCGTTCGTCGCCTATCTCGGCATCGGCCTGGCCGCGGCGCTGGCGTACGCGCTGACCCGCGCTCACCGCCGACAGCACCGTGGTCTGACCCTGACCTCGATGGCCGCTGGGATCGCCGCGACGCTGCTGGCCCTGTCCTACCTCATCGACGCTCCGGGCATTTCCGAGGGCGGCCGCGACCTGTCCCCGGAGATCGGCGTGTGGCTCGCCCTCATCGGCGGGGTGCTGTGGGCCGCCGGGTCGGGCCTGTTCGCCAAGGAAATCGAGGGCGACGACCACGTGGACGACACGGCTTACGGGCGCGGCCGGGGGGCCTGACACCAGTCGTCAACTGCGACGCACCCGGGGCGGGGAGGGCCGAATCGGCATCGGATTCGGTCCTCCCCGTACCACGGCCCGCTACTACGCCAGCCGGGTCGGAAAGCAATTCGGCGGGTACCGACGAAACTCGATCTCGACCCTGGAGGCAGAATGAGGTTCGGCAACATGGACGTACGTCCGGCCGGCGGTGGAGTCGGCTGCCTGACGATGCTGCTGGTGTCCGTCATCGCCTCTGTCGTGCTGACGATCCTGCTCAACCTGATCCTCTGATCCGCGTCGCCTCACGACACCAATCGGCCAATCGAACCTCTTTCGACCGATGTAGCCGCCCGCTCGCACAGCGGATGGGCGTGGTGAGGCCTCGGCCTGTACGAGGGGGCACACTGGTTAGTAGATATATCGCGATGAACCGTCGTCGCTGGCCAGGGCGTGGAGCGCCTGGTTCTACGTGGCTATCAACGCCGGAGCAAGTGCCGGAGCGCTCCTCCTTGTCGATGCTTTCGGCTGGACATTCGCAGCGGGGGCCAACGCTTTGAGGCCGACGCAGGTACTCGTCGCGAGCTTCGGCGGTGACTGCCCCCGAGTGGGACGGAATTCCACACCAGATGCCGGTCTGTGTTGGGAGTGATGTGGGCCGGGGGTGCCCGGGGCGCTATTGAGGCGGAGTGCCGAGGCCTGTGTCCCGGGCTCTGGCTACGGCGGCAGCGCGGTCGGGTACCTGGAGCTTGTTGAGGATTGCGGCCACGTTATTGCGTACCGTCTTCTCGGACAGGATCAGGCGCCGGGCGATTTCGTGGTTTCCGAGTCCGGTGGCGACGAGGTCGAGGATTTCCCGTTCCCGTGCGGTCAGTTGGGGGAATGCCTGCGCGGCGTAGGCCTGGTGGGTGCTGGTGAAAAATTTGACAATGCGCTTGGCGACGTCGGCGGTGTAGACGGCGTCGCCCGCGGCGGCGGCGAGCACGGCGCGGACGATCTCCTCGCCGTCGGCGCCTTTGAGTAGGTATCCGCCGGCGCCGGCGCGGAGGGCGCCGAAGAGCGCTTCGTCGTCTTCTCGCATGGTGAGTACGAGCACGCGGATCCGCGGGAACCGGTTGAGGATTTGGCGGGTCGCGGTGGCGCCGTCCAGGCCGGGCATCGCGAGGTCGGTGAGCACCACGTCGGGTTGGAGTTGCTCGACGAGGGCGATGAGCTGGCTGCCGTCCGCGGCGTCGCCGACCACGTCGACCTCGGGCGAGGCGGCGAGGACCGCCCGCAGCCCGTATCGGTACATGGGGTGGTCGTCAGCGATCACGACCCGCACCGGCGGCCTCATGTCCGGCTGTCCAGCGGCAAGATCGCGACGACGGAGGTGCCCGTCTCGCCGGTCGTGACCTCCAGGGTGCCGCCCAGCGTCTCGGCGCGGTGCCGCATCGAGGTCAGCCCGACACCGGACGCTCGACTGAGGTCGAAGCCCCGTCCGTCGTCGGTGATCTCCATACGCAGCGCGTCGTCGTTGGTGGTCAACGCCAGCCGGGTGTGCTCTGCAGCGGCATGCCGGGTGACGTTGGTGAGGGCTTCTTGCGCGATGCGGTAGGCGGCGGTCTCGACCCTGGGCGTTAGCGGCGCCAGTGTGGAGGCGATGTCCACCTTGACCGGCGGGCTGGCGATGATTTCGTCGGTGTGTCGGCGGATCGCCGTCGCTAGATCGGCATCATCCAACGCGGCCGGGCGGAGGTCGTCGAGGATCCTCCGGATCTCGCCGGCCGCGGTGCCTGACTCAGCTCGGATACGGCCGAGGAGGTCGGTCGCGGTTGGCTCGTCGCCGACGGCGAGCGCAGTCCCGAGCGCCTGCACGCCGAGACTGACTCCGAACAGGGACGGGCCGAGCCCGTCGTGGAGGTCCCTGCGCAGCCGGTCCCGCTCGGCTCGGGTAGCAGCGACGACCCGGTCTCGTTCGGATTCCAGTGCCTCGGCGAGGTCGAGTGCGCGCACCACGACGGCGACCTGCGGGGCCAGCGCTGCCAACAGTTGACGATCACCTGCGGTGTACGGCTCTCCGGGCCTGCGGGCGGCGACGTGCAACGTCCCCACGTCCCGCCCGCTGACACGCAGTGGCAGGACCGCACCGTCGCCGGCGGATCCCTGCCCGGCGACGAGACTTCCGTCCGGTGACCGGACGGCAGCACCCGGCGAGTGCACAGCGTTCATGACGGTAGTCAGGACTGTCGGGAGGAGGTCCTCCGGCTCGCCGTCGGCGGCGACGCTGTCTCCGAACCGCGTGACCGCCCGCATCGGATCGCGGCGGTCGCCATACAGCAGTCGGTCGACCTGCCGTTGCAGACGTTCGCGAAGCGGGGTGAGGCCAACCGCGACCAGGGCAGCGGCGACGATGCCCGGGGCGGCACCGCCGTTCAGCTGAGACCCTGCCACGGCGGTCACCAACAGATAGACACCGAGCACCGTCGCGGTCAGCAGCCCGTAGACCAGGCTGCGGCGCAGCACCACCTCCATGCCGAGCAGGTGGTAACGCAAAACCCCGACCGCGATCGCGATCGGTAGAGCGGCGGCGAATGCCGGCCAACGGACGAACAGCAAGTTGATCAGAAACAACGGGATGACGGTGAACAGCAGCCACGCGAGTTGCTGGCGCTCGGGCGACCCGGACCGGACCAGCCGGACGACTGACATCACCCAGATGACGAGCGTCCCGCCCAGGAACGACACCGCCATGACTCCGGCGAAGACCGCGCCTGGGAGTCCTGTCAGCTCGACGGTCGCGGGCGGGGGACCGGGTGCGACGTCGTGATAGCCGTTCGTCATCGCCACGGTCAACATGGCGATGCCCAAGGTCGCCGCGGCTGTCGGCCAACGCCACCGCGGCCCCGGCAGCCGGCCGTCCGGATAGATCACGAGCAGCACGCTGACCAAGGGAAGGAGGCCCGGGACCCACAGCGGCGCGCCGAGGTAGGCAACCCACTGGGCTGCAGGCCACTGCGGATCGGCAATCCCGATGCCATACGTGCCGTAGGCGGAGGCTGCCTGCGCCACCGCTTGGCAAACGCCCGCGAACAGGACCAATGCCCCCACAGCGTTGCGCGGGCGGACCCACAGCAGCCAAGCCCCGGTCGCCGTCCAGGCGATCGGCAGGGTGACGTCCCGCAACCGCGGCGCCGCCCCGGTCACACCCCACGGCATCGCGAAGTCCGGCCGGCTCAGTACCCAAGCGACGACGCCGACGCACACCAAGGACACCGCGACTCCGGCAACCGTGAGAACGCGCACCCGCATACGCCCAGTGTCACCCTCCAGGTGTCCCGAGGATGCCCTCATGCGGCCCGCGGATCCGGGCGCCTTGCCCGATCACGGCGGGACCACGCACTCGTGTGCCCGGCTGGTCGGGCCGGCCACCGTTGCCTCGACGCAGCCGGACCGTCCGGTGGCGCTACTGAGAGGCACCGTCATGACCACGACGACAACCGCACGACACACCCGGCCACCGGCTGGATCCGTGATCGCCGCCGGCGCGGCCGCCGTCCTGCTGGTACTCGCGGGAGCGTACCTGGACACGCCCTGGAAGGCGCAAGGCGCCAAGGAGTGGGCCCTGACCGCCGATCGGCACGGCACCGCCGGAGCCCTGATTAGTCTCGGTTTCGTCGCACTCGGGCTTGGCGTCGTCTTTGGCGTCGTCGTCATCCGCGGGCTGGGCAGCGCCGAGCACGCCGCACTCCGCCGCAGCCTGGCACTGGCTGTCGCCGGTGCACTGTCCCTGGCCGTCTTCTGGACTGGGCTGCCAGTCATTCTGGCCGCCGGCGCAACTGTCCTGTCACTCGACGCCCGCACCCGCCTCGGGCGTACGCCCGCGACAGCAGTGATCACCCTGCTGCTGGCCGCCGCGACGACCGCCGCCGCCACCAACCTTGCCCTCGCCGGCTGACGGAGCCACCGCTCGGCCGGACACCCCTTCACCCCCTCACCACCAAGGGAGAGACCATGAACAACATCACCGCCGCTGCGGCCGCGCTCGTCGTGGGAGCCACCACTGCCATCACCGCCGCCGTCGCAGCCAGCGCTGCCACCGCCCAGACGACGACGCCCAACGTCACAGGGGCCAATAGGCCTCACGCCGACGTACACGTCATCCAGTACGTCGACAAGGTCGACGACAACTCGAACACCGACATCGACCTCGGTGCGCCAGGCTTCAGCGTCGGCAACCAGCAGTTGTTCCGTGACCGCCTTCTGCGGAACGGCCGTCAAATCGGGACGTCAGCCGGTGTAGCGCAGATAGTCGCATTGACCGCGACCACCCTCACAGCACAGGTAGTCGCCACCGCGACCCTGCCCGCCGGACAGCTCACCTACCAGTTCGCCTTCACCGAGATCCTCGCCGACGGTCCGCCGAAAGTCCTCCACACCGCGATCACCGGAGGCACCGGCAGCTACCGCAACGCACGAGGCGAATGCCAAGCACGCTTCATCGCCAACACCGACGACACCAACGTGCGATGCACCGTCATTGTCGAAGACTAGTGCGACGAGGCCTCGGCCATCCCGCCTGCTGTACAGGATGGCCGAGTCCCGTCACCGGTCCGCGGAATGTCGCCGCAGGCTTGGAACTCGCCGATGTCGGTGTGATCGACGCCTTCTGTCATCGGATACCAGCCAATGCCTACGCATTCACATGCTGCCGTGCGTGCGGGATGTGCGCTGCCGTGGTGATCATGGCTGGGTGTCCTGGGCGTGTGGATGCGGCCGCCGTCCGCGAGGGTGAGACTCGCGGCATGGGATTGGCTGCCGGTGACGCGGACCTCGTGGCTCGGCTTTACGGTCTCGGGCCGGCGATCGGACCGATGCTGCCGGTGGCGCGTGGCGAGCTCGGCCGGGTATGGCGGCTGCCCACGGTCGGCGGGGTCGTGGCGGTCAAGGAGTTGTTCCTGCCGCCGACCGAGGGCGAGGCCGCCGCGGATGTCGATTTCCAGCTCGGCGCCCGGCGGGTCGGCGTGCTGCTGCCGTCGCCGATGCGGCGTACGGACGGCCGCGTCCTGGCCGTCCTGCCGTCCGGGGTGACCGTACGCGTGTACGAATGGATGGACCTGCGACCGCTCGACGACCCGGTGCTGGACGCCGCCGGGCAGCACGCCGAGGGGGCGGGGGACTCCCGCGGCGCGCGAAGGCGTCCGGACGAACACGTGGGTGCGGTGCTGGCGAGGCTGCATCTGATGGCCGACCTGACGGCGCAGCGACCGCACCCTTGGTTCGTCGAACCGGTCGGCGAGCCGGCCTGGGTCGCACTACTGGAGGCGCTGGACGCGGCGGGGGCTCCGTTCGCGGCGGACCTCGCAGAGTTGGTGCCGGAGTTGGTCCGGCTGGAAGAGCTGCTGCCGTGTCCACTGCGCGGCGACGAACGCCGCTGCCACCTCGACCTGGACGATTCCAACCTTGCCTGGGACGACCGGGGCCGTCTCGTCGTCCTCGACTGGGAGAACTCCGGACCGGCATCCCCGGTGTCGGAACTGGCGATGGTCGCCGCCGAGTACGGTCCGGATCGAGCGATCCGACTATGCGGCAGTTACCGGGAGGCCGGCGGACCCGCTGTAATCCGCACGGCCACTGATTTCGCGACCGCCGTCGCGGTCCAGGGCCACCTGATGGAGTTCTACGCCCGGCGCTGGCTGTCGGCCGTTGATCCGGACGACCGATCCCGTTCGGACTGGCGAATGGGTCAGCACTGTGAGGCGCCACTGACCCACGCCCGGATCGCCGACGTCCTCACGGCCGTCCTCCGGTGAAGTCGACTGCCGCAACGCACCCGACACGACGTCGAGCCATTGCGTCGGCTGCCGCCGGAAGCTGAGGCCGGCTGACCGGTGGCGGGAGCGACGCTGAGCGGCGACCGCGGGCAGAGTGCTGCCGCCGGGGAAGCTGCCGGCGCTGTTCTGCTGGCGGCGGGTGAGATGTTTGCGCGGAACGACGGCGCCCGGATGAATCCCGCCACTGTGGCAGCGGATCACGACCGGCGCGGCGCTCCTGGCGCCAAGGTGGCCGCAGGCCGCGCTGATGCGCGACCTGCGGGTCCCTTCAGGCCTTCAGCGCGGTACGGGCGCAGTCGAGGTCTGGGCGGTGGACCGCGCTCGCCAGATCGTCACCGTCAGCGCGCCGAGGCCGAAGACCACGGCGGCGAACCAGATGAGGCCACCGACGATGGGGATCAGGGCCAGGACCCGAAGGATGGCCCACCCGAGCAGGAAGGCGACGACCCAGGGTGTCCCCGCGCGGAGGATTCGGCGGCCGATGATCCAGGCCGCGGCGCCGTATCCGAGCGTGTAGATGAGCGCGAGCGCGGCGAGGACCCCGAGGCCGAGCGGAATTCCGACGATCGTGACCAACGCGATGATGGCGAGAACAGGCAGACCGAAGAACGCGAGAAGTCCCCACCCGATCGAGGGCCCGATCCTTGTCCGACCGGTATCCGCGATCCGGGTCGCGCCGCGCCCGATCAGCCACAACAGCGCGAGTCCGATCAGGAGGGTCGAAACGGAGACGGCGAACCACCAGGCCAGGCGGCCGGCCCAGCCGAACCCGTCCCAGTTCACGTCGGTCTGCACGCGGCGGGTTTCCCCGCCGATGGTCGCGCCCGACGCCACGATCGGATCGTCCTGGGACACCACGTCGCCTGTGACCTTCGCCTCGCCGGTGAGCTCCACGCGGCCGTTGAAGACGACAACGTCGCCGGTCACCGTCCCGGAGATCGTGACCGGGGCGTCGAAGGCGGTGAGCGATCCGTTCACTGTGCCGTCCACGGCCGACGAGCCGTGGAAGACGACGAGGTCGCCGACCTGCCGACCCTGGGGGACGTCAGCGGGCCCGGAAAGAACGACGAATTCCTCCGAGGCCTGCCCCTCCTGCCCCTCCTGCGCCCACGCCGGCGCCGCTACGCCAAGCACCAGCACACCCAAGAGCCCGACAGCGATGGACCGTCGCACGAGAATCACCTCTCCTGACGATTGGTTCGGTTTCCATGGCAATGAATTTCGCGACCGGCACCGGCGGGGCCGGAAAGCCATCGTGTCGGCTCCCCTTGTACCGGGGATAGCTCCCGCCTGCGAACGGTGCTCGGTCACGCCGCGGAGCACCGGTGCCTCCGCGCTCTGGGAGGAAGGACCGAGGGTCGGCTGCCGGGAGGTTGTCCAGGACCTGAAGGGGTCCGATGAGGTCGAGCGGGGTGAGACCCGGGTAGAGCACGAACGCGATCGTCCGGGTGGCGTCGTCGGTCACTGTCTTCTCGGTCTCTTCTGGCTGTCCGACGTTCGTCAGGAGACAGAGGGCGGTGACGTCGTCTCCGCGTGCGCCGGCCGGGCGTCCAGGGCACGCGAGACGATCTGGTCGGCGAGGTAGGCGGCGTCGTCGGCCACGAACCCGAGCAGAGCCGAGCCGCGGGTGTACTGCCAGGACAGGCCGATGCAGTACAGCCCCGGCACGCCGGTGACTCCGCGGCGGTGCACGATGCGGCCCTCGGCTGTCGCGCCTGGGATCGAGATCCAGGAGTAGTCCGGCCGGTACCCGGTCGCCCAGATCACGACCTCGACATCGGGACCGCTGCCATCGGCGAAGCGTGCGGTGTGTCCCTCGGCGCCGACCAGCCGCGGCCGGAATCGGACGCCGGCGCGCCGCAGCCGGCGCCGACTGGTGCCGATGACGAACTCTCCTCGGGTCTGCAGCCGGCGACCGAGTCGCGTGGCGGTGTTGAGCCGCATGAAGCCCAGCCGGGTGAGCCACCAGAACAGATCCCGGCCGAGCAGTCGTTGCGGCAGCATCGGCGCTTTCTCGCCGACCGAGACGTCGACCTGCCGGGATCCGACGAGCTCCTCGGCGATCTGAAGACCGGAGTTTCCCGCACCGACGACCAGAACCGGGCCGGCCGGCAGCGACTGGGGGTTCCGGTAGCCGGCACTGTGGATCTGGGTCACGGTGGCGTCGAAGCCCTCGGCTACCGCAGGGATGTACGGGTTCTGGAACGGCCCTGTCGCCACCACGACCTGCCGGGCGCGGAATACGTGGCCGCCAGCATGCGCCCGGAACTCGTCGTCGATACGGTCGAGCGCGGTGACCCGGCTGCCCAGCCGGACGGGAAGGTCGAAGGCGGCCACGTACTGGCGCAGGAAGTCGGCCACAGCCTCCTTGCCGGGGTAGGTGTCGGGCGGCGCCGGGAACGCCATGCCCGGCAGGGCGTCGTACCGGGCCGGGGTGAACAGGCGCAGGGAGTCCCAACGGGTCCGCCAGGAGCGCGCCGGCTCGTCGGAGGCTTCGAGGACGACGAAGCGCAGTCCGTGCCGTGCGAGGTGCCAAGCGACGGCGAGGCCGGCCTGACCGCCGCCGATGATGACGACGTCCAGGTCCGGCTCGCGATCGGGCTGGTTCGCCGGATCTCTCGCCGCCGCGGTCATCGTGCTGCTCCGCGGTCCACGGTGAAGCTGAACATCATGCCGCTTTGCATGTGCTCGGCGATGTGGCAGTGGGCCATCCACAGGCCGGGGTTGGTGACGTCGAACAGGATGTCCACGGTCTCACCTGTACGGACCAGGACGGTGTCCTTCCACACCAGGTTGGGCTCAGGTGCCCCGGCGCGGGCGAGGACCAGGAAGCGGCCGGCGCCGTGCAGGTGGAACGGGTGGTGCATCGGATGGTCGGAGTCCATCTCGTTGACCAGCCTGATCTTCACCCGGTCCCCGACCGTGAACCGCCAGTCGGTCGCCTTCGGGGCCGCGCCGGTTGTCCGATCGACGAACCGCCAGTGCATGTTGGCGGTGGTGGTCAGCCTGTTGACCTCCACCATGTCGTCTTCCCATTCGATGCCGTCTGCTGGCCCGTGCTCCTGGTGGGCGTGGGCGTCGTGGTGGTCCATGCTGACGGGAGCGGAACCGTGCTGGCCGTGCTGATGATCCTCGGAGGGATCCGTGTGCGGCACGGGGTGGCCCGCCGGTGAGGCGCCTGACCGGACAGCGAGCAGCTTCATCCCGCACTTGGGGCAGCGCCCCGGCTGGTCACCGGTGACCTCCGGGTGCATGGGGCACGCGTAGGTGGTCTGTGCTGCCGGTGCGGCGGCCGTCAGCAGTTTCATCCCGCAGTCGGGGCAGCGCCCGGGCTGGTCGCTGACTACGTCCGGGTGCATCGGGCAGGCGTAGACCGTCGGCACCGATTCCCTCTGCCCGGCGGCGAGGTCGTCCATCTCGGCCACCAGCGCGAGAGTCTTGTCCGGCGCGGCAGCCAGCCAGGCTTCCAGCCGGCGGCGCTCGTCGGTCAGTTCTGATGCCGTACGCAGTCGGTTGAACTCGTCGGTCAGCGACGGCTCAGCGGACTCGTCCGTGACATCGATCGCGACCAGCGAGTAGGTCCGGTGGGGCGTGTGGTGTTCGAGCGTCAGCGCGCCGGGCCGGTCGAGCAGGACGTCCACGACGGCCCGCTCGGAGGGCGCCAGGAGCACTTCGGAGACGAGCTGCTCGTGCTCCACACGACCGCTGTCCCCGCCGACGAGCTTCATCCTGGCGCCGGGCAGCCGGACGTTGAAGACACGGGTGTTCGCGGTGTTGGTCAACCACAGCCGGACCACCTCGCCCGCGCGCGCGGTGAACGTCGGGTCCGTCTCGCCGCCGACGAGCAGCAGGTTGCCGAACCGCCCCATCGCCGCGTAACTGGTCTCGGAGACGGAGAAGGCCGCGATCTTGCCATCCTCCACCAGCACGTCGTCGAGGGTCAGCACGAGGTCGCGGTTGACGGGCGGCCAGTAGTCCGGGTCCGTGGGCTCCACCAGGATGTTGCCGTACAGGCCCATCTCCTGGGTGTAGTCCTCGCGGATGTGCGGGTGGTACCAGTACAGGCCGGGGTCCGGGAAGCTGATCCGGTAGGTGAAGCGTCCGCCGACCGGGATCGGCAGCTGGGTTTCGTGCGGGACGCCGTCGTACTTGTTGTCCAGGCGGAGGCCGTGCCAGTGCACGGTGGTGTCGAGGTCGCCGTCGTTGGTGACGTTGACGATCACCTCAGAGCCCTGCCGGACGCGTAAGGTCGACCCGGGGATGGAGCCGTTGTAGGCAAGCATGCGGACCGTGTCGTCCCGCAGTCGTTTGGCCACGGGAGCGACCCGGAGGTTCAGCGTCGCACCGTCGGGCAAGTCGAGCACCTCCGGCCGAGTGGCCGCGGGCAGGCCCGTGGGATCGGTGGGAAACGATTGGTCGACGACAGGCGTCCGCGGTGAGATGTCGTGGTGCATGTCGGTCCATTCCTCCGCTCGAAGATCAGCCGCCTTTCCGTTGCTCGGGCCGGCAGTCGGTCGGCGACCCGGGTAAGGCCAGGCGAATGACGACGGTGTCAACGTGCCGAATCATGAGTCGGCGGCACTGCGGCTCGCGCTGGTGAA
Source organism: Mycobacteriales bacterium (assembly GCA_036519715.1). GTDB lineage: Bacteria > Actinomycetota > Actinomycetes > Mycobacteriales > CADCTP01 > CADCTP01. The sequence goes on from DATDKW010000430.1 coordinate 11,758, forward strand.
ATCACTGGGATTGCGGATGACGGTCGGGGACCGGTACTCGCCGGGTGGCGCCGGCCTCGGTCCCGCGACCAGTGGTGGGGTCGTGCTCGCGCTACTGGCTCCGCCGGGTTTGCTGCCAGTTACACTTCGCTCCGTGCTCCACGGTCGGCACGTCGAGCGCACTGCGATCGCCACAGTGATCGAGGAGGCGCGGGCGGGACGCGGCGGCGCGCTCGTCATCTCCGGGGAGCCCGGGGTGGGAAAGACCGCGCTGCTGGCCGATGCGGTCGCCCGAGCCGACGGCGTGCAGGTGCTGCGTACACAAGGCGTCCAGTCTGAGTCGCCGTTGGCGTTCGCCGCACTGCACCGGCTGCTTCGCCCGATTGCCCATCACGTCGCCGTGCTGCCGGCTCCCCAGGCACAGGCCCTACGGGCCGCGTTCGGGGAGGAGGAGGGCGAGAGCAAGGACCGCTTCCTCGTGTTTCTGGCCGCGCTCAGCCTGCTGGCGCAGGCGGCTGGATCGACGCCGGTATTGGCGATCGTCGATGACGCTCACTGGCTGGACGACGACTCCGCCGCGGCCCTGTTGTTCGTTGCCCGCCGGCTCCATCGGGAGCGGGTCGCCCTGTTGTTCGCCGCCCGCGACGGCGACGAGCGGAGCTTCGACAGCGCCGAGCTGCCCGCGCTCGCCGTGACCGGTCTGGCCCGCGACGCCGTCGAAGCCCTCCTGACCGACCGTACGGGCGGGCCCGTCGCTGCCGACGTCTGCGACCGGCTGATGCAGCGCACCGGAGGAAACCCCCTGGCGCTGATAGAGCTGCCCGACGTGCTGTCAGTGGAGCACCTGGCCGGCGGGGTGCCGCTGCCCGACCCCCTGCCCCTCACCCAAGGCGTGGAGCGGGTGTTCCTGGATCGCTACCACCGGCTGCCGGAGCAGGCGCAAACCGCCCTGCTGGTCGTGGCAGCCGACGACCACCACCTCCCGACCGTACGCGCCGCGGCGGCGAAGCTCGGCGCCGGCGAGGAGGGCTTCGACGCTGCCGAGCGCTCTGGGCTGCTGGTTGTTCGGGACTCGCGGGTCGAGCTGCGCCATCCCCTGGTGCGATCGGCGGTCTACGGTGCGGCGACCAGCTCGGTCCGCCGTCGCGCTCATCGGGTCCTCGCGGAGGTGATGACCGCCCGGGGTGACGCCGACCGCCGGGTCTGGCACCTGGCGGCCGCTACCGGCGAACCCGATGAGGATGTGGCGGCCGAGCTCGATCGGGTGGCCCAGCGGGCGGTGCAGCGGGGCGGTCTCGAGGCGGCCAGCGCGGCGTGGGAACGTGCCGCCGACCTCACCGCCGATCAGTTGCGGCGCGCGGAGCGGCTCTACAGCGCCGCCCGCCAGGCGTGGCTGGTAGGGCAGCCGTCCCGAGCTCGCCGGCTGCTCGAGACCGCGCGGACCGACGCGGTGGAGCCCGAGCTCCGCGCGGACATCGTTCGACTTCGGGCGCGGATCGAGTGGAACACCGGCTCGGCCGTTGTCGCCCATCGGATGATCCTCGAGGCGGCAGCGGAGATAGCGCCGACCGACCCCGCCCGGGCCCGCGAGATGGCCCTGTTCGCCGTTGCCGTCGCCTCGTTCGGCAACGACTCCGGCGTCCCGATCGATCCGGTGGAGCTGGTACCTGACCCAGCACCTGGTGACCCGCCGAGAACGAGGTGCTTCGGCCGGTTGCTGCTCGGCCTGCACCGGGTGATCCAGGGGGACTGGGCCGGAGCGGCCGTCGCGCTACAGGACGCGTTCCTGGTCGCCGACTCCCTGGGGCCGGCCGACCAGGACCTGCTGCCCAACCTTGGCATCGCAGCCCTGCAGCTCTCCGATGACGAGCGTGCGTTGCGCTACCACAACCTTCTGTTGTCGCGGGCCCAGAACACCGGGGCGATTCTCATGCTCCGCTACTCGCTCATCCGGCTCGCATTCAGCCAGATCGCAACCGGACAGTGGGCAGCCGCCGCCGCTGGCACGGAGGAAGCGGTCAGGCTCGGTCGGGAGATGGGGGCGCCGGCGCTGGTGGCGCAGCCCTTGGCGTTCCGCGCGCTCCTGGCCGCCTTCCGAAACGACCCGTCCTACGAATCCCGCCTGACCGAGATCGACCTGATCATCTCCGACCGTCCGCTCGGAATCCTCAAGGAACTGATCAAAGACATCGTCCGGTGGGCGCGAGGAGCCAACGAGGGAGTCAGAACCTCGCCGGCCGCGTTCCACCACCTCGACCAGATGACCCACCACATCACCAAGGGGATGGCCGCCATCGACCGGCTCGAGGCCGCGGTGGCTGCCGGCCGGGTCGATGCGGCCGCCGCTGTGGTCGGTGAGCTCGACGCTCTCGCGGCCCCGACGGATAGGCCGTGGGCGGCGGCCGCTGCCGCCCACGGCCGCGCCCTCCTCGACCCAGACGACGCCGAGGCGCACTTCGTCACCGCCCTGAAGCATCACGCCGCCTCATTGAGAAACTTCGACCGGGCCCGCACCGAGCTGGCCTACGGTGAGTTCCTTCGCCGAGCGCGGCGACGGGTCGACGCCCGGACCCATCTCCGCATTGCACTGCAGATCTTCTCCGACGCCGGTGCCCATGCCTGGGTGGAGCGGGCCGGTCAGGAACTCCGGGCATCGGGCGAGACCGTCCGCCACCGGGAGCCGTCGGCGGCCTCGGAGCTCACCCAGCAGGAGCTGCACGTGGCGCGGCTCGTCGCTCAAGGATTGTCCAACCGAGAGGTCGCAGCTCGGCTGTTCGTCAGTCCCCGAACCGTCGAGTTCCACCTGCGCCACGTGTACGGCAAGCTCGGGGTCCGCTCCCGGACCGAGCTGGCGCGCCTACTGGGCTAGCAGCCTGGTCCGGCCGACCTCCCGATGGGCCGCCGCGCGAGAATCGCACTGGCCTGCCTACCGCGAGCTCGTGTGACGGCCGCGGGCCGTCGGCAGCCCTGGTTGCGCTGGGAGGCTCGATGAAGGGACCGATCCTGCTGGCCGTTCACGACCAGTCGACGTGATCCGTAGAGAGCTCACCAACCGGTACGGCGCCGACTACACGGTCAATTGTGAGTCTTCCCCGCTATCCGCCCTGCGTCAGCTGGACGCGTTGCGGACGACGCCCGATGCCCGTGCTGATCCTCTTCGCGGCCAGCGAGATGGCAAGGGCGGCCCCGTCCTAGAGGGACTGGGCGCCGACGATGATTAGGACGGCGATCACCGCGGCGACGACCCAGTCCACGATCAGGCAGAACGGCGGCCACCATCGAGTGTTGGCGACGTAGTGGCTCCGGTGCTGCCAGAGATCCTTGACCCCGTGGCCGGTGAAGCCGAGCACCAGCAGCCAGGCCGACCCGGTGACACCGGTTGCGGCGAGCACTACGAATACTGCGGCGACGCCGCTTTCGACAACGATGACAGATGGCCGTCCGTCGGCGACGGCGAAGCCTATGTAGATCCCGGCGATCAGGACGAGCCCCAGCGCGTAGACGGTCGACGGATCGAGCCACCAGAACGCGAGCGGTGAGGCGGACTGGATGGCGCCGACAACGACACCCCACAGCAAGGGCGCGCGAAGTGATGGCGCAACCGGCTGGCGAGCTGGCTGGGCCGGTGTCACGGTCGGTGGCTCCGGTCGGGCGGCGTCCTGTCGAGACTTGATCCGGCCTCCGTCTGGATCCCACCTCCCGGGACGGCCCGGAGTCGACGACTCGGTCCGGGACTCGGGGAGATACTGGTAGTTGGCGTCATGTCCACACCCTCCGCCGGTCTGCGCGTTGCGGTCCTCGCTCTGATAAAGCACGGTGCTGGCGGCCGGGTCGTCGCGGCACAGACGGCGGCGATCATGTCGATCCGCCGGTCGCGCCGGTCAGCCGGGTCGTTCGGGGTCGCGGAGGAACGGTTCGGGTGGGGGCTGCGGGATGAACCCGGGTGGCACGTCGCCGTGGTGCTCGACGCACCACCGGAGGTAGGCCTGCACGGCGGTCGGCAGGGTCATGAAGATGCGGTCCTCGCCGACCCGGTCGATGAGTCCGGCCGCCTGCAGGTCGTCGCGCAGGTCCTGCTTGACCCTGGCCATCGCGAAGACGATCCCGCGCCGGCCCAGTTCCTCGCGCAGCTCGTCCAGGGCGTCCACGGACGTGATGTCCACCTCGACGTTGGCCTCCGCGTTGAGCAGGAACCACTCGACGGGTGCGTGGGAGTCCACGGCCGCTGCGAGAGCCCGGTTCTTGAAGTCCTCCGCGTTGGCGAAGAAGAGAGGAGAGTCGTAGCGGTAGACCACCAGGCCCGGCACCGGCCTGGCATCAGGGTAGTCGTCGATGTCGTGCATGCCGGGTACGCCCGGGGCGTAACCCAGGATGCCGTCGTGCGGTCGGGCCACCCGGCGCAGCAGGTCCAGGATCGACAGGGCGACGGCGACGAGGATGCCGTAGAGGATGCCGAACAGCAGCACGGACGCGGTCGTGGCGAGCGCGAGGATCAGCTCGCTGCGGCGGAAGCGGGCGATGCGCCGGAACTCGGCGACGTCGATGAGGCGCAGCGCCGCGTAGATGACGATCGCGCCGAGGGCGGCCGTCGGGAAGGTCGCGAGGACGGGCCTGAGCGCGAGCACCGTGACGAGGACCGAGACGAGGGCCACCAGCGAGTAGACCTGGCTCCTGCTGCCCATCGAGTCGCCGATGACTGTCCGGCTGCCGCTGCTGCTGACCGGGAACCCTTGCAGCGCACCGGCCGCGACGTTGGCCGCACCGAGGGCGAGCAGCTCCTGGTTGGCATCCACGGCATAGCGGTTGCGGGTCGCGAAGGCGCGGGCGGTCAGGACGTTGTCGGAGTAGCCGACGATCGCGACGCCGACGGCTGGTAGCAGCAACGCCGCCAGATCGGCCGTCGAGACGGCCGGCAGTCGGGGCACCGGTAGCCCGGCCGGGATGTCCCCCACGACGGCGACCCCGTAGTCCCGCAGACCGAGCGCGGCGACGGCGACGACGGCCAGGAGCATGCCGATCAGCGGCCCCGGTGCCTTCGGCAGGAACCGGTTCGTGATCAGCAGGAAGGCGAGCACGGCCGCCGCGAGTGCCAGCGTCGGCCGGTGGGCGTCCGACATGTTGGCCAGGAACGAGCGCAGCTCGGCGAGGAACGAGTCGCCCTCGACGGCGACGCCGGACGCCTTGCCGAGCTGGCTGACGATCATGATGACGGCGACGCCGGCCATGTAGCCGATCAGCACCGGCCTGGACAGCAGGCTGGCCAGGAAGCCCAGGCGGGCCAGCCAGCCCAGGACGCACAGGACGCCCACGATTCCCGCGAGCGCCGCGACCAGCGCCGCGTACCGGGCCGGATCGCCGACCGCCAGCGGACCGACGGCGGCCGCCGT
>DATDKW010000431.1:0-4714 GCA_036519715.1 Mycobacteriales bacterium
CAGCCGGGTGTAGAACTCGCGGGCCAGGTCGTGCACCTCGCGGGCGTTGCGGGCCAGCGACTCCTGCCGCCAGGCGTACCCGACCGTGCGCAGCATCGCCATCAGCGTCGACGGGGTCGCGATCACCACGTTGCGCTCGAACGCGTGCTCCAGCAGCCCCGGCTCCTGCTGCAGGGCGGCGTCCAGGAACACGTCCGCCGGCACGAAGCAGACGACGAACTCCGGCGTCGAGGCGAAGCGCTCCCAGTACGCCTTGGCCGCCAGCTGGTCGACGTGGGTGCGCAGGTGCCGGGCGTGGGCCTTGAGCCGGGCCTCCCGGGTCGCCTCGTCCCGGGCCTCGGACGCCTCCAGGAACCCGGAGAACGCGACCTTCGCGTCGACCACGACGTTCTTGCCGCCGGCCAGGTGCACGACCAGGTCCGGCCGCAGCAGGCCGTCCTCGCCGGCCACCGACGGCTGTTCGGTGAAGTCGCAGTGCTCCAGCATGCCGGCGGACTCCACCACCCGGCGCAGCTGCAGCTCCCCCCAGCGCCCGCGGATCTGCGGCGCCCGCAGGGCGGTGACCAGCTGCGCGGTCTCGGTCCGGAGCTGCTCCGAGGTCTGCCGCATGGTCGCGACCTGCTCCAGCAGGGACGAGTACGCCCCGGCGCGGCCGCGCTCGACCTCGCGGATCTGCTCCTCGACCTTGCCCAGGGTGTCCCGCAGGGGCGCGACCATGCCCTCGATGGCCTGCTGGCGCTTGTCCAGGTCGCCGCCGGCCGCGGTGGTGGCCTCCCGCAGCCGGGCCTCGGCCAGCTGCACGAACGCCTCGTTGTTGCGGGCCAGCGCCTCGCCCGACAGCGCCGCGAACGCCTCCCGCAGCCGGACCTCGCCCGCCCGCTCGGCGTCCAGCGCGGCCGCGGTCGCCGCCGCCTCGGCCTCGGCCCGCCGGGCCCGGGTCTCGATCGTCTCCCGGTCCCGGTGCAGCCGGTCGCGCTCCTGGCGCAGCGCGTCCCGCTCGGCCGCGGCCTTCAGCCCGCTGCCGCGCCCCAGGGTGAGGCCCACGACCAGCCCGCCGACCGCGGTCAGCAGGGCGAGCAACACCGTGGCGACGTCCACCGACGCATGGTCACACCGCGGCGGCGCCGCGCCCGGCAGGCCGCCCGGCGCGTCGCGGTCCGTAGACTGGACTGTCGTGGCACTCACCATCGGCATCGTCGGCCTGCCCAACGTGGGCAAGTCGACCCTGTTCAACGCGCTGACCAAGAATTCCGTGCTCGCGGCCAACTACCCGTTCGCCACGATCGAGCCCAACGTCGGCGTGGTCGGCGTGCCCGACGCCCGGCTGGGCAAGCTGGCCGAGCTGCATCACAGCGCCAAGATCGTGCCGGCCACGGTGTCGTTCGTGGACATCGCCGGGCTGGTCCGGGGGGCCAGCGAGGGCCAGGGGCTGGGCAACAAGTTCCTGGCCAACATCCGCGAGTCGGCGGCGATCTGCCAGGTCATCCGGGCGTTCTCGGACCCCGACGTGGTGCACGTGGAGGGTCAGGTGTCGCCCAAGGACGACATCGAGACCATCAACACCGAGCTGATCCTGGCCGACCTGCAGACCGTCGACAAGGCGCTGCCGCGGCTGGAGAAGGAAGCCCGGATCCAGAAGGACAAGGCCCCGGTGCTGGCCGCGGTCCAGGAGGCCCGGGCCGTGCTGGACAGCGGCCGGACGCTGTCCAGCGCCGGCGTCGACACCGAGCCGCTGCGCGAGCTGACCCTGCTCACCACCAAGCCGTTCCTGTACGTCTTCAACGTCGACGAGGCCGAGCTGGCCGACCCGCCGTACCTGGACTCGCTGCGGGCCCTGGTCGCCCCGTCCGAGGCGGTGTTCCTGGACGCCAAGGTCGAGTCGGAGCTGATCGACCTGCCCGACGCCGACGCGGCCGAGCTGCTGGCCTCCATCGGCCAGGACGAGCCCGGCCTCGACCAGCTCGTCCGGGTCGGCTTCCGGACCCTGGGCCTGCAGACCTTCCTCACCGCCGGCCCCAAGGAGTCCCGGGCCTGGACGATCCCGGTCGGCGCCACCGCGCCCGAGGCGGCCGGGGTCATCCACACCGACTTCCAGCGCGGCTTCATCAAGGCCGAGATCGTCTCGTACGCCGACCTCATGGAAGCGGGCTCCATGCAGGCCGCCCGGGCCGCCGGCAAGGTCCGCATCGAGGGCAAGGACTACATCATGCGCGACGGCGACGTCGTCGAGTTCCGCTTCAACGTGTAGTCCGGTCGATGTCGAGCGGGGTGGGGTCGCTCCGACTCATCGGTGAGAGGTTGTCCACCCGGACGACCTGAGTACCGAGAGGATCGGTCCCATGCCGAAGATCGTGCTGTGCCTGTGGTTCGACGACCAGGCGGAGGAGGCGGCGTCGTTCTACACGTCCGTCTTCCCGAACTCGCGGATCACCGAGGTGACCCGCTACCCGAAGGGGCTGACGGGCGAGGAGGGCGCGGTGATGACCGTGTCCTTCCTGCTGGACGGCCAGGAGTACGTGGCGCTGAACGGCGGCCCGCACTCCACCTTCACCGAGGCGGTCTCGCCGCAGGTCCACTGCCCCACCCAGGACGAGGTCGACTCCTACTGGGCGGCGCTCAGCGCGGGCGGCGAGGAAGGCCCGTGCGGCTGGCTGAAGGACCGGTACGGGCTGTCCTGGCAGATCGTCCCGACCGTGCTGCTGGAGCTCAACGCCGACCCGGACCGTGACCGCGCCGCACGAGCCTTCCAGGCGATGCTGCAGATGAAGAGGCTCGACATCGCCGAGCTCCGCCGCGCCGCCGACCAGGCTTGACCGGTCCGGTCCTCGGGCGCACCGGGCTCCAGCGGTAACGGCTAGGCGTCAGTCACTCCCGGCACCGCGGGCTCCGTACGGGGGAGTGCGATCATCCGCGGATGACGACCCGGGCGCTGGGCGCCGATTTCGCCGCTCCAGCGGATCATCGGTGGTTCGAGGACTATGCGGCCGGCGCGGTGTACGAGTACGGCTACCTGACGGTGAGCGAGGCGGAGATCCTCGAGTTCGCCGGGCGGTTCGACCCGCAGCCGATCCACGTGGACCCGGCGTTCGCGGCGGCCGGGCCGTTCGGCGGGATCATCGGCAGCGGGTGGCACTCGGCCGGCCTGGCCATGCGGCTGATCGCCGACCACTACCTGTCCCGGGTCGCCAGCCTGGCCTCGCCGGGCGTGGACGAGCTGCGCTGGCAGGTGCCGCTGCGCCCGGGCGACACGCTCCGGCTCCGGACCACGATCGCCGAGACCCGGCCGTCCCGCTCCAGGCCCGATCGCGGGCTGGTCATCACCCAGTGCGAGCTGATCAACGCCGACGGCGGCGTTCCGGTCGCGTTCCGCGCCCTGAACTTCCTCAGCCGGCGGCCCGCGCGCTGATCTGCTGCACCGACCAGCCATTGCCGTCGGGGTCGGCGAAGTGCAGGAAGCCCACGTTGTCGAGCTCGTCGCCCGGCCGTTCCTCCCGCAGCCCGTCGGGCGCGTAGACCTGGACCGGGCCCACGTCGACGCCGCGCCCGGCCAGCTCGCCGCGGGCCGCGTGCAGGTCGGCCACCACGAGCTGCAGGCCCTGCAGGGTGCCGGGCTTCATCGGGGCCACGTCGGTGCCGATGACGACCGAGCAGCCCGAGCCGCGCGGCGTCAGCTGCACGATCCGGTTGTCCGGGCCGACCTCGATGTCGTGGTCGACCACGAACCCGAGCTGCTCGGCGTAGAAGGCCTTGGCCCGGTCCACATCGGACACCGGGACACAGACGACCTCGAGGGTCCAGTTCATGCCGGGGAGGCTACCGCCGGGCGGCGGGTCCGCAGGACCGCGGCGCCCAACCCGATCAGCATGACCGCGCCGCCGGTCAGCTCCACCGCGTCCGGGACCTCGCCCTGCACGAGCCAGGACGCGGCGATGCCGACCACCGGCACCAGCAGGATGTACGGCACGACGGCGCCGGCCGGGTAGCGGGCTAGCAGGCTGTTCCAGATCGCCTAGCTGTCGTGACCCGGGAGGTTGTTGACGGCGCGCCTGGTTGAAGGTGGGAGGACCTCCTGGCGGAGTGGATGTGTCTGGCATTCACCCGCAGGAGGTCCTCGGTGGCTCACGCTAGTGCCCGTACGAACGTGTTCGCTCGCAGGTTGATGGTCGAGCGTGTTGCCGCCGGCTGGCCGGTGGCGCATGTCGCCGAGCAGCTCGGTGTTTCTCGGGCCACGGTCCACAAGTGGCTGCGCCGGTATGCCCACGGCGGTGACGCCGCGCTGGCTGATCGCTGCTCGCGTCCGCTGCGGATGCCGGCCCGCACCCCGACCGGGGTGGAGAAGCGGGTGCTGGCCGCCCGCAGACGCCGCCGGCGTGGCGCGGTCGTGCTGGCGGCCGAGCTCGGGATGAACCCCTCGACCGTCGGGCGGATCCTGGCCCGGCACGGCGTGGCGCACCTGGCCGCGATCGACCCGATCACCGGCGAACGGGTCCGTTCCTCGCGGCGCCCCGCTCACCGTTACGAGCATCCGACGCCCGGCGCGATGATCCACGTCGACGTGAAGAAACTCGGCCGCATCCCGGCCGGCGGAGGGTGGCGGCTGCACGGCCGCGACGCCGCCGTCAGCGTCGCCAACCGGCACAAGAAGACCAGGATCGGCTACGACTACGTGCATACCGCGATCGACGACCACACCCGGCTGGCCTACTCCGAGATC
>DATDKW010000432.1:0-15126 GCA_036519715.1 Mycobacteriales bacterium
GCCCGGCCGGGCCGCGCCGGGCCCCGCCGGCCGGGCCGGGCCGTCCCGGCGCGTGCCGGTACCGCGCGGCACGCGCGGCGGCCCGCCGGTCGGGTCCATTTCGGTGCGCGGCCCGGTGGCCCGGGACCCGCACTGATCTAATCGCCGGGTGCCCGACCCGTCACTGCTCACCCTCGGCGTGGCGATCTCCGTCCCGTCGCCGTGGCGCGAGGAGCTGACCGGCTGGCGCGAGCGGGTCGGCGATCCGGAAGCCGGCCGCGTCTTCCCGCACGTGACCCTGCTGCCGCCGACCGAGGTCCCGGCCGACCGGATGCCGGAGATCGAGGACCACCTGGCCGCCGCGGCCGCCGCGTACGGCCCGTTCGAGATCCACCTGTCCGGCACCGGCACCTTCCGGCCGGTCTCCGACGTGGTGTTCGTGGTCGTCGCGGCCGGCATCGCCCAGTGCGAGCAGCTGGAGGCGCGGGTCCGGTCGGGCCCGCTGGCCCGGGAGACCCGCTTCCCCTACCACCCGCACGTCACGGTCGCCCACGACATCCCGGACGAGGGCCTGGACCGCGCGTACGAAGGTCTGGCCGACTTCGACGCGCGCTTCCCCGTGGCCGGTTTCACGGTGTTCGAGCAGGTCACGGGTGGGGTATGGGTCACCGGGAAGGACTTCGTGCTGCGGGGGGACTGACATGGCCGGCCTCAAGGACCGGGTGACCGGCACGCTGCGCCGGCAACGGGCCCGCCGTCCGTGGCTGGACCACCTGATCCGGGCGTACAAGAAGTACAAGGACGCCAACGGTGACCATGTCGCCGCCGCGATCACCTACTTCAGCTTCCTGGCGCTGTTCCCGCTCCTGCTGCTGGGCGCCTCCGTCGCCGGCTTCGTGCTGGCCAACAACGAGGACCTGCAGGAGCGCCTGCAAAAGGTCATCAGCGACAACGTGCCGGGCTCGCTCGGTGAGACGATGTCCCATGCCGTGGAATCGGTCATCGAGAACCGCGGCAGCATCGGCGTCATCGCCCTGCTCGGCGTGGCCTACGCCGGGCTGGGCTGGGTCGCCAACCTCCGCAGCGGTGTCCAGATCGTCTGGGCCGGCGAGGTGGAGAAGGAGGGCTTCCTCAAGGCCAAGCTGGCCGACCTGCTGATCCTGGTCGGTCTCGGGCTCGGCATCGTGCTGTCGATCGCGCTGACCTCCGGTGGCACGGCCGCCACCCACGCCGTGGTCGACGCGCTCAGCCTGGACGGCGTGCCGGGCATGGGCACACTGGTCGCGGCGGTCGGCATCCTGTTGGCGCTGGCCGCGGACACGCTGCTGTTCATGTGGATGTTCACCCGGCTGCCGGGGCGGCCGATCCACTACCGGACCGTGCTGCGCGGGGCGATCTTCGCCGCCGTCGGCTACGAGATCCTCAAGGTGGTCGGGACCACGTACATCGCCAACGTGACGTCCAACCCGACGTACGGGCCGCTGGCCGGCGTGATCGGCCTGCTGGTGTGGATCAACCTGGTGTCGCGCTTCCTGCTGCTGTCCGCGGCCTGGACCGCGACCGGCCCGCAGCCGGTGCTGCCGGGGGAGATCACGGCGCCGGAGGAGGGCTTCGCGGTGGCGGTGGACGAGCGGCCGCGCAGCGGCATCGTCGGACCGGCCCCGATAGGCGCCGCCGACGGGACCCGCGAGACCCCGACCCCGGCCGCGGTCGCCGGGGCTTTGGTCGGCACCGGCGCCCTGCTCGGGGCCGGCGCCACCGCCGCCCGCACCCGCTACCTCCGCCGCCGCAACAACGGCACCCGCTGACCCTCAGGTCCGGCGGCGGAGGAGGGCGAACCCGCCCCAGCCCAGCAGGAGCAGGGCGATCAGACCGCCGCCGAGCAGCACCACGGGCCGGTTGGAGCCGCCGCCGTCCCGGCCGACCGCGGCGACCGCCGGGGGAGCCGGCGTCGCGCTCGAACCGGGCGTCGGCGACGGCGTCGCACCGGGCCCGGCCGGCGCCACCAGCGTGCCGACCGGCGGCAGCGTGCGCGGCAGCGAGAAGCCCCAGTCAAGCATCCGCCCGGCCTGCACCGAGATGTTGTCCGGCTTGTGCTCGCCGTACATGAAGGTGACGATCAGCCGCCGGTTGCCCCTCTTGGCCGCGCCGATGAACGAGTGGTGCGCCGCATCGGTGAACCCGTTCTTCCCGCCGAACGCGCCCGGATAGTTGTAGAGCAGCTTGTTGTCGTTCGCGAACTCAAACGCGCGGAACCGCGCGGTCTGGGCCGGAATGCGACCGCGCGTCTGGGCCGTGTACTTCCGGAAGTCCGCCCGCGCCAGCCCCGCCCGCGCGATCAGCGCCAGGTCGTACGCCGAGGTCAGCTGCCGGGGCCCGTCCAGCCCGGACGGCGTCGCCGCGTGCGTGTCGTACGCCTGCAGTTCCTTGGCCTTCGCGTTCATCGCCGCGACCGTGTGCGGGACCGACCCGGCCACCCGGGCCAGCGCGTTGGCGGCGTCGTTGCCGGACGCCATCATCATCGACTGGAACAGCAGGTCGATCGTGTAGTGGCCGTTGGCCACCAGGCCGACCCGGGTGCCGTCGACGTCCACGTCCGCGTCGGTGACCGTCACCTTCCTCGACCGGTCGGTCAGCTGCGGCAGCAGGGTCACCGCGGTCAGCCACTTCAGCGTGCTGGCCGGCGGGTAGCGGCCGTGCGCGTTGCGGGCGGCCAGCACCTGTCCGGTGTCGAGGTCGGCCAGGACCCAGCCGTGCGCGCTGATGTCCCGCGGCAGCGGGGGCGCGCCGGGCGGCAGCTGGATGCCGATGCCGCCCATCCGCAGGCCGCCGACCGGCACCCCGTTCGGCCCCTGCCCGGGCAGCGCCGGCTCCGGCGTCGGGGTCGCCTTCGGCGCGGGCGCAGGCGCGGCCACCGCGGGCGTGACCGAGCCCAGCGCCAAGGCTGCCAGAACCGAGGACACCACGACCGCTACCGTCCTCCTGGGCCTCACGCCCGAGAAGGTTACGGCGTCCGGAGCACCTGAACCGTGCTCCGTGCGTACAACGAAGTGATGACGAGAGTTCGACCTCACAACCGGAGACCGTCACCGGCGGTCTACCGTGTCGCCCGATACCGGGCGGCGGACCCGGACCCCTCGAAGGGAGATCGTCTTGCGCCGAGCGCGTGGGATGGGGCTGGCTGCAGCCGCGCTGGTCGGCGCGCTGACGCTGGCGGCCTGTGGCAACAGTGACGACAACGGCAATGGCAACGGCAGTGGCGGCGGGGGCACCGCGGCCCCCACCAGCGACCTGAAGGTCGGCATGGCCTACGACATCGGCGGCCGGGGCGACAAGTCGTTCAACGACTCGGCCGCGGTCGGCCTGGACAAGGCCAAGACCGACCTCGGCATCCCGGCCAACAACGTCCGGGAGCTGTCGGCCCGGGCCAACGAGACCGACACCGACCGGGCGACCCGGCTGGAGCTGCTGGCCAAGGGCGGGTTCAACCCGATCATCGCGGTCGGCTTCGCGTACGCGCCGGCCCTGAAGACCGTGGCCCCGAAGTACCCGGACGTGCACTTCGGCATCGTCGACGCGACGCCGGACGACGTGAAGGGCCCCAACATCGAGAACCTGACGTTCGCCGAGGAGCAGGGCTCGTTCCTGGTCGGCGCGGCGGCGGCGCTGAAGACGGCCACCGGCACGGTCGGCTTCGTCGGCGGCTGCCAGGTGCCGCTGATCGCCAAGTTCGAGGCCGGGTTCAAGGCCGGGGCGGAGAAGGCGAAGCCGGGCATCAAGGTGGTCAGCAAGTACCTGTCCACCCCGCAGCAGGGCTGCTCCGGCTTCAACGACCCGGCGGCGGGCCAGGAGTCGGCCAAGGGCATGTACGACGGCGGCGCCGACATCGTCTACGCGGCGGCCGGCGGCTCCGGCTCGGGTGTCTTCAAGGCGGCCGCGGCGGCCAACAAGAAGGCCATCGGCGTCGACTCCGACCAGTACCTGACCGCCGACCCGTCGGTGCAGAAGACGATCATCACCTCGATGATCAAGAGCGTGAACGTCGCGGTGCTCGACTTCATCACCAGCGCCAAGGACGACAAGTTCACCGCGGGCCAGAAGGTCTTCGACCTGAAGGTCGACGGCGTCGGCTACGCCACCTCCGGTGGTGCCGTCGACGACATCAAGACCAAGCTGGACGACTACAAGAAGCAGATCGTGGACGGCACCATCAAGGTTCCGACTACCGTCTCCTGACGGTTCGAGTGTGACCCCGTCCGGGGGCGGCGCCGCCCAGGCGTCGCCCCCGGACGTTCGTCGGGAAAGGGAGAGGCGTGACCTCAACGGCACCCGCGCCGGCCCGCGGCGAGGCGGCCGGCGGCACGGCCGTCGAGCTGCGCGGCATCACCAAGCGCTTCCCCGGGGTGGTGGCCAACTCCGACATCGACATCTCGGTCCGGGTCGGCACCGTGCACGCGCTGGTCGGCGAGAACGGCGCCGGCAAGTCCACGCTGATGAAGATCCTCTACGGCATGCAGAAGCCGGACGAGGGCACGATCGCCGTGGACGGCCGGCAGGTCAGCTTCTCCTCGCCCGGCGACGCGATCGACGCCGGCATCGGCATGGTGCACCAGCACTTCATGCTGGCCGACAACCTCACCGTGCTCGAGAACGTCGTGCTCGGCGCGGAGCCCGGCGGCTTCGGCCGGCTGGACACCGGCGCCGCCCGCCGCCGCATCAAGGAGCTCTCCGACGCGTACGGCCTGGACGTGCGGCCGGACCGGCTGGTCGAGGACCTCGGGGTGGGCGACCGGCAGCGGGTCGAGATCCTCAAGGTCCTCTACCGCGGCGCCCGGATCCTGATCCTGGACGAGCCCACCGCCGTGCTGGTGCCGCAGGAGGTCGAGGAGCTCTTCGGCAACCTGCGCGGGCTCAAGGCCGAGGGCATCACGATCCTGTTCATCTCCCACAAGCTGGACGAGGTGCTGTCCGTCGCGGACGAGATCACCGTGATCCGCCGCGGCACCACCGTGGCCACCGTCCGCCCGGCCGACGTGACCGCCCGCCGGCTGGCCGAGCTGATGGTCGGCGGCGAGCTGCCGTCCCCGGAGACCCGCGAGTCGACCGTCCGCGCTGACCAGGTCGTGCTGTCGATCGAGGGGCTGAGCGTGCGCTCGCCCGACGGGCGGGCCGTGCTGGACGACATCTCGCTGCGGATCCGGGCCGGTGAGGTGCTCGGCATCGCCGGGGTCGAGGGCAACGGCCAGGCCGAGCTGGTCGAAGCGATCATGGGCCTGCGCCCGGCGACCGGCCGGGTCCGGCTGGGCGACCGCGACCTGACCGGGCTGGACACCCGGCACCGGCGCGAGGCCGGCATCGGCTTCATCCCGGAGGACCGGCACCGGCAGGGCCTGCTGCTGGAGGCGCCGCTCTGGGAGAACCGCATCCTCGGCCACCAGACCCAGGCCCCCAATGTGTCCGGCCCGTGGATCGACCGCGGCGGCGCCCGCGCCGACACCGAGCGGATCGTCCGCGACTACGACGTCCGCACCCCCGGCATCGACGTCCCGGCCTCGGCGCTGTCCGGCGGCAACCAGCAGAAGCTCATCATCGGCCGGGAGATGAGCGGGGACCCGGTGCTGCTGCTGGCCGCGCACCCGACCCGCGGGGTCGACGTCGGCGCCCAGGCCCAGATCTGGGACGCGCTGCGGGCGGCCCGGGCCGACGGGCTCGCGGTGCTGCTGATCTCGGCCGACCTGGACGAGCTGATCGGGCTGTCCGACACCATCGAGGTGATCCTGCGGGGCCGGCTGGTCGGCACCGCCGACCCGCGTACGGTCACCCCGGAGGAGCTGGGCTCGGCGATGACCGGGGCCGGCGGGGACACCGGTCCGGGCGCCGACCCCGACCTGGACGACCCGCTGCCCGGCACGGCCGGTCCCGGCCTGACCGGCACCGGCACCACCGGGACCGGGTCGCCGTCCTCGGACGGCCGCGACGACCTGGACGGGAGGGGGGAGTCGTGAGGCGCTTCGACCTGCAGCGGATGGGTCTCGGGCTGGCCGCGCCGGTCCTCGCCCTGGTGGTGGCGCTGCTGCTGTCCTCGGTGGCGCTGATCATCTCCCGCAACTCGCCGCTGACGACCTTCAAGAGCATGCTCGACTACGGCGTCGACCCCGGCACGATCGTGCAGACGCTGAACCGGTCGACGACGTACTACCTCTCCGGGCTGGCCGTGGCCATCGGCTTCCGGATGAACCTGTTCAACATCGGCGTCGACGGCCAATACCGGATCGCCGCGTTCTTCGCCGCCGTCGTCGGCGGCTGGCTGGTGCTGCCCGGCCCGCTGCTGATGATCGTGGTGGTGCTGGTCGCGGTCGTGGTCGGCGCGATCTGGGCCGGCATCGCCGCGGTGCTCAAGGCCACCCGCGGAGTCAGCGAGGTCATCTCCACGATCATGCTGAACGTCATCGGCGGCGGCATCGTGGCCTACCTGCTCGACCCGGGCCGGCTCGGCACCCTGATCGGCAGCCAGCAGGTCAGCACCAGGCCGATGCCGGCCGACGCCTACCTGCCCGGCATCCCGCTGCCCGGCGGCGACGTCTACGGCTTCGTGGTCGTCGCCATCCTCTGCGGCGCCGCGTACTGGGTGCTGCTGAGCCGGACCCGGTTCGGCTTCGACCTGCGCGCCACCGGGCTGTCCGAGCCGGCAGCGGTGGCCAGCGGCGTCTCGGTGAAGCGGATGGTGGTCCGGACCATGCTGCTGTCCGGCGGGGTGGCCGGCCTGGTCGGCATGCCGCTGCTGCTGGGCGAGAGCCACGCGTACGCGTCCGACTTCCCGGCCGGGTACGGGTTCTCCGGTATCGCGATCGCGCTGCTCGGCCGCAACCACCCGATCGGGATCGCGATCGGCGCGCTGCTCTGGTCGTTCCTGGAGCAGTCGGCGCAGATCCTGGACCTGGAGGGCGTGCCCAAGGAGATCGTGACGATCATGCAGGGCGTCACGGTGCTCTCGGTGGTCATCGCGTACGAGCTGGTGCGGCGGTTCTCGCTGGCCCAGGAGCAGCGCCGGGTCGGCGCCGAGCTGCGCGCCGCCGCGCCGGCCGAGGAGGCATCGTGAGCCGACGAGGGAACGAGCATCGCAGGGCCCCCGGGCGGTCGGTCGCCGGGCGGTCGCCCGAGGAGCGGAACGACCGACGAGGCGAACCGAGGGCAGCACAGTGAGCACCGGGCTGGTCGACGAGACGGTCGCGCCGCCGGCACCGACCCGCCGCATCCGCAAGGTCAGCACCCCGGTGCTGCTGCTGGGCATCGCCGGCCTGCTCGTGCTGGTCTCGATCGTGCGGCTGATCACCGACGCCAACGACATCACCTCCAGCGGCACCACCGGCGCCGCCCTGCGGCTGGCCGTCCCGATCGGGCTGGCCGGCCTGGGCGGGTTGTGGTCGGAGCGGGCCGGCGTGGTCAACATCGGCCTGGAGGGCCAGCTCATCCTGGGCACCTGGTTCGGCGCCTGGGGCGCGTACGAGTTCGGCGCCTGGTGGGGGGTGGCGCTCGGCATCGTCGGCGGCGCCCTCGGCGGCCTGGTGCACGCCGTCGCCACCGTCACCTTCGGCGTCGACCACATCGTCTCCGGTGTCGCGCTGAACATCCTCGGCGCGGGCGTGACCCGGTTCCTGTCCGCGCTGATCTTCGCGGACACCCCGGGCGGCGGGGTGACCCAGTCGCCCGGGCTGCCGTCGGTCGGCACCTTCACCCTGCCCGGGGCCGGGCCGCTGCGGGACCTGGAGCGGCACGGCTGGTTCCTGGTCTCCGACGTCGCCGGGGTCCTCGGCGGCCTGATCACCCAGATCTCCTGGCTGACGCTGATCGCGGTGCTGCTGGTGCCGGCGTCGTACTTCCTGCTGTGGCGGACGAAGCTGGGCCTGCGGCTGCGGGCCTGCGGCGAGGCGCCGGGCGCGGCCGAGTCGCTCGGCGTCAACGTCTACAAGATGAAGTACCTGGCCGTGATCGTCTCCGGCGGGTTCGCCGGGCTCGGCGGGGCCTTCCTGTCCCTGGTCGCCACCAGCATCTATCGCGAGGGCCAGACCAACGGCCGCGGCTACATCGGCCTGGCCGCGATGATCTTCGGCAACTGGCGGCCGGGCGGGCTGGCCCTGGGCTCCGGCATCTTCGGCTACACCGACGCGCTGCAGCTGCGCAGCGGCGGCCAGTCCGTGCACGCGCTCCTGCTGCTGCTGGCGATCGTGCTGGCGCTGCTGGGCGGCTGGTCGCTGTGGCGGCGCCGGCGGATGCAGGGCATCGTCAGCCTGGTCGTCGCGGCCGCCGCCCTGGTCTGGTATCTGACCACGGACACGGTGCCGGACGAGTTCGTCGGCTTCGCGCCGCACCTGACCACGCTGCTGGTGCTGGCCCTGGCCGCGCAGCGGCTGCGACCACCGGCGGCCGACGGCAGGCCCTATCGACGCGGGGAGGCGGGATGAACGTGGACTGGCCCGCGCTGCGGGCGGCGGCGACCGAGGCGATGCGGCACGCGTACGCGCCGTACTCGAGGTTCCCGGTCGGGGCCGCGGCCGTGGTCGACGACGGCCGGACCGTGGTCGGCTGCAACGTCGAGAACGCCTCGTACGGGCTGGGGCTGTGCGCGGAGTGCGGGCTGGTCTCGGCCCTGCACGCGTCCGGCGGCGGCACCCTGGTCGCGTTCGCGTGCGTGGACGCCGGCGGCGGGGCGCTGCTCCCGTGTGGACGGTGCCGGCAGCTGCTGTGGGAGCACGGCGGCCCGGCCCTGCTGGTCGACACGCCCGACGGTCCGGTACCGATCGGCCGGCTGCTGCCGCGCGCCTTCGGCCGCGAAGACCTCGACCGGGTCTCCGGTGCCTGAGCGCTTCGATGCCGTCGACGTCATCCGGGTCAAGCGGGACGGGGGGACGCTCAGCGACGCCCAGATCGACTGGGTGATCGACGCGTACACGCGCGGGGACGTGGCCGAGGAGCAGATGGCGGCCCTGGCCATGGCGGTGCTGCTGCGCGGGCTGTCGGCGGCCGAGCTGGCCCGCTGGACCGGCGCCATGATCGCCTCCGGCGAGCGGCTGGATCTGTCCGGTGTGGACAGACCGACGGCCGACAAGCACTCCACCGGCGGTGTCGGCGACAAGATCACCCTGCCGCTGGCCCCGCTGGTGGCCGCGCACGGGGTGGCGGTGCCGCAGCTGTCCGGCCGCGGCCTCGGCCACACCGGCGGCACCCTGGACAAGCTGGAGGCGATCCCGGGCTGGCGGGCCCGGCTGTCCTCGGCGTCGTTCCTCGCTCAGCTCCGGGACGTCGGCGCGGTCGTCTGCGCCGCCGGAGACACGCTGGCCCCGGCCGACCGCAAGCTCTACGCGCTGCGCGACGTCACCGGCACGGTCGAGTCGATCCCGCTGATCGCCTCCTCGATCATGTCCAAGAAGATCGCCGAGGGCGCCTCCGCGCTGGTGCTGGACGTCAAGGTCGGCACGGGCGCGTTCATGAAGTCGCTGCCGCAGGCCCGGGAGCTGGCGTCGGCGATGGTCTCGCTGGGCGCCGCCCACGGCGTCCGCACGGTCGCCCTGCTCACCGGCATGGACACCCCGCTGGGCCGGACCGCCGGCAACGGGCTGGAGGTGGCCGAGTCGGTCGAGGTGCTGGCCGGCGGCGGGCCCGCCGATGTGGTCGAGCTGACCGTGGCGCTGGCCCGGGAGATGCTGGCGGCGGCCGGCCGGCCCGACGTGGACCCGGCCGCGGCCCTGGCCGACGGCCGGGCGATGGACGTGTGGCGGCGGATGATCGCGGCCCAGGGCGGCGACCCGGACGCGCCGCTGCCGGTGGCGCGGGAGACCCACGACGTGCCGGCGCCGGCCACGGGCGTGCTGACCCGGCTCGACGCGTACGCGATCGGGGTCGCGGCCTGGCGGCTCGGCGCCGGGCGGGCCCGCAAGGAGGACCCGGTGTCCGCGGCCGCCGGCGTGCAGATGCTGGCCAAGCCGGGGGACCGGGTCACCGCGGGCGCGCCGCTGCTGCGGCTGCACACCGACGACCCGGACCGGTTCGCCCGGGCAGTGTCCGCTGTGGACGGTGCCATCGACGTCGGCCCGACCCCGCCCGACCCCGTCCCCCTCGTGCTCGACCGGATCGCGGAGGCCTGATGCCGCAGCACCTTCCCGCCCCGACCAGCATCCCGGTCCCCGGCGGCAAGATCATCGACGAGTACGTCGGGCGGGTGAACTCCGGCACCGAGGCGGTCTCGGTGGCCCGGATGACCGCGCCCGGCGGTTGGACCGAGCCGGCTCAGACGCCGTCCTTCGACGAGGTCACCCTGGTGCTGCGCGGCACCGTCCGGGTCGAGCACGACAGCGGCACCCTGGACGTCCGGGCCGGGGAGGCGGTGCTGACCCAGGCCGGCGAGCGGGTGCGCTACAGCACGCCCGACCCGGACGGGGCCGACTACGTCGCGATCTGCGTGCCCGCCTTCAGCCCGGAGTCGGCCGGTCGGGACTAGTGGTCCCGAGCAGCTCGCCCAGCGGCACCTCCAGCGCCGCCGCCAGCCGCAGCAGCCGCACCACGTCGACGCCGTGCGTCCCGTGCTCGATCAGGCTCACGAAGCTGCGTGACATCCCGGCCGCCGCCGCCAGCTCGTCCTGCGTCATCTCCCGGGTCAGCCGCAGCAGCCGCACCCTCCTCCCCAACCCCCGCAACCACAGGGCCACCTCGGCGTCCTCGCCAGCCAGCACAGCATCCCTCCGTCTCGCATCAGCATGATGCCCAGCATCATCATAGTAGCGACGCCTTGCACCATCGGGCTCGACCGGGTGACGCCGCGGGTCGGTCGACCGGTTGACGGCGGACCGGTCGACCGGATGTAGCGGGCGACCTGCGCACACGGGATCATCAGGACATGACCGACGCTGCCATCCGGGTGACCGGCCTGCGCAAGACGTACCAGGGGCGCCCGGCCGTGGACGGGGTCGACCTGGAGGTCCAGCGGGGCGAGGTCTTCTCGCTGCTCGGCCCCAACGGCGCGGGCAAGTCGACGACCGTGGAGATCCTGGAGGGCTACCGCAGCCGCGACGGCGGCGAGGTGAGCGTCCTGGACCACGACCCGGCCGACGCGACCGCGGAGTGGAAGGCCCGGATCGGCATCGTGCTGCAGCGGGTCGACGACCTGGCCCAGTCCAGCGAGCTGACCGTCCGGGAGTGGGTCGGCTCGATGGCGGCTTACTTCCCCGACCCGCTGCCGGTGGACGAGGCGATCGAGCTGGTCGGCCTGCGGGAGAAGCGGGACGCCCGGGCCTCGTCGCTGTCCGGCGGCCAGCGCCGCCGGCTCGACGTCGCGCTCGGCATCGTCGGCCGGCCGGAGCTGCTGTTCCTGGACGAGCCGACCACCGGCTTCGACCCCGAGGCCCGGCGCCAGTTCTGGGGGCTGATCGAGGGGCTGGCCGAGCAGGGCACCACCATCCTGCTCACCACCCACTACCTGGACGAGGCCGAGCAGCTGGCCGACCGGGTCGCGG
Source organism: Mycobacteriales bacterium (assembly GCA_036519715.1). Classification (GTDB taxonomy): domain Bacteria; phylum Actinomycetota; class Actinomycetes; order Mycobacteriales; family CADCTP01; genus CADCTP01. Next base: position 11,487 of record DATDKW010000432.1, read on the forward strand.
TCATCAACGCCGGCCGGATCGTCGAGGTCGGCACCCCGCAGACGCTCGGCGGCCGGGCCAACGCCGCCGCCACCGTGCGCTGGATCGGCCCGGACGGCCCGCAGCAGGTCACCACCGACGTGCCGACCAAGACCGTGCTGGAGCTGGCCGCCCGGTTCGACGGCGAGGTGCCGGAGCTGGTGGTCGAGCGGCCCAGCCTCGAGGACGTCTACCTGCGGATGATCGGGAGCCAGCCATGACCGCGACCACTGTGGACCGCACCGGGTTCCGGGCGCCCTCGCTGCTGTCCGTCTGCCTGGTCCGGGCCGGCGTGGAGCTGCGCACCTTCAGCCGGGAGCGGGAGGCGCTGGTCTTCATCTTCGCCTTCCCGGTGCTGCTGCTGGTCATCTTCGGCGCCGTCTTCGGCCGCCAGGACGTCGAGGGCGGGGTGACGTTCGCCCAGGTCTTCGTGGCCGGGATGATCGCCTCCGGGCTGTTCACCAGCAGCTTCCAGAACCTGGCCATCTCCATCCCGATCGAGCGCGACAGCGGCGCGCTCAAGCGGTTGGCCGGCACCCCGATGCCGCGCTCGGCCTACTTCGTCGGCAAGATCGTCCTCATCGCGGTCATCGCCGTGGTCCAGCAGATCCTGCTGCTCATCGTCGGCGTGCTGTTCTACGGCCTCGACCTGCCGTCCGAGCCGAGCCGCTGGGTCACGTACGGGTGGGTGAGCCTGCTCGGGATCTCCACCTGCACGCTGCTCGGCATCGCCGCGACCAGCCTGGTGAAGAACGGCAAGACCGCGCCCGCGGTGATCTCGCCGATCGCGATCGTGCTGCAGTTCATCTCCGGCGTGTTCTTCGTCTTCTCCGACCTGCCGACCTGGATGCAGACGATCGCGTCGTTCTTCCCGCTGAAGTGGATGACGCAGGGGATGCGCTCGGTCTTCCTGCCCGACGCCTACCAGGCTCAGGAGCCGGCCGGGTCGTGGGAGCACGGCCGGCTGGCGCTGGTGCTGGGGATCTGGCTGGTGGCCGGGCTGTTCGTCGCGGTCCGGACCTTCCGGTGGCGGAACAAGGCCGACGGGTAAGGCCGTGGCCTCGATCGCGGGCAGGGACGTCTGGGACCGCACCTGGATCGGCTGGGACGTCGTCTTCGGCGTCGGGGTCGCGGTCACGGCGGCGGTGACCCTGACCGTCGGGCCGGACCCGGCCCGGCGGCGGGCGGTGCTGCTGCTGCTGGCTCTCACCGGGTGGTACGCGGCGGTCGGGGCCCGGGCCCTGCGCCGCACCAGCCGGCTCGGCCCGGTCTACCTGGCCGGGATGATCCCGCTCTTCCTGGCCGCGTTCGCGCAGTTCGGCACCGTCGGGTTGCTGCTGTTCGTGCTCTACCCGCAGGTGTGGGCGCTGGTGGAGACGGCCCGGGCGGCGATCTGGGGGACGGTCGCGCTCACCGCCGGCGGCGCGGTCGTGTCGCTGGTCTGGCTGGACAGCTCGCCGCTGGCGGTCCTGGCCCAGTCCGGCGTGCAGGTGGCGTTCGCGGTCAGCATGGGCCTGTGGATCAGCGGCATCATCCGGCAGAGCGCCGAACGGCGCGCGACCATCGCGGAGCTGGAGGCCGCCCGGACCGAGCTGGCCGCGGTCAGCCACCGGGCCGGCGTGCTGGCCGAGCGGGAGCGGCTGGCCCGCGAGATCCACGACACCCTGGCCCAGGGCTTCACCTCGGTGGTGATGCTGCTGGAGCTGGCCGAGTCCGATGTGGACACCGACCCGGCCGCGGCCCGGCGCCGGCTGGCCACCGCCCGGGAGACGGCCCGGCAGAACCTGGCCGAGGCCCGGGGGCTGGTGGCCGCGCTCAGCCCGGCCGACCTGCAGGTGGCGCCGCTGCCGGAGGCGCTGGGCCGGCTGGCCGACCGGTTCCGGGCCGAGACCGGACTGCCGGCCCGGTTCGAGGTCCGCGGCGACCCGCGGCCGCTGGCGGCCAACCAGGAGGTGGTGCTGTTGCGCTCGGCCCAGGAGGCGCTGGCCAACGTACGCAAGCATGCCGGGGCCGGCCAGGTCACCGTGACGCTGCGGTTCGACGGGTCCGGCCCGGTGCTGTCGGTGGCCGACGACGGGTCCGGCTTCGACCCGTCCGGGCCGACCGCCGGCTTCGGGCTGGCCGGGATGCGGCGCCGGGTCGAGGAGATCGGCGGCGCCCTGACCATCCACAGTGGACCGGGCGGGACCACGGCGGAGATCCGGTGCTGACCGTCATCGTGGCCGACGACCACCCGGTGGTGCGGGAGGGGCTGCGGGCCATCCTGGACGCCGAGCCCGACCTGGACGTCGTCGGCGAGGCCGGCTCGGGCGCGGAGGCGGTCGAGCTGGCGGCCCGGCTGCGGCCGGACGTGGTGCTGATGGACCTGCGGATGCCCGGTATGGACGGGGTCGAAGCGACCGGCCGGATCGCCGCCGCCGGGGACGCCCGGGTGCTGGTGGTCACCACGTACGACACCGACTCCGACATCCTGCGCGCGGTCGAGGCCGGCGCCACCGGCTACCTGCTCAAGGACACGCCCCGGCGGGAGCTGGCCGAGGCGGTCCGGGCCGCCGCCCGGGGCGAGACCGTGCTGGCCCCGCCGGTGGCCCGCAAGCTGATGTCCCGGGTCCGGCTGCCGGCCGTGGACGCGCCGACCCGGCGGGAGCTGGAGGTGCTGGCCGAGGTGGCCCGGGGCCGGTCCAACGCCGAGGTCGGCCGGGCCCTGCACATCAGCGAGGCGACGGTGAAGACCCACCTGGTCCGGGTGTTCGAGAAGCTCGGCGTCTCCGACCGCACCGCCGCCGTCACCACCGCCCTGTCCCAGGGCCTCCTCCCGCCACCCTGACCCGGGACCGGGCCCACCCGGCCGCCGGTTCGGCCAGGACGTAGGGTCGGCCGATGCGCGTGCTGGTGACGGGAGGGGCCGGGTTCATCGGGTCGCACGTGGTGGAGCGGCTGCTGGCCGCCGGGCACGGCGTGCGGGTGCTGGACTCGCTGCGGCCGGAGGTGCACGCGGTGCCGCCGGAGCTGCCCGACGGCGCCGAGCTCACGGTCGCCGACGTCCGGGACGCGAGCGCGGTCGCCGGTGCACTGTCCGGTGTGGACGCGGTCTGCCACCAGGCCGCGATGGTGGGGCTCGGTGTCGACCTGGACGACCTGCCCGAGTACGCCGGGTCCAACGACCTCGGTACGGCCGTGCTGCTGGCCCAGATGGCCCGGTCCGGGGTGCGGCGGCTGGTGCTGGCCAGCTCCATGGTCGTGTACGGCGAGGGTCGCTACCGCTGCCGGGTGCACGGCGACGTCGCGCCCGGGCCGCGGGAGCCCGCGGAGCTGGCCGCCGGCCGGTTCGAGCCGCCCTGCCCGGTCTGCGGGCTGGCGCTGGCGCCCGGGCTGGTGACCGAGGAGGCCCGGCTGGACCCGCGCAACGTGTACGCCGCCACCAAGGTCGCGCAGGAGCACCTGGCGGCGTCCTGGGCCCGGGTCTGCGGCGGCACCGTCGCCGCCCTGCGCTATCACAACGTCTACGGCGCCCGGATGCCCCGCGACACCCCGTACGCCGGGGTGGCCTCGCTGTTCCGGTCGGCGCTGGCCCGCGGGGAGGCGCCGCGGGTGTTCGAGGACGGCGGCCAGCGCCGCGACT
>DATDKW010000433.1:0-3452 GCA_036519715.1 Mycobacteriales bacterium
TACGCCAGCATCGCCAAGCAGGTCCGCGTCCCCGGCTTCCGGCCGGGCAAGGCGCCGGCCCGGATCATCGACCAGCGGGTCGGCCGGGCGGCGGTGCTGGACGAGGCGGTCCAGGACGCGCTGCCCAAGGCGTACTCGGAGGCGGTCCGGGAGAACGACGTGCGCGCGCTGGGCCAGCCCGAGATCGAGCTGACCAGCTTCGACGACGGCGAGGGCCTGGCCTTCACGGCCGAGGTGGACGTCCGTCCCGAGGTGACGCTCCCTGCGTACGACGGGCTCGCGGTCGACGTGGACGACGCCGTCGTCGACGACGCGGACGTGGACGAGCAGGTCGCGTCGATGCGGGAGCGGTTCGCGGTGCTCAAGGCGACCGACCGCCCGGTCGCGGCCGGCGACTACGTCTCCATCGACCTCAAGGCGACCGTCGACGGCGAGGAGGTGCCGGGCGGCTCCACCACCGGCCTGTCCTACGAGGTCGGCACCGAGTCGATGATGGCCGGCCTGGACGAGGCCCTGATCGGCGCGTCCGCCGGTGACACCCGGGAGTTCACCACCGAGCTGGTCGCGGGGGAGTACGCGGGGCGCACCGCCGACATCAGCGTCACCGTGCGATCGGTGAAGGAGAAGGAGCTGCCCGAGCTGGACGACGAGTTCGCGTCGACGGCGAGCGAGTTCGACACGCTGGAGGAGTTCCGGGCCGACGTCCGGGAGCGGATCCAGCGGGTGAAGATGCTGGAGCAGGGCGGCCAGGCCCGCGACAAGGTGCTGATGGCGTTGCTGGAGGCGACCGACGTGCCGCTGCCGGAGTCGGCCGTGCGGGGCGAGGTGGAGTGGCGCACCCACGACATCGGCCACCAGCTCGAGAGCGCCGGCCTCGACCTGGACACCTACCTGCAGTCCGAGGGCCGGTCCCGGGAGGACTTCGAGGCCGAGGTCCGCACGAATGCGGAAACCGCGGTGAAGACCCAGCTGGTGCTGGACGCGATCGCCGACGCCGAGGAGCTCGGGGTCTCCGACGCGGAGCTGACCGAGCGGGTCATCACCCAGGCCCAGCAGTACGGCGTGTCCCCGCAGGAGTTCGCCCAGCAGCTGACCCAGGGCGGCAACCTGCCGGCCCTCGTCGCGGACGTCCGGCGGTCGAAAGCCCTGGCCACGGTGCTGGAGCGGGCCAAGGTGACCGACGCCTCGGGCAACGCGGTCGATCTCGAGCACCTGCGGCTGCCCCGGCGGGACGACGCGGCCGAGGAGGCCCCGGAGGCGGAGACCGAGGCGCAGGCGGTCCCGGCCGACGCCGGTTCGGCCACCTCGATCCGGCCCATCGGGTCCTGAGGTCCGGCGCCTGCGCCGTCAGCGAACACCGCCTCTGGCAACACGGAAGCGTCGCAACCGCGAGCTAGGGTCGAGTGCAGTAGTCAGCGAACCGACAGGAGTGCCGTGAGCGCCATCGATCCGATCCAGCCGATCCGCGTCAGCCCCGACCTGCGGTCGGCCGGCGCGGGCATGACCCTCAACGACTCGGTCTTCGACCGCCTCCTCCGGGAGCGCATCGTCTTCCTCGGCCAGCCCGTGGACGACCCGATCGCCAACCAGATCAGCGCCCAGCTGCTGCTGCTGGCGGCCGAGGACCCCAAGCGCGACATCCACCTCTACATCAACTCGCCCGGTGGCTCGGTCACCGCGGGGATGGCCATCTACGACACGATGCAGCTGGTCGAGTGCGACGTGGCGACGTTCGCGATGGGCCTGGCCGCGTCGATGGGCCAGTTCCTGCTGTCCTCCGGCACCCCGGGCAAGCGCTACGCGCTGCCCCACGCCCGGATCCTCATGCACCAGCCGTCCGCCGGCATCGGCGGCACCGCGTCGGACATCGCGATCCAGGCCGAGCAGTACAAGCTGACCAAGCGCGAGATGGCCGAGATCACCGCGCAGCAGACCGGTCAGACGATCGAGCAGATCGAGAAGGACGCTGACCGCGACCGCTGGTTCACCGCGGTCCAGGCGAAGGCCTACGGCTTCGTCGACGAGGTCATCGAGCGTGTGCAGGAGATCCCCGGGCCCTCCGGCACGGCGCCGGCGTAACCCGACGAAACCAGGAGACGCCATGAGCGACGCCCCTTCTGCCCGGTACGTGCTGCCTTCCTTCGTGGAGCGCACGAATTACGGGGTCAAGGAGTCAAACCCGTACAACAAGCTCTTCGAGGAGCGCATCATCTTCCTCGGGGTGCAGATCGACGACGCCTCGGCCAACGACGTGATGGCCCAGCTGCTCACGCTGGAGTCGAGCGACCCGGACCGCGACATCACGATGTACATCAACTCGCCGGGTGGCTCGTTCACCGCGTTGACGGCGATCTACGACACCATGATGTTCGTCCGGCCGGACATCCAGACCGTATGCATGGGCCAGGCCGCCTCGGCCGCCGCCGTCCTGCTCGCGGCGGGCACGCCCGGCAAGCGGGCCGCCCTGGAGCACGCCCGCGTGCTCATCCACCAGCCGTCCGCCGAGGGCCAGGGCCAGGTCAGCGACCTGGAGATCCAGGCCAACGAGGTCATGCGGATGCGAGCCCTCCTGGAGAAGATTCTGGCCCGCCACACGGGTCAGAATGAGGAGCGGGTCCGCACCGACATCGAGCGGGACACGATCCTGACTGCTGAGCAGGCGAAGGAGTACGGCTTCATCGACGACGTGATCAGCACCCGCAAGCTGAGCTCGCTCAAGGTCTGAGGTGGGCGCGACCGGGCCGGGGTCCGGCCCGGTCGCAGGGCCGTCCGGGTGATCCCGGCGGAACCGCACGCGGCACGCCCGAAAGGGGGGTGCAACGGCGGTCCGACGAGGTAGCGTCAACCAATGCACCGGCTAGCGGCCCGGTGTCCGAGAGGAAGAGGGTCGTAGGGTGGCACGCATCGGAGACGGCGGTGACCTGCTGAAGTGCTCCTTCTGCGGCAAGTCGCAGAAGCAGGTGAAGAAGCTGATCGCCGGGCCGGGTGTCTACATCTGCGATGAGTGCATCGACCTCTGCAACGAGATCATCGAGGAAGAGCTCTCGGAGTCGTCCGAGCTGAAGTTCGACGAGCTGCCCAAGCCGGCCGAGATCTTCGACTTCCTCAACCAGTACGTGGTCGGTCAGGACTTCGCGAAGAAGCAACTGTCCGTCGCGGTCTACAACCACTACAAGCGTGTGCAGGCCGGTGGCGACTCCGGCCCCCGCTCCCCGGACGGCCAGGTCGAGCTGGCCAAGTCCAACATCCTGCTGCTCGGCCCGACCGGCTGCGGCAAGACGCTGCTAGCCCAGACGCTGGCGCGGATGCTCAACGTGCCGTTCGCGATCGCGGACGCCACCGCCCTCACCGAGGCCGGTTACGTCGGCGAGGACGTCGAGAACATCCTGCTCAAGCTCATCCAGGCCGCGGACTACGACGTGAAGCGGGCCGAGACCGGGATCATCTACATC
>DATDKW010000434.1:0-14625 GCA_036519715.1 Mycobacteriales bacterium
GACGTTGAACCAGACCGGCGAGTTGAAGCTGAACACCTGGTGCACGAGCATCCATGTCAGCTCGTGCTCGAAGACCTCGGCGTCGTCGGGGCTGGCGAAGTAGCCGTGCTCCTCGCCGGCCTTGCGGTAGCTGTGCACGACCCGGTCCACGAGCTGGCGCAGGCTGGACTCCCGGGTGGAGCTGCCGGCGGCACCGCGGAAGTACTTCGAGGTGACGATGTTCGTCGCGTTGACCGACCAGAAGTCGGGGAACTCGACGCCGCGCTGCTCGAAGTTGACCGAACCGTCCCGCCAGTTGGTCATCACCACGTCGCGGCGCTGCCAGGTGACCTCGTCGTACGGGTGCACGCCGGGGGTCGTGTGGACCCGGTCGATGTGCAGCCCGCCCCGGCGCTCCTCGTGCCGGGTGTCGACGGTCTCCGTCATGATCTGGTCCCCTTCGTGGCTGTGGTCGTCCACCGGTGCCCCCGTGGCCGTCGTGGTGATGGTCTGTGTCTGCCGGACCGGCCGCCGCCGGGTCACGGCGTCGGCTCCAGCTCGCGGACCGGTTCGCGTGCGACCGGCAGGTCGGCGCTGCGCAGCGCCCGGATCTCGGCCTCGAAGTCCTCGATGCTCGTGAAGGCCCGGTAGACGCTGGCGAAGCGCAGGTAGGCGACCTCGTCCAGCTCCTTGAGGGGGCCGAGGATGGCCAGGCCGACCTCGTTGCTGGGGATCTCGGCGCAGCCCGTGGCGCGCACCGCCTCCTCGACCCGCTGGGCCAGCAGCGCGAGCTGGTCGTCGCCGACCGGCCGGCCCTGGCAGGCCCGGCGGACGCCGACGATCACCTTGTCCCGGCTGAACGGCTCGGTCACCCCACTGCGCTTGATGACCGCGAGCGTGGCTTCCTCGACCGTCGTGAAGCGGCGGCCGCAGGCCTGGCAGGAGCGCCGGCGCCGGATGACCTGACCCTCGTCGACCTCACGCGAGTCGGTGACCCGCGAGTCGGCGTGGCGGCAGTACGGACAGCGCATGACTCCCCTTCCCCGTCTCGTCCTGTGGAGAAGGCTGGGGATGACCTGTGGACCGGGTGTGGACCACTGACCCCAACCTGTGGACGACTTACACCAGTGTAAGTACTAGATGTAGTGGGAGAAAGTAGGCCGACACCCCCGGGTGCGCAAGCACCTCCCGGCGTGTCCCGGCGTCGAACCGGGCGTGTACGCCCGGCGGCGACACCCCTGGCACGCGGTGGCGGGAAGCCCCGTGACAACCCGTCCCGAGGCGATCCTGGCGCCTCTCCGCGGGCCCGCCGTGGGGTTGCACATGACGACGAGCCCGGCCGCCGTGGGGCGGCCGGGCGCGTCCGAGGGCGAGGAGGCCCGGGGTCAGGAGGTCAGGGCGTGCGGACGAGGAGGGTCTGGCCGGGGTGGACGTCGGTGGTCGGGAGGTTGTTGAGCTTCCGCAGCTGGGTGATCACCGTGCGGGGGTCGCGCTGGGGGGCGACGCGCTCGGCGATGGACCACAGGGTGTCGCCGGGGGCCACGACGACCTGGGCCGGCGCGGAGGACGGCACCGGCGAGCGGTCGGTGAGCGGGCCGACCCGGGACGCGACGCCGACCAGGGTCAGCACGGCGATGAGCAGGATGGCGGCCGCGGCCACCAGCTGACCGCGGCGGGTCAGGCGCAGCCCCCCGCCGGCGGGGCGGACCACGCGGGCGCCGGCAGCGCGGAGTGGGACGGGACCGGCCGGGCGGTGCACCCGGCCGGTCCCCGGCTCAGCGGCCGGCGACCCGGCCGGCGCCTCGGTCGGCGCGTCGGAACCCGGCTCGGGGACGACGACCAGCCGCCGGCGCGGGCGCGCCGGCTCGACCAGCGCGACCACACCGGCCGGTGTGCGGTCGACCGCCGCCGCCCGCAGGCGGCGGGTGCCGAGCACCGGTGACAGCTCCGGGGCGACGGTCATCGCGGATCCCTCCTCGAACAGAGGTTCGAGCGAACCTCTGTGCGACTTTGTACACCGGGGGTCCGACAGAATCGAGAGTTACCGGCGTGTCGTTCGAACAGATGTTTGGGAACTGTCGGTCCCGGTCGCTAACTTGACGATCACGAACGACGAGCACGGGTCCGGCGGTCGCCGGGTCCGGCGTTCGCGAAGCCGGGCGCGGCGAGGAGGAGAGGTCATGGCGGCAGGGTCGGGCGGCAGAGCACGCGCGGGCAGTGGTTCGCGGACGGCCGGGGGGGACGCCCCTCCGGGCACCCCGGCTCCGGCGGTGGTGCGCGACTTCCCGGACGGCGTGGTCGACGCGGCCGGGCTGACCCAGCGGCAGCGGCGGATCCTCGAGGTGATCCGGGAGGCCGTCGAGAAGCAGGGTTACCCGCCCAGCGTGCGCGAGATCGGCACCGCGGTCGGGTTGACCTCGACCTCCAGCGTCGCCCACCAGCTGTCCACGCTGGAGCGCAAGGGCTTCATCCGGCGCGACCCCAACCGGCCCCGCGCGGTCGACGTGCGCCCGCCGGAGACGGCGGCCAGCGTGGCGGCCCGGGCGGCGGACGAGGAGGCGGAGCGCTTCGCGCACCCCGCCCCGACGTACGTGCCGGTGGTCGGCCGGATCGCCGCCGGCGGTCCTGTGCTGGCCGAGCAGTATGTGGAGGACGTGTTCCCGCTGCCCCGGGAGCTGGTCGGCGAGGGCACGCTGTTCCTGCTGCGGGTCGTCGGTGACTCCATGATCGACGCCGCCATCGCGGACGGCGACTGGGTCGTGGTGCGGCAGCAGCCGGTCGCCGACAACGGCGACATCGTCGCGGCGATGATCGACGGCGAGGCGACGGTGAAGACCTACCGGCGGCGGGACGGGCACGTGTGGTTGCTCCCGCACAACCCGGCGTACGCGCCGATCCCCGGGGACGAGGCGACCGTGCTCGGGCGGGTCGTGACGGTCCTGCGCAAGGTCTGAGGTCCGGCGCTCCTCCGGGTCTCGCCCGGCCCCGGAGGAGCGCACCGGCCGGGGAAGCGCGCGACTCGGGAATCGCACGACCCGGCAAGCGCACGACCCGGCAAAGCGCACGGCCCGAAGAAGCGCACGGCCCGAAGAAGCGCACGGCCCGAGTGGCGCACGGTCCAAGAAGCGCACCGCACCAGAAGCGCACGACCCAAATAGCACGGCGCAAGACGCCCACCGCCCGAGAAGCGCACCGCAGGAGAAGCGCACGGCCGAAACTGCACGGCGCAAGACACGGGTCGCCCGAAAAGCGCGCCGCACGAGACAAGCGCGCAGAGCACATGGGACGGCGCAAGACGCGCGTGGCCGGAAAGCGCACGGCGTGAGAAGCGGGCGGCCCGAGAAGCGCGCGCCGTGATGGCGCGGTGGTCAGTGGCGGCGGGCCAGCAGGTAGGAGATGGCGGCGCCGAGCAGGACGACGACGCCGACGGGGACGAGCAGGGTGCGGAGGAGGTCACCGGCCTCCAGACCCGAGGACGGCTGACGCGCGACGGCCTGCGGGGAGGACGCCGCCGGCGCAGGCGCGGCGTCCCCCAGCGGGATCACGTGCACCGGCCCGGGCAGCTTCTCCGTGCTGGTGAGCAGCGACCGGCCGTCCGCGGCGTACGCCAGGCCCTCGCCCTGCGCCGTCGGCGGCAGCGCCAGACGCCGCCGCTCCCCCGACGTCAGCGCCCCGGCCACGTCCCCGGACGGCACCGCCCAGACGTAGGCGTCGGTGTACGTCCGCAGCGCCACCGACCGCCCGTCCGGCGACACCGCGCCTCCGGTCACCACCACCTGCCCGGCCGTGCCGACCGGACCACCGGCCGTGCCGGTCGGCAGCAGCCCGACCGACGCGACCCGGCGCAGCGCCGTCGGCCGGGCTGCCGACAGCGGGCCCACCGGCGTGTAGACGTTGGCCGACAGCGGTTCCTTGGTCGCGATGTAGATCTCGCCGGTGGGCATGAGCAGCAGGGCCTCGGCGTCGTGGGGCCCGTCCGGGTAGGTCAGCCGGAACAGCGTCGCCGACCCGTCCGGCCGGATCCGCTCCAGCGCGACCGTCGACCGGTTCAGCGCGTTGTCCCCGGTGTCGGACAGCCACAGCGTGCCGTCCGCCGCCCGGGCCAGGTCCTCCACGTCGTACGGGTCGATGCCGGCGGAGAGGACCCGGCGGACCCGGCAGGTCCGGTCCAGCTCGAAGACCTGCAGCCGCCGGCCACCGTCGTTGATCGTCCAGAGCCGGTCGGCCGAGGCCGCCAGCCCGCTGGACTCGGAGATCCGGGAGTCCCGGATCGTGCACAGGACGCGGTCCGGGTCAGCCCAGGCCGGGGTGGACACCAGCAGCGCGCCCATCACCGGCAGCAGCAGGATCAGCCGCCGGGCCCCGTCGCGCACGCCGCCAGTGTGCCCACACCGTCCGCTCGACCTGCAGCAGGACCACGCCGAGCGCGGCCGCGCCGACCAGATCGGTCAGCCAGTGGTAGTCCCGCAGCACCATCCCGGTCATCACCGCGACCGGGCCGGCCCAGCTCAGCAGCCACGCGACCCGGCGGGACAGGTGGCCGGGGTATTCGGCGACCACCGCGTAGAGCAGGCCCCAGAGGACGACGGCGGTCGCGGTGTGACCGGAGGGATAGGACCGGAACGCCTCCGGCCCGTGCACCCCGGACGGTGCGTGCCGCCCGATGCCGAACTTCAACGCCAGCACGATCGCCGACGCGACCACGCTGAACGCCACCAGCCGAACCAGCGGCACGAAAGTGCGGGCGCGCAGGCTGATCCACCCGATCGCGACCAGGACGATCAGCCCGACCACCTGGCGGTCGCCGAAGTTGACGGCCTGGTCGGCCTCCTTCTGCCCGGGCTTCTTCCAGCCCGGGCCGGGCAGCCCGGTCGAGCGAGCCCAGTCCGAGACCGCGTGGTCCAGGCGGGTCAGCGGACCACCGGCCAGCACGTCGATGGTGATCAGCACGAAGACGGCCAGCGCCGCCAGCAGCAGCGTCGGTGACCCGCCCGGAGCCCTCCGCGGGCGGGACCTCACCCCGAAGCGACCGCGTACGCGGAGAGGGCACCGGCCAGGTCACCGGAGACCCGGGCGGCCAGCAGCGTGCCGTCGCCGGTGTGCTCCTCGGTCAGCACCTCGCCGGTGGAGTGCACGCGGGAGACCAGGTCCCCGCGCTCGTACGGGACGAGCACATGGACCTCGATCGCCGGTCGCGGCAGCCGGGCCTCGACCGCGGCGGCCAGCTGCTCGATCCCGCGCCCGGTCCGGGCCGAGACGAACACCGCGTCCGGCGCCACCCGGCGTAGCCGGGTCAGCGTGTCCTCGTCGGCGGCGTCGATCTTGTTGACCACCAGCAGCTCGGGCACGTGCAGGGCGTCGATCTCCCCCAGCACCTCCCGTACGGCGGCGATCTGGCCCTCGGGGTCGGCGTCGGAGCCGTCCACCACGTGCAGGACCAGGTCGGAGTCGGCGACCTCCTCCAGGGTGGACCGGAACGCCTCGATCAGCTGGTGGGGCAGGTGGCGGACGAAGCCGACCGTGTCGGCCAGGGTGTATTCGCGGCCGTCCGGGGTCTGGGACCGGCGCACGGTCGGGTCCAGGGTCGCGAACAGCGCGTCCTCGACCAGCACCCCGGCCCCGGTCAGCCGGTTGAGCAGCGAGGACTTGCCGGCGTTGGTGTAGCCGGCCAGCACCACCGAGGGCACCTCGTGCCGGACCCGCTCCTGCCGCTGGGTCGCCCGGGTCGCCCCGAGCTCGCCGAGCTGGCGGCGCAACCGGGAGATGCGGGTGTTGATCCGGCGCCGGTCGGTCTCGATCTTGGTCTCACCGGGGCCGCGGGTGCCGATGCCGCCACCGCCGGCGACGCGGCCACCGGCCTGCCGGGACATCGACTCACCCCAGCCGCGCAGCCGGGGCAGCATGTACTGCAGCTGGGCCAGCTCGACCTGGGCCTTGCCCTCCCGGCTGCGGGCGTGCTGAGCGAAGATGTCGAGGATCAGCGCGGTCCGGTCGATGACCTTGACCTTGACGATCTCCTCGAGCTTGCGCAGCTGGCCCGGGGTCAGCTCGCCGTCGCAGACCACGGTGTCGGCGCCGGTCGACACGACCAGGTCGCGGACCTCCTTGGCCTTGCCGGAGCCCAGGTAGGTGGCCGGGTCGGGGCGGTCCCGCCGCTGCATCACGCCGTCGAGGATCTGGGAGCCGGCCGTCTCGGCCAGCCGGGCCAGCTCGGTCATCGAGTTCTCGGCGTCGGTGGCGGTGCCGGAGGTCCAGACACCGACGAGCACGACGCGCTCCAGGCGGAGCTGCCGGTATTCGACCTCGGTGACGTCCTCGAGCTCGGTCGCCAGGCCCGGTACCCGGCGCAGCGCCTGCCGGTCCTCCAGGTCGAAGGACTCGGCGTCGACGTCGACGAAGCTGCCGTCCTCGAGAGCGTCGTCGTGGACACTGCCGTCCTCGAACGGCTCGACGCGGGCGCCGGCCTCGGCGGGCTCGACGGGCGTCACGGGGTCGTGGAGTGGTTGGGTCATCGTCCTCCGATGGTGTCACGGGCGGCGCCGCTCGGCACCGTCTTATACCGGTCTGTCGTCCCGGTGCAGGCCCACGAACAGCGACCACGGCTCGCCCTCGGACCTCCGCAGCCGGAACTCCTCGACCAGCTGGAAGATCCGGCCGGTCAGCTCCTCGTGCTCGGCCGGGGTGAGCCGCAGGCCCATCCGGGTGCCGTCGACGTTCTCGAAGCCGACCCGGGTGGCGTCCTGGATGAACGCCTCAACCATGGCGATCGCCTGTCCCCCGGCCTGCACCGGGTCAACGACATCCATGACCCAGGACTTCCCGGTTGCCCGGTACGGCACCTCGCGGGCGCCGCGGGCCCCGCGCCGCTCGCCCTCGGCGGCCAGGAACCCGGTCCGGACCAGCTTCCGGACGTGGTGCAGGACGCTGGCGGGATCCCGGCCCAGCGCCTCCGCGATCTGCTTGTTGGTCAGCGACGTGTCCAGGCACAGCCGTAGGATCCGCAGCCGCAGCGGGGACGCGATCGCCCGCGCCTCCTCGTCGGAGGCCTCCCGCCGCTCGCCGCTGGGGTACACGCCGCCAGCATAAGTGATTGACAAGTCCCAATCAGTGGTCCCACGCTGCTTCCGTGCAGACCACACTGCTGCGGCACGCCGACTTCCGCCGGCTGTGGGCGGCCGACGCGCTGAGCCAAGCCGGCACCCAGGTCACCGTCATCGCCCTCCCGCTGCTGCTGATCAAGGTGCTGGACGCGGGGCCGTTCGAGGTCGGGCTGCTGACCACGTTCGAGTTCCTCGCCTTCCTGGTCATCGGGCTGCCGGCCGGAGTCTGGGTCGACCGGGTCCGGCGGCGCAACGTGCTGTTCGTGACCGACCTGGCCCGGGGGCTGCTGTTCGGCTCGCTTCCGCTGGCCTGGGCGCTGGACCTGCTCACCCTGGCCCAGGTGTACGCGGTGGCGCTGCTAGCCGGCGCCTGCACGGTCTTCTTCGACGTCGCCTACCAGTCGTACCTGCCGCACCTGGTCGGACGGGACAACCTGGTCGAGGGCAACGCCAAGCTGCAGGGCACCCAGTCGGTGGCCCAGGTGGCCGGGCCGACGGTCGGCGGGGTGCTGGTGCAGGCCCTGACCGCGCCGTACGCGATCCTGGTCGACGCGGCGTCCTTCCTCTGGTCGGCGGCCTGGATCGGCTCGATCCGGTCCCGGGAGGCGCGGCCGGAGCGGGCGGCCGACCGGCACCTCGGGCGGGAGATGCGGGAGGGGCTGGCCTTCGTCTTCGGGCACCGGCTGCTGCGCGCGATCGCCGCCTGCACGGCCACGGGCAACCTGTTCATGAACGTGGGCATGACGGCGTTCATCGTCCTGCTGGCCGACTCGGCCCAGCTCGACCTGTCCGCGGGCACGATCGGGCTGCTGTTCAGCGCGTCGGCGGTCGGCGGGCTGCTGGGGGCGCTGGTGGCGCGGCGGTTCGCCTCCTGGGTCGGGCAGGGACCGGCGCTGTGGATCTCCGCCGCCCTGGAGGCGCCGGCGATGCTGGCCATGCCGTTCGTGCAGCGGGGCTGGCTGCTGGTGCTGGTCGCGGCGCTCTCGGTGGTCACCGGGGTGACGATCGTGGTCTACAACGTCACCCAGGTGTCGTTCCGGCAGCTGCTGTGCCCGGAGCGGCTGCTGGGGCGGATGAACGCGACGATCCGGTTCGCGGTGTGGGGCACGATCCCGATCGGGTCGCTGCTGGGCGGGATCCTGGGATCGACGATCGGGTTGCGGCCGACGCTGTGGGTCGCGGTCGGGGGCACGGCGCTGGCGTTCCTGCCCATCTTCTTCTCGCCCCTGCGGACGATGCGCGAACTGCCGACCTCGTCCGAGCCGGGAGGGCCGGACGAGCCGCTGACCGGGGCGGTTACCGGGCCGGTGGGTGGGCCGGTCGCGGGACCGGCCGGGGGCGGAACCGCGGGGATCGGGTCCGGGGCGACGTCCGGCGTCGCGGCCGAGCCCGGGGATGGGGCACCATAGCCAGCCGTGGGACGGCACCAGGCACCGGACGCGCCGCGGCTGGCGCCGTCCCGGGTCCCTGAACCGCGGCCGTCGCCCGGTCCTGACCCGCGGCCGTCGCCCGGTCCTGATCCACGGCCGTCGCCCGGTCCTGACCCGCGGCCGTCGCCGGGTCCGGGCCCGTCGAGCGAGGCGGCGACCGAGCGGATCGGGCCGGGTCCGGCTCCCGGGCCACGGCTGGGCGACGCGCTGACGCCGATCGCGCGGCCGGTTCCGCCGGTCGGCCGTGCGGCGCCGGACGCCGGCGGTCGGGTGCCAGCGGCCGGTGGTCCGGTGTCAGCAGCCGGCGGTCCGGTCGCGGCGGCCGGCGGTCCGGTGCCGTACGGCTGGCCGGTCGCCAACGGCTCGGGCCCGGGGCCGGCCGCGCCGGTGGCCGGGCCGGGTGGCGCGGATCCGGAGGCGACGACCGTGCTGCGGCGGGACGAGCTGCCCGCCTTCCTGCCGACCGGTGGACCCCCGGCCGGTCAGCCGCCCGCGAGCGGGCCGCCGGTCGGCGCCACCCGGGCCGACCTGTTCAGGGGCGGACCGCCGACCGGTCTCGGAGTCGGCGGGCCGCCGGTCGGCGCCACCGGCGGGCTGCCGGCCGGCGCCACCCGGGCCGATCTGATGGGCGGTGGGGCGGCGCCGTACCAGGGGGACTACAACACCGGGACGTTCAGCCGGGTGCTGCTCACCGGGCTGGGCGGGTCGGCCGAGCCGGCCGGGTTCGAGCCGCCGCCGGCGGCCGGCCCGGGGGCGAAGGACCGGGCCGTCGCCACCACCCGCCGGCTCGCGGCCCGGGTCGCGGCCCTGCGCGGCGACGAGCGCACCGCGCTGCTGGCCGTCGGGGCCGTGGCCGGCATCGTGCTGCTGATGCTGGCCATCCTCATCGTGGTGGTCCGGCTGGCCGGCGGCAGCGACGCGTCCCCGGCCGCCGCCCCGCCGCCGAGCCCGGTCGGGAGCGCGACACCGGCCGCGACCGCCGACCCGACGGCCACCCCGGAGCCGACCGGCAGCCCGCTCCCCCCGTCCGGCGGCTCGTTCACGTCCCGGCACTCGAACCTGTGCCTGGCCGTCCCGCAGGGCCGCACCGATCCGGGCGCGCAGCTGGTCCAGCGCACCTGCGGCACGGATTTCGGCACCGGCTTCCTGCTCGTCGGGAAGGACCAGCCCGGCGCGTA
The DNA here is from genome assembly GCA_036519715.1 of Mycobacteriales bacterium. Lineage (GTDB taxonomy): Bacteria > Actinomycetota > Actinomycetes > Mycobacteriales > CADCTP01 > CADCTP01. Next base: position 9,688 of record DATDKW010000434.1, read on the forward strand.
CGAGCTGGTGAGCTCGGGCACGAGCCTCTGCGCCGACGTGCTGGGCGCGTCGATGGACGATGGCGCGCCGGTGGCCCAGTGGGACTGCAACGGCGGCGCCAACCAGACCTTCCAGCTGCGCCCGCTGACCGACACGGCCGGCGCGGACACCGGCTACGTGCAGATCGTCGCCGCGCACAGCGGCAAGTGCCTGGACGTCACCAACGCCTCGGCCGACGAGAACGCCCCGATCCAGCAGGCGACCTGCCGCGACCCGGTGGCCGAGATCGACCCGGCCGCCGGCAATCAGAGCTGGCGCTTCACCGCGACCTGAGCGCGCCCAGGTCGACCTCGCCCTCGGCCACCAGCACGGCCGGCCCGGACAGCAGCACCGGCCCGGACGACAGCCAGGTCACCGACAGCCGCCCGCCGGGCACGTCGACCGTCCACGGGTCGTCCAGCCCCTCGCCGCCCGACCAGGCCACCGCGGCCACCACCGCCGCGCAGACGCCGGTGCCGCAGGACCGGGTCTCCCCCACCCCGCGCTCGTGCACCCGCAGGACCAGCGAGCGCGGCCCCCGGCGGACCACCCACTCCACGTTCTGGCCGTCCGGCAGCGGCGGCCGCACGTCCGGCGGCCGGCTCAGGTCGAGCGCGCCCAGCGCGTCCAGGTCGGGCAGCTCCACCACCACGTGCGGGTTGCCCATGCTCACCGCCGTGCCGGGCAGGCCGCCGACGGACGGCGCCGCCTCCAGCGCGACCGGCGCGCCCATCTCCGCGGTCACGTCGCCGGTCGCCGGCACCTGCACGGTCCGGGTCCCGGCCCGGGTGCCGATCGGCAGCGTCCCCGGCTCGGCCAGCCCGGCGTCGACCAGGTAGCGCGCGAAGACCCGGATGCCGTTGCCGCACATCTCCGCGACCGAGCCGTCGGCGTTGGCGTAGTCCATGAAGAAGCCGCCGTCGCGGCGCTCCACCCGCAGCACGCCGTCGGCACCGATCCCGGCCCGCCGGTCGCACAGGGCCCGGACCGTCTCCGGGTTGAGGGCCGGGGCGTCCGGCAGCACGATGAAGTCGTTCTCGGTGCCGTGACCCTTGGTGAACCTCAGGCGATCGCTCACCGGACGAGCGTACGGGCGTGCTCGGCCAGGGCGGGGGCGGCGCCGTCGAGCCAGATCACCCGCGGGTCGCGGCGGAACCAGGACCGCTGCCGGCGGACGAACCGGCGGGTGGCCCGGACCGTGTCGGCCTTGGCCGCCTCGGTGTCGCCCAGCGCGAGCACCTGCTGGTAGCCGAGCGCGCGGCTGGCGGTCGGGCCGTCGCGCAGGCCGCGGGCCTCCAGCGCCCGGACCTCGGCCACCATCCCGGCCGCCCACATCCGGTCCACCCGGGTCGCCACCCGCTCGTCCAGGTCGGCCCGGTCCAGTCCGATCTGGACGGTGTCGTAGCGCTCGGCCGGCGCCGGCAGGGTGGCCGCGAACGGGCGGCCGGTCAGCTCGATCACCTCCAGCGCGCGGACGAGGCGGCGGCCGTTGGAGGGCAGGATGTCGCGGGCGGCGGCGGGGTCCACCTCGGACAGTCGCGTGTGGAGGGCCGGGGCGCCCAGCTCGGCCAGCTCGGCCTCCAGCCGGGCCCGCAGGTCCGGGTCGGTGCCGGGGAACTCCAGCTCGTCGACCACGGCCCGGACGTAGAGCCCGGAACCGCCGACCAGCAGCGGGACCCGGCCCCGGGCCAGCACGGCCTCGACCGCGGCCCGGGCCGCCCGCTGGTAGTCGGCGACGTTGGCCCGCTCGGTCACCTCCCAGAGGTCGAGCACGTGGTGCGGGACGCCCTGCCGCTCGGCCGCGGTCGGCTTGGCCGTGCCGATGTCCATGCCCCGGTAGAGCTGCATGGAGTCGGCGTTGACGACCTCGCCGCCGATCCGCCGGGCCAGCTCGACGGCGAGCGCCGACTTGCCGGTGGCGGTCGGGCCGACCAGCGCGACCAGTCGGTTCACCGCGCCAGCCAGGTCGCGACGAGGTAGCCGACCCCGTACGGGGCGGCGTCGAAGAGCAGCTCGGCCTGGTACGACGCTCCGGCGGCGGCGTGGGCGGCGACCCGCCAGGCCGGGACGCCGTCGGCCAGCAGGTCGGCACCGAGGGCCGGGTCCAGCGCGGCCAACGCGGGCGCGTCGGCGGTGGCCAGAGCGGCGGCGACGGCGGCGTCGAAGGCGGCCGCGCGCGGGTCGACGTACCCGGGGGCGCGCTCCGTGCGGCGGGCGGAGCCGTCGCCCATCACCAGCAGGGCCCGGCGCCGGTCGGTCAGGTCCAGGGCGCGGCCGAAGTCTGCCGGGTCGGCGTCGGGGCCGACCGCGAAGGCCGAGCAGGGCACGCCCGCGCCGGCCAGCAGCCACGCCCCCAGCGTCACCCCCGGTGGCACCGCCGCCGCGACCGCCCCCACCGGGCCCAGCGCGTAGTGGGCCTCCCGGGGCACCGTGCCGTCGGTCGCGGGGCGCGCCGCAGCGCGGGGCAGGGTCGCGGTCACCGGCACCCCGTACCCGGCCAGGGAGCCGGTCGTGCCCGCCGGGAACTGGCTGCTCACCGGGCCCGTTGCGATCACGACGACCTCGTCCGGGGCGACCGCCAGCAGCCGGCGCACCGCCTCCCGGCAGGCCGTCCGGAGCGGGTCCAGCTCGGCCGCCGCGCCGGCGGCCAGCTCGGGCACCAGCAGCGGGGGCGAGGGGCAGAACGCGATGGCGAGGAGCACCCCGGGAGAGTAGGACGACGGCTTTGTCGCAGAGGGGGTGCCGGGCGGCCAGGCCGTACTGAGAGGATGCAGGGGCGCGGACGCGCGAGGAGGAACGAGGGCAATGACTGCCAGCAACGAGTGGGGACGCGTCGACGCCGACGGCACGGTGTACGTGCGCACCGCGACGGGCGAGCGGGCGGTCGGCTCGTGGCACGCGGGGACCCCGGAGGAGGGGCTGGCGCACTTCGCCCGCCGGTACGACGACCTGGCCACCGAGGTCGGCCTGCTGGAGAGCCGGCTGGCCTCCGGCGCCGGCGACCCGAAGTCGACCCTGGCCCACGCCACCGCGCTGCAGGCCTCGCTGGGTGAGGCCGCGGTGGTGGGCGACCTGGCCGCGCTGGAGACCCGGCTGGCCGCGCTGCACACCGCGGCCCAGGCCCGGCTGGAGCAGGCCGGCGTGGCCCGCGCGGCCGCCCGGGCGTCGGCCGCCGCGGCCAAGGAGAAGCTGGTCCTGGAGGCCGAGGAGCTGGCCCAGAGCTCGCAGTGGAAGGCGGCCGGCGACCGGTTCCGCGCCATCGTGGACGAGTGGAAGGCCATCCGCGGGGTCGACCGGAAGGCCGACGAGCAGCTGTGGAAGCGGTTCGCGGCGGCGCGGGACGCGTTCACCCGGCGCCGCGGCAGCCACTTCGCCGCGCTGGACGAGCAGCGCGGGGTGGCCCGGGCCCGCAAGGAGGAGCTGGTCGCCGAGGCCGAGGCGCTGTCCGGCTCGACCGACTGGGGCCCGACCGCCAACCGGCTCAAGGCCCTGATGACGGAGTGGAAGGGCGCCGGCCGGGCCTCGAAGGAGGCCGAGGAGCAGCTGTGGACCCGGTTCCGGGCCGCGCAGGACGCGTTCTTCGCCGCCCGGGCGGCCACGTTCTCCGAGCGGGACGCCGAGCAGCTGGCCAACCAGAAGATCAAGGAAGCGCTGATCGGCGAGGCGGAGGCGCTGGACCCGGCCGCCGACCTGCGCGGGGCCCAGGCCCGGCTGCGCGACATCCAGGAGCGGTACGACGCGGTCGGGCACGTGCCCCGGGACGCGATCCGCACCCTGGACAACCGGATGCGGGCGGCCGAGCAGCGGATCCGCGACGCCGGCGAGGCCGAGTGGAAGCGCGGCAAGCCGGACAGCAACCCGCTGCTGGACCAGCTGCGGGAGACCGTGGCCAAGGCCGAGGCCCAGCTGGAGAAGGCACGCTCGGGCGGCAACGCGGCCAAGATCGCCGAGGCCGAGGCGGCCGTGACGGCGCGCCGCGAGTGGCTGGCCGAGGCCGAGCGCTCCGTCCGCCGCTGACCCGTCCGCCCGGGCCGGCATGAGCGCGCGGGTCGAGACGTTTGCGGAGCTGGCGGCGCGGATCCGGGCGCTGCCGCCCGCCGGTGGTCTGCGGACCAGGATCGTGGCCGTGGACGGGCGGGGGGCGGCCGGGAAGACGACGTTCGCGGCCCGGCTGGCCGCGGCGCTCGGGGACCCGCCGGTGGTGCACACCGACGACGTCCACGCCCGCGTCGGCCACCCGTGGTGGCCGGCCCTGGAGGGGGACATGCTCGCCCCGTTGACCGCCGGCGGCCCGGACGTGCTGATCATCGAGGGCGTGTCGTCGTCCCGGCGGGCCATCACCGGCCGCCTGGCGTACGGGATCTGGCTGCACGTCCCGACCGGGCCGCGGCTGGCCCGCGGGATCGACCGCGACGGCCCGGACGCGGACTGGGCCGCCTACGAGGCCGAGGAGGACGCGTTCTTCGCCGCCGACCCGGCCCAGGACCGCGCCGACCTGGTCGTCGACGGCGCCCCGTCGCTCCCCCACGACCCCGCCACCGAGTACGTCCGCCTCGTCAGCCGCGGCCGACGAAGGGCATGGTCGTGGCCATGACGGTCATGGTGAGCACATTGGCGTCCAGGGGCAGGCTGGCCATGTAGACCACGGCCCGGGCCGCGTTGGCGACGTCCATCAGCGGCTCCGGTCGCACGCTGCCGTCGGCCTGCGCCGTGCCCGACACGAACCCGGCGGCCAGGTCGGTGGCGGCGTTGCCGATGTCGAGCTGCCCGGAGGCGATCCGGTACGGCCGGCCGTCCAGCGCGGTCGCCTTGGTCAGCCCGGTCATCGCGTGGTTGGTCGCCGTGTAGGCGATCGACTGCGGCCGCGGCGTGTGGGCGGAGATGGAGCCGTTGTTGATGATCCGGCCGCCCTGCGGGTC
>DATDKW010000435.1:0-3459 GCA_036519715.1 Mycobacteriales bacterium
CCCCGGCCGCCGCCATCGATATCCCTAAGGCTGGCCGCCTCGTGGTGACCACGAGCGTGCCGGCCACCAGCACGACCAAGCCGCAGCCGACGGCACCGACCTCCTCCACGACGGTCTCGCCGTCATCGAGGTGACCATGGTCGACCTGGCACGAGACGGCTCGGTGCCCCCCGGTCCCGCGACCGATCCTGGCACCGACCAGTCAGTCGAGTCGTCGCCGGTGAGCGGTGCCGGCAAGGCCATGCGCCTGTTCGCCACCATCGGGTCACCGATCGCGATCGCCACCGGGCTGCTCTTCTACTTCGGATGGGTGCGCGCCAGCGTGCAGGCAAAGCAACTCGGTTACGACACGGCGATCCTGGACTGGTCGGTGCAGGACTACATCCTGCGGAGCATCCTCGTGCTGTTCATTCCGCTGATGCTCCTCATTGCCCTCATGCTGCTGCTCACCTGGCTGCATCAGCGGTTGGTCCTGCCAATGGCTGACGCCGGGAGGCTGGCCACCTGGGTACCGCGAGCGCTGCGCGGCGCCTGGCTGCTCTGGGTGCCGGTGGCCGTCGCGCTGTCAGTGGTGGCTGTGCCGCTCAGCGGCGCTACCGTCGCGATGGCGGTCACTGCGTCGCTGCTATGCGCACTCTATGGCGACGTGCTGGAACGGCGGCTCACCGGCAGAACCCGCACGTCGTCGGCGGCCAAGGTCCTTGTTCTCGTGCTGCTCACCATGGCGGTCTTCTGGGATGTTGAGCGGCTGGCCAATGTTGCCGGCGAAGGATATGCCACGCAGATCACCGCCAATCCTGGACAACTCTTGGCGGTGACTGTCTATAGCCCCAAGAGCCTGGAGATCCACGTGCAGGGGGTCGTGGAGACAAGGCTCGGCACCTCCGAGTCCGCCTACCACTACCGGTACGACGGCCTGCGCCTGGTGCAACGCTCAGGCGACCGCTACCTCTTGATGAGCGAGCACTGGGATGCCCGGACCAGCCGGATCATCGTCCTGCGCGAGACCGACGCGATTCGGATGGAGTTCAGCCACGACATCGCTGAGAAACGGTAGACAAGTTGCCTTGCATTGCGCTGAGCTCAGTCCTCAGCTCACCGCTTTCTTCACGAGCGCGCCGATCCTTGCCTCCTCGGCGGCCGTCAACTCCGTCAGCGCGAAGGAGGTCGGCCACATGGCGCCGTCGTCGAGGTTCGCCGCGTCGCTGAAGCCGAACGTCGCGTACCTCTCCTTGAACTTCTGCGCGGGTTGGAAGAAGCAGACGACCTTGCCGTCCTTGGCATAGGCGGGCATCCCGTACCACAGTTTGGGCGAGAGGGCTGGCGCGCTGGCTTTGATGACGGCATGGAGCCGCTCGCCCATGGCGCGATCCGGTTCCGGCATCTCGGCGATCTTCGCGAGCACGTCGCGTTCCCCGTCCTCTTTCTTCCCGCGCGGGCCGCGGCGCGCGGCCGCCTTCAGCTCCTGGGCGCGCTCCTTCATCGCGTCTCGTTCCTCGTCGGTGAACCCCTCGTACGTCTTGCCGGTCGCGGCGGTGGTCTTGGCGGACTTCCGCGTGTCCTTCATTGCGGGTTTCCTCCCCTGCGAGTCCTGATGGGGACGACCCTTATGCTAGCGAGCCGACACGGCGGCGGCTTCTCCGAAACTGATCGATCGTCCTGGTCCCGGTAGCAGGCACGTAGGAGTCAGCCACTCCTGCAGCAGTACGGTGTTGGACCCTAACGTGAGGCGCGCCAGATCTGGCTACGGCTCATAACCGGGACGGTGAGCTATCTGCCTCGGCCACCTTCGCAGGCTCGGTCTTGGCGTCCGGTGCGGCCGCAGGCTTCGGGTCAGCAGCGCCGCCGGCAGTCAGTGCCTGGTCCCGCTGCCTGCGGGTCCGCTCCAGCAGACCGCTGATCTCGCCGTGCACCCGACCGAGGTCGTCCAACAGCCCATCGCGGAACTCACGAACCTGGTCGGTCTCGCTCAGCACCGCCGCTCGCTCCTGCTCCACCTCCTGGCGGATCTGTTCGGCGACCTCCCGAGCCTGCTCCAGCACCTTCTGCGCCTCATTGGTGACGTCCGCCCGAAGCTGCTCGGCCTGCTGCTGGGCGTTCTCGATGATCGTCTCGGCCCGACGCCGGCCGTTCTCCACCAGTTGCTCGGCCGAGCGGCCCGCCTCCTGCAGCAGCGTGGCGGCCTCCTCGCCGACCTGCTCGAACGATGGCGACCGCTCCCGAAGCCTCGTGACCTCGCCCTCCAGCTCGGCCCGTGCCTGTTCGGTCCTGGCGAATTGGCCGACCGCCTCGCGCAGGCGTGCGGCAAGCTGGGAGAAGTAGGGATCGACCTCGTCGCGGTCGTACCCGCGGCGCACCACCCGAAAGGCCGGCGGTCCCTCCGCGTTGTACTGTCCGGCCTCCGCGTCGCCTAGCTCCATGCTCACAGCACCCTCCACCCACGACGCGCAGGACCCCTCGCCTGGGCCGCCGCCGCAGCAAGATCGCATCTCCGGCAACCACGCGCAAATCCAGCCAACACCACCCGAGCTGCCGCGCGAGTGAGGCCGGGACGGACGCGCCTCCGTCCCGGCCTGAAGCCTGACCGAGCTGTTGCGGCGCCTCCTTCAGGAGGTGATGCCAAAGGTCGCCAGGAAGGCCAGGTCGTCCGCCTGGTCGAGGCGGTAGGCGCCGCTGGTCCCAGAGCAGGTGGAGCTGGTCCCGAACGACACCACGGCCACCAGGGTGGTCGTGCCGGAGACGAAGATCGGCCCGCCGGAGTCACCAAAGCAGGTGCCGCCGGTGTTGGCGTTGCTGGAGAACTTCGCCGACGTGCCCTTGCCGGCCCCCAGCACCCCGTTAAGGTTGACCAGCCGCAGCTCCGCCCGCCGCCGGGTGTCCCCACCGAAGGAGGTCTTCGGTCCCGAGCCCTCCAGGCCGTAGCCCACCGCGGTGTACGGCTGCTGCTTGTCCTCCCTGTAGAGCTCGTCGAGCAGGCCCAGCGTCGGCAGCTGCCCATACTCGGTCAGGGTCACCGGCTCGCTGAGCTGCAGGACGCCCAGGTCGTGCTCGAAGAACGCGGCGTCGTCATATTCCGGATGCGGGAACGCGGTGGCCCGGATCCACTCGTCGGTGGCGTTCAACGCCGCCGACCATGCGTCGTAGCGGCCTTCGTTGTCGTCGGGGGCGAACTGCGAACTCGGGGGCAGGATGCTGTAGTCCGGCTCCTCCGCGAAGCTGATCCACACGTCGTTGCCGCCCGAGCCGGACGCGGTCGGCTCGCCGTTCAGCCCGGTGCCGAAGGTGCAGTGCCCGGCGGTCACCACGATCGTCGGGCTCACCAGGGTGCCCGAGCAGTTGAACCAGCCGCCGGGGTCGTCGAACCGCGGGTCGATCGCGGTCGGGTCGTAGAACAGCAACTGCCCCACATAAGGGTGGGCACCGGCGTCGGGAACGCCGCCCTTGATCGCCTGAGCGGGC
>DATDKW010000436.1:0-25007 GCA_036519715.1 Mycobacteriales bacterium
TCCCGGGCGGCGTCGACAATCAGGTCGTGCGCCGCCGAGCCGTGCTGACCGCCGCGGCAGTCCTGGGCGCCGGCTTGGCGGCAGGTTGCAGCGCGGACAACGAACCGGCGCGACCCGTAGCAGCTCCCGGGGCCACCACGACCAGCTCTCCTGGCCGTCCGACGGCTGCGGCGAGCGGCCCGGCCGGATGCACCAGGGCCGCGTCGACGACGAGCGCGACCTCCGGCCAGATCAGTGCCGGGCCGTTTCTCCCCGACCAAGTCGACGCCGTCCGGTACGGCCAGACCAAGCTGTGGGTCAAGCTCGATCCGCCGCCGCCGGGCAATCCCGGTGCAACCGTCCGGGTAGAGCCGCTCGACCCGCCCGGTCGAGCGAGCGTCCAGGTGCGCCGGCAGCTCGGCTTCTTGGGCGGGCCGAGTGAGGATCCGTTCTACCCCGGCGCGATCCCGGTCCGGCAGCACGGTCTGTACAAGATCACGGTCGTCTACGCCGGCCACACCGGCTGCTTCCTCACCGTCTACTGAGCCGACCGCTCCACAGGACGGCGGCATCCCCGCGCGTTGTAGGCGTGACGTTTCTGAAGATCGTTCCGGGAAAATCCGTCACATGACCGACGGACTGGTCCTGCTGGCAGCGTGGGCGGAGTTCGTCCTGCTGGTCGGACTGCTGGCGTTCTTCGTTCTGCGCCGCGGTGATCCCGGATGAGATGGCTGCCGGCCGTCCTCGCGATCGCGGCGCTGACCGGCTGTGTCGGCCCGGCGCCGACGACCGGAGAGTACGAGGAAAAGGCCGCGCACACCGCCGCGGATGCGTTGTCTCAACTACAGACGGCGCGGCTCGCGGTCGGAAACGCCGGCCGGATGCCCGCCTCATATCTGGAGACGGTGCTGGTAGACGCCGAGGAGGCGTTCGGCTCCATTGAATCGACGTTCGACTCGATCCAGCCGCCGGACGACCCGAGGGCGGACCGGCTCCGGTCCGACCTCGACGGCCTGCTGTCGGACGGGTCGGACGGGATGACGCAGTTGCGGGTCCTCGCTCGCCGCAGCGACGCGGCGGGTCTGCGCTCCACGGCCGAGCAACTCGTCGCGACCGCTGATGGGCTCGGCCGGTTCGCCCGGGAGCACGGCTCGTGAAGCGGGTGTTCGGCGTCGCGCTGGGGATCCTGACCGCGATCGGCGGGTTCGTCGACATCGGCGACCTGGTCGCGAACGCACTGGTGGGGGCGCGCTTCGGGTTGACGCTGGCCTGGGCGACCGTGCTCGGTGTGATCGGGATCTGCGTGTTCGCGGAGATGTCCGGACGGGTCGCGGCGGTCGCCGGACGACCCACGTTCGACCTTGTCCGCGAGCGGCTCGGTCCCCGCATCGGGCTGGCCAACCTGGCCGCTTCGCTGCTGGTGACGCTGCTGACGTTCAGCGCCGAGATCGGGGGCGTCGCGCTGGCCCTGGAGCTGGCCACGAGCGTCAACTACCTGCTGTGGGTGCCGGTCGCCGGTCTGGCGGCGTGGCTGGTGATGTGGCGGGTGCGCTTCTCTGTGCTGGAGAACACCGCGGGGCTGCTGGGGCTGACGCTGGTGATCTTCGGCGTAGCCCTGTGGCGGCTGAATCCCGACTGGCCGCAGCTGCTGAACCAGGGGATCTCACCCGGGAACCCGCCGGGCGAAGGCCTGCCGACCTACTTCTACTACGCCATCGCGCTGTTCGGTGCGGCGATGACCCCGTACGAGGTGTTCTTCTTCTCCTCCGGCGGGGTGGAGGAGCGGTGGACCCGCAAGGACGTCGTGACCTCCCGGGTGAACGTGTTCGTCGGCTTCCCGCTCGGCGGGCTGCTGTCGTTGGCGGTCGCGGGTTGCGCGGCCGTGGTGCTGCTGCCCCAGGGCATCACCGTGGACACGCTCGGCCAGGTCGGTCTGCCCGTCGCGGTCGCGGTGGGGAAGCTCGGGCTGGCGGTGGCGATCCTCGGCTTCGTCGCCGCGACGTTCGGCGCCGCCCTGGAGACAGGGCTGTCCTGCGGCTACAGCGTCGCCCAGTACTTCGGCTGGCAGTGGGGCAAGTACGTGCGGCCGCGTGAGGCCGCCCGATTCCACCTGGTCGTGCTGGTCTGCTTGATTGTTGCCGTCGGCACGGTGCTGACCACGATCGACCCGATCACGATCACCGAGTATTCGCTGGTGTTCTCCGCGGTCGCGCTCCCGTTGACGTACCTGCCGATCCTGGTGATCGCCAACGATCCGGACTACCTCGGCGCGCGGGTCAACGGGCGGGTTGCCAACCTGTTCGGCACGCTGTTCCTCGTCGTGATCCTGGTGGCCTCGGTGGCCGCGATACCTCCGATGCTGGCGACCCGGGCGGGCCAATGACCACAGTGGACATCTATCTCCAGCTGCTGGACCGGCAGGTCCTCGACCGGGACGGCCGGCTGGTGTGCAAAGTGGACGATCTGGAGCTGCAGCCAGGGCCGGATGGCGTGCCTGTGGTCACGGCGATCCTCGTCGGGCCGCGGGCGCTCGGGCCGCGGCTCGGCGGCCGGCCCGGGCGCTGGATGAACGCGCTCGCGTCCCGGCTGGCGGCCACGCCAGGCGACGACCCGCCGCGGATCCCGTTCGGCGCGGTGACCGCCGTGCACAGCGCGGTCGACGTCGACCGTACCCGCGACGAGCTCGCCGTCGACCCGCTCGAAGGCTGGGTCGAACGGCACATCATCGGGCGACTTCCGGGCAGCGGTCATGCGGGCGGGTGAGCTGCTCGGCCGACCGGTGTTCGACCACACCGGTCGGCGGATCGGCCTGGTTGCCGACCTCCGGTGCGTCCAGGAAGCAGGCCCGCACAGCTCCTGGGGCGTGCTCCGACTCGACGCCCTCGTCGTCACCGAGCGGCGGGTCACCCCTCGGCTCGGCTACGGCCGGCACCAGCGCTCGCCGGCCTTGCTCCGGGGCGTTCTGCGGGGCCTGCCGGGCCAGTTGGTCGTGGTGCCGTGGTCCGCGGTCGCCTCCTGGTCCGCGGAGGGGATCCGACTGACCGATTCCGCGGGGGGATAGCCGCGCATGCGGATGGCCGATCGGACCATCCGCCCACGTCGGCGGACCGCCGATCATCACCTCTCCGTCCCTGTGGTCGCCTGGAGCCGGGCTGGCGGCGAGGGCCAGCGGCAGCACCCCGGCCCACACCGTCCGATCCTCGCCGTCGCCGGGTCCGGACAGCGCTGGCCCTGTACGGGCACTGTGCCGGGGGCTGGCGGGATATGTCGGCTGGCGGTGGAGGAGGATTCCGGGGACCTGGGGTGGTCGCATGGGGCGGCGGCTCGATGGCTGGAAGGTGTGGCAATGACGCGGCGGGCGGTGTTCAGCGACGGGGCTCCGGCCGCGCTCGGTCCCTACAGTCAGGCGATCGTCGCGGGTGGCTTCGTGTTCTGTTCCGGTATGGCGGGGATCGATCCCTCGACCGGGGTGGCAGGGAGGGGGATCGAGGCGCAGACCGAGCAGGCGCTGCAGAACCTCGCCAGGGTGCTGGAGAGCGCCGGAGCGTCGATGGCCGATCTGGTCAAGGTCACGATCTTCTACTCGGACGTCGACGACTTCGCCCGGCTGAACGAGGTCTACGCCCGGCACATGCCCGATCCGCCGCCGGCCCGGTCGGCGCCGGCCAATGTCAGGCTTCCACGCGGCCTGCTGATTTCGATCGATGCCATCGCCACGGTGCCCGCCGAGGCCGGCTAGCGCCAATCCCGCGACGGCCCGACGGCGCGGGATCCGGCCGAACATCCTGAACATCTCCCAGCGGCCGGCCGAGGCCGCCGAGTCTGTGGGCCGGAGGCGGGATGTGCTGCTTCAGTGTTGCAGTCCGTTCCAGGACCATCGCGGGATGCTCAGGCCTTCCGGGACGTCGTCGGCGGAGTCGGGGTGGCGCGCCATGGTCGTGGTGGTGGCCCAGGCGAAGTAGTCGTGCAGCACCTGCCGCAGACGCTCGTCCGCGGCCAGCCCGACGTCGGCGAGGGCCTGGTCGAAACAATAGATCGCCCGGCGGTCCATCTCCTCGTGCTCTCCGTTGCCGCTGTGGAGGCGCACCACCGACGTCTCGTCGCCGTAGGCATCGGAGTAGGTCGTGGGGCCACCGAGCGCCTCAGCCCAGTACGCGGCGAGTCGCTCGCTGTGCTGAGGATGGAATCCGTGGCTGAAGGCGTGGCTGACGATCTCGTCGGCCAGCACCCGGTGATGCCATGCTTCCGCCAGGCGCAGCAGACCGTCGCTGCCGCCCGCCGCCTCGTAGACGCTCCGCATCCCCAGATGATGTCAGCGGACAGCCCGCACGGCGGCCACGCGCGGCGCCGTCCCGAGCGACCGGACTCCGCTGGACGCACTCACCCGCCGCAGTGCGGGGCCAAGGCGCCCGCGCGCTGGTAGCTCGCCGCCAGCTTCGGCAGGCCGGGAAAGCGGCGGAATGGGTGCTTCGATGCACTTATGATCACCGAAGTGAACGCTGAGGGTGGTGAGGCCGCCAGGATTGCGGGAGGTCGGGACACCTGCCGACTTCTTCTCGGACAACGCGACGAGGTCACGTACGTCGGCTGGACAACGAACCGTCAGAGCAGCCGCGGCGTGTCCATCAGTTCCTTTACAAACTCGCCGGCAAGGTCCGCGGCAAACCGCCATTGCGCGTCGCCGCCTACCTCAGCCGGTTTAGGCGCTATCAACGGCAAGGTTCTGAGTGGGATCGGGCCCTGACTCGTCAGAGGTGCCGTGTCCGACCCGACGCGTCGGGCGGCACATTGGCCAGTCGAAAGGGCAGTCGGGGTGTATCCGGGGGTAACCTGCGCGCTCCTTCTTGAGACAAGACTGATGGAGCCGAAAGGGGGATCGACGATGGACTCAGTGGTATGCGGCGTGCAGGCGGTGGTGGACGCGCGCCGGCGGGAGCGGGAGGCGGACGCAGCCGCTCACCGGCAGGCCCGGGACGCCGTCCGCCCCAGGGACGTGGGTGGACGTCGGGTCCCGCCGTTCCGGCGGCCGCGCCGGGTCGAGCCGGCTGCAGGTGTGGCCGTCGTCCCTGCGCCCGCACCGGCGGGGGACGAGCGTGACCTTGTCGGAGCGGGTGACCCTCGTTGAAGCCGGGACACAGCGCATTCGAAAGTAGCTCGCACCGGACCGGCAGCCGGTGCGAGTTACGCGGCTTTCACTGGACTCTGGCGATAGCGCGGGAAATGGCCGCCGGCCGCTCGTCAGGGGGGTGCTGCAAGGCTGTCTCGGGCACTGTGAATACCGGTGCGGACTGCCCGATGTCCGCCCATCACTCGAACCTGCCGATGTGTCCGCATTGCCGGTTGGCAAGAGCTGTTGTCGTTAAGAAATGGCGGCTTTGCAATTATTGAGGACAGCCGACCGGTCTGCCTTTCCGGCGAATACGGTTGCCGGGATGCGGCCAAGCGCTGGTACTTGCTGTAGCGCCAATCTAGCGGCGCAATGCCGGACCAGGGGGTCCGCTGCCCAGGGCGACAGGTCGCCGGCGAGCAGGGCGGGGGGCTGGCGGCGGTCGAGTGCATGTAGCGAGCAGGTTCGTGCCCGGCGGATGTACTCAGCGCCCGGTTTCTCACTCCTTCATCGAGACGCACGGGCAAACCTGGGAGACACCATGTTCCGTACCTGTCAAGACGACCTCGACCGGCCCGCTGACCTGGCTGACCCTCGTGACCCGACAGCCCTCTACACCCGTTCGTATTTGATCATCCGAGCTGTCGTCGGTGTGATCGGGATCCTCCTCCCGATCGTGTTCATCCTCGGCGAGACCTTCTTCCTCCGAGCCGGAGTTCGGGTCCGGGGATCGATCAGCGCCTACTACCACACGTCGATGCGGGACCTCTTCGTCGGCGGCCTGACCGTGATTGGGTTCATGCTGCTCACCTACATGGCGGGCCGGAAGCGACGGCCCGACTGGTGGCTCAGCTCGGTGGCGGGCGTCGCCGTGCTGGGCGTCGCCTATTTCCCGACCAACCGACCCCAGCTCACGGACGGCGCGGCGCGGTGCGGCGTCACACCCGAGCCGGCCGGCTGCTCGCCGATCCAACAGGCTCTCGGCGAGACCCTGGTGGCCACGATCCACTTCGTCTGCGCTGCCATCTTCATCTCCTGCCTGGCCGGGATCTCCTTCTACTTCGCCTGCCGGGCGGGGGGGAAGGGCAGTGCCCGAGTAGCGCAAATCCACCGCACCTGCGGATACGCGATCCTCGCGGCGCTGGCCTGGATCGCCCTCGGTGGCGTCCTGAAGGTCTACATCGGGCCTCTCACCCCGCTTTACGTCGGCGAGATCGTTTCGGTATGGGCGTTTTCGGTGTCCTGGCTTATCGCCGCCCGGGATCTGCTGCCGGTAATGATGCCCAAGCTTGCCCAGGCGAGGACCTCAGGACATTGATCATGGACAGGGCCATCCGGCCTCGGCCGGAGGGACGCCGGTGTCGGGGCCGGTACTGCCGACTGCGAGGAAGGCCACCGAGGCGGCTCGAGTCAGTGGAGGGGCTCCCTCGGCCCGGAGCGTGGCGACGGTACCGGCCAGCGCCCGGTGGGGGGCGGTCCCGGCGGCGATCTGCCTGTGCATCACCGTCATGACGTCCAATGTCGCGTGATCCGGGACCCGGGCAACGCTGGCTATGACGCTGCGCGCGCCGCCACGCAGCACCGCCACCGCGAGCCCGAGCAGTTCCTCTCCGGGTCCGTCGCCGCTCGCGCTGTCGCAGGCGGACAGCACGACCAGGTCCGGCGGCGGGGCCATCCGCTCCAGGTCGTAGGCCATCAGCGGGCCGTCGGCCAGGCGGACCGCCGAGAACAGCGGGCTCTCGGGATGGACGTCGCCGTGGGCCGCGACGTGCGCCACCCGAGCACCGCTCATCGCCGCCAGCGCGGCGTCACTGCGCGCGTCGTCGCCGGTCAGCACCACCGCGTCCGGATAGAAGCCGGCCAGCTCCCGCACCTCGCCCTCGGCATGGTCCAGCCCGGGGCCGGCGACGAGAGCGGCAGGTCCGTCCAAGGGGCGGCGGCGGGTCGCGTCGTACCAGCAGATGAGCGACGGTGCGGTGCTCAGGGTGCGGCCGGCCGCGGTCGTGAGCAGTTGCCAGGGGAGCATGGCCAGGCTCGCCGGCGGGATGACGACCAGATCGCGGTCGCCGACGGTCCGTGCCAGCGGGCGGAAGAGCGCGGCGTCCACCCGTCCGGCGGCCTCTTGCGCCTCGGTGAACGCCCGAGCCAATGTGCTCTCCGGTCGGTCCGGGAGCAGGGCGCGGCGCAACCACATGCCGAGGAAGCGGGCTTCCCAGATGATCGGTGCGACCGGACCCAGCCGATGGAGACTCATCCGGCCGTCCGCGATGACCGAGGCGTGCAGGAAGCCGTCGACGACGACCAGGCTGACCAATGCAGCGCCGCACAACGCCAGGTCGATGTCCGTCCGCGCCGGCAGCGCCCATGGTTGGGAGCGGCTGGGACCCTCGATCCGGTGGACCCGCCGGCGGACCAGATCCCGCAGCTCCGCCTCGCGGCGGAGCCGCCAGCCGCCGGATGGTTGGGTGGACAGCCGGCGGAGTTCTGCCAGTGCCACCGCCAGCTCCGGGTCCTCCGGCGGCCGGACCGGCGGCAGCCGAAGCGCGAGGCCCCGGCCGAGCTCGGACCAGCGCAGCACCTGCTCGGCCCGGCCGGACTCGACCGCGATCCTGCGACCGGCCACGACGAGCTCCGCGGCCTGCTCGGCGACGTGCGCACGCAGTTCTAGCGAGCCGAGACCTGCACCATGCGTGTCCAACACGCGAAAGCCGGCCCGCAGGGCGGCGAGCGCTCCCCGGCGGTCTCCCCGGTCCAGCCGCACCAACGCTTCGGCGAACCACGCCTGCGAGCGCCCGTATGCCGAGCCGCGCCAGCGGCCGCGGGCGACCTGGACCAGCGCCTCGTCGGCCGCCCGGGACGCACCCGTCTCCCGCGCCAGCCGGCCCGCGAGCAATAGCGCCTGGTCGGCGGGATCCGCCAATCCCTCACGGCGCAGCTGGACCGCCACCGTCCGGGTCGCCCGGTACAGGGCAGGTCCCCGCTCACCGTCGGCCCACCTGGCCCGGACCGTGAGGTGACCGGCGAGCGCGGCCCGCCCGACCCGGCCTTGCCGCCGGCACAGCGCCCGGGATCGTTCTGCCGACCGCCTCGCCACGTCCAGGTCACCGGTGGCAAGCGCCGCCTCGGCGACGACGAGCAGGGCGTCGGCGTGCGCGCTCGACTCACCCCGCGCCGCCAACTCGTCCGCCACCTGGCTGCTGGTGACAAGGGCGTCGCGGGCCAGTCCGGCACCCAGCAGCAGGCGCGCCCGATCGAGTCGCAACTCGACCAGCGGCAGGTCAAGGGTGGCAAACCGGCGCTCGGCCTCCTCGTAGTGGCGCAGCGCCGCCGGGATGTCGCCGAGCAGGGCGGCGCACCAGCCACGGTCATGCTGGTTGCCTGCCGCGTCGGCGAACTGGCCGAGCTCGGCAAATGCCTCCGCGGCCTGCCGGAAGGCGTCGTCCGCCTGCTCGAATCGACCGAGTTCGACGCTGGTCAGCCCCAGAATATTCAGCCCGCGGGCGACCCAGAGCCGCTCCCCGGCGGAGCGGAGCCGGGCAAGGGCGGCGGGCACCCCTTCGGCCGCGGCCGCCGGACGGCCCAGCAGCCACAGCACGATCGCCCGCTGCACCTCGAGCTCGGCCAGCTCGACGCCGGTCAGCTCCGCCGCGGCGCGGTCGAGCGCCTGCAATGCCTGTCTCCGGCGACCCAGGTAGACCAGAGAGACCGCGAGACTCATCCGCGCCCGCCCGGCCTGGCCGGCGAGCCCTGCGGCCAGCGCCGTCCGGACGGACTGGCGCAACGCGGCTGCCGACTCCCGCGGCCGCTCCAGCGAGCGCAAGGCCAGGCCCGAGGCCTGCTGCGCCACCGAGAGCTCCAGCGCGTCGCCGCGCCGCCGCGCCGACCGAACCGCGTCCCGGGCGAGGTGTACCGCCCGGCTCGGATCCGCCTGGGCCAAGGCGAGCGCGTCCGCCGCGAGCGAACCCGCGGGTGTATCTGTCGCCGAGACCGACACCTCCCGAGACTAGGAGAACGATTCAGACTTGTCAGGAGGTCGCGCCATGCCCCCCGCCGACGCCCGAGAGTGGCCGCTGCCGCCCGGCTCCCGCAGCCGACGCAGAAGCTTCCACCGAGAGAACCAGATCATCGTCGACACGGCCGACGTCGGCACTGTCCGGCAACGGCTGGGAGCGCAGATCGTCAGGACGGACTCCTCCCAGCTCGGAGTCACGCGGCTCACCCTGCGGCCCGGCACCGACGTCCCCCAGCAGGTGCGCACCCTCCGGGCCGTCCTGGGGCCACCGGGACCGAATCGCCGGCTGGCAGGCGCGAATTGTGTGCTGCAGCCGTGGGTCAGCCCGGGCGGCGACAGCGGACCCAGGCCGGACCCCGGCCCGTTGATCACCAGCACGGACCAGGGTGCCGCCGTGACGGTACTCGTCCCCGACAGCGCACTCGTAGCGAACTTCGCAGCCTTGCTGCCACCGCAGCGCGCCTCCGCGGAGCCGCCGAACCGGCTGACGCCGACTGGAGGCGCCACCACGAGCACCGCTCGACACGGGACATTCGTCGCCAGCATCCTGCTCAGCGCCGCGGTGCTACCGCGGGTCGTCGTCCATGACGTCTTCAACGGTGCCGACGGCACGGACGACTGGGAACTCGCCATCGCGATCGCCAGGTATCTCGGGCCTCCCGAAGCTCCGACGGCGAGGCTGGTCAGCCTTTCGTGCGGCGCGTTCGCCGATGACCCGCCGCCCGCGCTGACCGCTCTGGTCGCCAGGTATCCGAAGGTGGTCTGGGTGGCGGCGGCGGGAAACGTGGACCCCGAGAACGATGATGATGCGGTGCGGCCGGCCTGGCCGGCGAAGCTTCCTACGGTCATCGGGGTGGGAGCGACCGACTCCGCGGGCGTCAAGGCCGACTTCACGGACCCACTATCGGCGGACGTCTGGGCGCCGGGTGTGCTGTCCACGGGTGTCTTCGGCGCCGGCTCGGTGAACGGGGTGACCTTCGACCGGTTCGCGCTCTGGAGCGGGACCTCGTTCGCTACGCCTGTCGTCGCCGCCAAGCTGACCGCGGTCGTGGCCGACGGGGCCGGCGGAGCGGGCAGCGTCTTCGATCGGGCAATGGAATTCCTGCGCCAGGAGTACAGCCGTGGTCCGGACATCGTGGTGATCTGACCGGAGCGGCCGCGGGCATGATCCTCAGCCGAGGAACCAGGGGGTCATCGCGCGCGGCCGCCCCTCGCGGATGCAGCGGATCCCAACCGGACCGGGCGGGACCCGCTGCAGAAGGAACCGGCCCTCGGCGTCCAGGTCCATCGGGGTGACCCCCCCGTCCGGGGTCACCAACTCCAGCTTCAGCAGTGGGTTCGGCGCTCCCCGGCTCCAGATCGCCTGTCCCCACAGCGCGTCCGTTGCCAGCTCACACTCGAGGGTCAGGTCGTCGAGCCGGTAGGTCAGCATGCGCGCCGCGCCAGCGGATCCCCGCACGCCGGCGGAAATCGGGTGGTCGGCCGAGTCGGCCACCAGCTCCGCGAACTCGTCATCCATTCGTATCCACCGGCCTGCGCTCACGGCGTCCTCGATCGCCCGTAGCGAGGGGACGGTGCCGGGCATTGATGCCGGGGCCGCCCGGAGCGAACCGCGCAGGATTCTCATTGTCTCATCGTCGTCCATCGAATTCTCCCTTGCGGCTAAGAGGACGGTAGGGGCTCTGGCGATACAGTCATCGCTCGACTACTTCTCGTAACCGAGCAAGACAGCGGGCTCGGGTGGGCCCGATGCTGCCCCGCGGGATGCCCAGCGTGGTGCTCACCTCGGCGTACGACGGCGGCGGGTCCTCCATCAGGAGGCTCAACAGCCGGCGGCAGTGCTCGGGCAGCTGGAGAAACGCTGACCTCACCCGCTCCTGCAGCTCGATCCGCAGGACGAGGTCCTCTCCATCGACAGCGTCGGCGTCGGCCCGGTCGGCTCCGGGATCCTGTGGGTCGACGAGAATCTCCAGGCCGCGGCGCTTGGCCAGCCGGATGCTCTCCCGCCGCGCCGTCGTGGCCAACCAACCGCTGATGGCACCCGGATCCTTGAGCATCCGGATGTGTGCGGCGAGCAGCAGCCAGGTCGTCTGGCTCACGTCCTCAACGTCCTGCTGGGACAGCCGGAAAGAGCGCGCGATCGTCCAGACAAGACCGGCATGCCGCCGGACCAACTCGCGCCAGGCGGCTTGATCACCGTCGCGAGCCGCGACGACCACGTCCTCCGTCGCGACATCGTGCACTTCCGCATCGTGTCACGGATCAAAGACGACATGAAGTCGTGGCGTCGTGTATCCACTCCTGCGGCGCGCTCCTCCTCCCTCCCACAACCACTGACCGGAGAAGCCCTCATGTCCGTCCAACTCGTCGCAGATCCGGCCGCGCCAAACCCGGCGGTTTACTTCGGCAGCTACCTCGTCTTCCGCAAGCTGGAGCAGAACGTGCGCCGGTTCAAGCAGGCGCAACGGGATCTCGCCGCCGTGCTGGGGCTGTCCGGCGCCGAGGTCGAGAGAGCAGGCGCAACCCTGGTGGGCCGGTTTGAGGACGGCACGCCGTTAACCCTGCAATCGGCAGCCGGCAGGCACGAGCCGGTGGAGAACGACATCGACTACAGCAGTGATCCGGACGGCGCCAAGTGCCCGTTCCACGCCCACATCCGGAAGACGAATCCGCGCGGATCCGGTGGCTTCAACGTGCCGGCGGCCGGTCGAGCGGACGCACCTGATGGCGTGGCGGGGCCAGACCTACGGCGAGCGGGCGGACGACTCCAACGGCGACATCGAGCCCAACGCAAGGCCCATCGTCGGCGTGGGGCTGTGTTCATGGCATTCAACAGCGACCTCCGCAACCAATTCGAGTTCGCGCAGGCCACGTGGGCCAACAATGGGGGCTTCCCGCAGGCACCGCAGCCGCCCGGCTTGGACCGTATCATCGGTCAGGGCAGCCGGCTCACCGCGAGCACGTCCACGACCTGGGGCGGTACCGGCCAGCAGTCCACGATCAGATTCCGCGGTCGGTCACCATGCGCGGCGGCCAGTACTTCTTCTTGCCGTCGCTAGCCTTCCTGGGCGCACTGCGAGCGGGCGAAGTGAATTGGGGAGCCTCCGACCTATTGCTCTGACCATGGCTGACTTGGACGGCAATAATGACGGCCGCGGTACCCAGCTCGCCGGCGATACCCAGCGCCTCGTGCGCAGCTGGTGGATCGGATCAGTCACAGGCATTACGCCGAATGTTTATTGCCCTGTGCCTGCGTGCGGAAACGCCTGGGTGATGCGAGCATTTCCTGCAACCAGCCGGGTCGCGTCCGGCGAGGCCGTACAAAGAGCTTGTCGCCGCGGCCCGCAACCTCGCTTGGCGTGCTGCCCCCGGAGCGCGGTCGACATCGGCGAACCGCTCGAGGTGGCTATGGCCGCGGAGTCCTTTCCGGGCTTGGGTCAGCCGCTGTAGTAGCCGGCCATCAGGTGGTGGCTCCAGGCGGGTTCGGTGACGTCGGCGGGCAGCAGGGTGGACATCACCGGTTTGATGTCGAGGACGGGGGTGCGGTCGACGGCGTCGAGGCCGCGGACGGTCAGCCAGGTGTCGCCGACGTCGAGGATGCGGCAGGCGCTGACGCCGAGGGGGTTGGGCCGGTGGGGTCCGCGGGCGGCGAAGACGCCGATCAGTGGCATGTCGGCGCGGCCGCGGGCGCGGGCGGGTTCGGCGTACGAGGCGCGGGGGGTGATCCGGTCGAACCAGAACACGATCTCGGCGTGGGAGAAGCCGGCGAGCCCGTCGAGGGCGTGGGTGCCGAGCTCGGCGGTCAGGTCGATGCGCGCCTCGACCTGGCCCCAGCCGGTCGTGTTCGCGGGGTCGGTTCGGGTCGAGGTGACGTAGCCGATGGGGCGTACCTCCAGCGGACTGCTCATGGCCGGAGAGTGTGGCCGACGGCGTTCGGCCCGTCGGGTGGTGGGGTCGGAGGGTCGAGCCGTGCCTGGGCCGGTCGGCCGAGGCTCGCGGCGCGACTGCGGGCGCGCCGAAGAGCACCTGCTGTCGATCAGACAGCGGAGCGGCTGGACCAGGGGTCGCGGGCCTACTCGAGCACGAAGGTGACCAGCAGGTTCACCTTGTAGCCGCTGATGGTCCCGTTGTCGCCGACCTGCACCTCCTGCTCCTTCACCCAGGCCGACTTCACCCCACGCAGCGTCTGGGTCGCCCGCTGCAGGCCGACCTTGATCGCGTCCTCGAAGCTCGTGTCCGACGTCGCGCTGATCTCCGACACGCGGGCCACGGTTCCGGCCATGACGTTCCTCCTCCGTCGGCGGTGACGTGTACTCGTTATCACGTCGCGGACGCGCGGGTCGAGGGCGGCGAGCACATCCCGGCCGGGTACGGCGGCAGCGGACGCCGTCAGGAGCTGAAGCGGCGCTGCAGGTCGGCGTACGCGATCGCGCCGTCGAGGAAGCCGAGGGTCCCCGCGTCGAGCAACTCCCGGCCGGCGCGCTCCAGCATGCTGAACGCGGCGCGGGCCAGGCTGCCGCCCAGGCTGACCCGCGTGACGCCGAGGGAGAAGAGCGTGGGCGCGTCGATGGTGTTGGCCAGGCCGGCCACCACGTTGAGCGGGCCCGGGATGGCCGCGGCCAGCCGGCGGATCGTGTCCTGCTCGACGACACCGGGCACGAAGACGCAGTCGGCCCCGGCGCCGAGGTACCGGACCGCCCGCTCGACGGTCTCGTCGAACGGGTCGCCGGTCGTGCCGGCGAAGTACGTGTCGGTGCGGGCGTTCAGCACGAAGCTGCCGCTGGGCGCCACGGCCCGGGCGGCGGCGAGGCGGTCGACGGCCTCCTCGACGCCGAACAGCCCGCCCGGCCCGGCGTCCTCGAGGTTGCCGCCGGCCGCCCCGAGCTCCACGGCCCGGGCCACGGTGCGGCCGACGTCGTCCGGGGTGTCGCCGTACCCGGCTTCGAGGTCCGCGGTCACGGGTACGCCCACCGCGGCCACGATGCGACCGACGTGATCGAGCATCGTGTCCCGGTCCAGCACCCCTCCGTCGGGCACTCCGCAGGACCAGGCGATGCCCGCGCTGGTCGTGGCGATGGCCGGGAAGCCGACCTGTTCGAGGATGCGGGCGGACCCGGGGTCCCAGGCGTTGGGGAGCACGAAGCCGGGACCGGCGTGTAGAGCGAGGAGCGCGGCGGCCGCCTTGCCGGTCGAAGGTTCGGTCATCACCACACGATTGTCGGCTCTCACGGCCAGCCACGACAGCCCCCCACGATCATGCCGCGCCGGAGGGCTGGGGTCAGCGCGTGCCCTGGCTCGGCGCCATGTCGGGACGGAGCAGGGCCGTGGTGAGCGTGGCCGACAGGTGACGGTGAGCGGCGCTGGTGGTCAGTCGACCCAGCCGCACGCTGTCCGCCGCCGCCACCATCAACCACGTCAAGGTCGCGAGGAACCACTCCGGGTCCACCTCGACCCGGAACTGCCCGCCCTCCTGCCCGCGACGCACCAGCCGGCGCAGCTTCTCCTCCGCCTCCGCCGTCCGGGCCAGCAGCGCGGCCTCCACGTGCTCACCCAGCGGCTGCAACCCGAGCAGGCCGACCACCGGCGCCAGGCGGCCCACGCTCTCCACCACCCGGACCAGCGCCTGCGCCGGCGTCCCCTCCTCGGGGGCGGCCTCGTCCACCGCCCGTACGTAGGCCTGCGCGGCGGCCTGGCAGAGCTCGGCGATCAGCGCGGCGCGGGACGGGAACCGCCGGAACAGCGTCGCCCGGCTGATGCCGGCCGCCTGGGCCAGCTCCTGCATCGACGCGGCCGGGGCCAGGGCCAGGTGCCGGGCGGCCGCGGCCGCGGTGGGATCGGCGAAGACCTCGTCCGGGGACACCGGACGCGAGGATGCGGACGGGGCAGCGTTCACGTTGGGAGGGTACTCGTCTGAGACGCTGACGTCTCACATGAGGTACGGTCGTCGCATGCTCACGACCGGCCTCCTCGCAGCGATCGCCGGATTGGCGGCGTTGGACTCTCTCAACCCGGCCACGATCGCCGGGGTGGCGTTGATCCTGCTGGCCCCGATCCGCCGCCCGGGCGTGACCGCGCTGGCCTACGTGACCGGCGCGTACGGCGTGGTGCTCGCGGTGGGGACCGGGCTGTTCATCGGCAGCGGGGAGCTGAGTCAGGTCGTGCAGGGCGCGGCGGCGTGGGTACGCCGTGGCGCGCTGCTGCTGGCCGCGCTCATCCTCCTTGTCGGCGCCGCCCGGCGGCTGCGGACGCGCACCCGGGGCGCGGTGGTCCTGCCCCGCTGGTTCGGCCCCTGGACCGCCGGCCCGCTGGGGGTGCTGGCCACCGGCGCCGACCTGCCCAACGCCGTCCCTTATCTGGTGGCCATCGAGCGCCTGAGCGCGGCTCGGGTGCCCACCGGCGCCGGTGTCGCGGTGCTGAGCCTCTACGCCCTCGTGTACTGCCTGCCGTGCCTGCTGCTGCTCGTCGCCGGCCTGGGGTGGCGCGGACGCATCACCGGCCCGTTACAGCGCGTGTACGAACGTCTGGGGGCCGAACGCGTCCAGCAACGCTCCATCCCGGCCGCACTCGGACTCCTGCTGGTGGCGGCCGTGGTAGCCACGCTGGCCCTGACCTTGTGACCCGTTCGGCGGCCGGCTCAGCCGGCGGCGCCCCCGTCGGTGGACAGGCGGACCACCGCGAACGCGATGTTGTCCGGGCCGCCGGCGTCGATCGCCGCCTTCCACAGCTCGTACGCGGCCCGCCGGTCCTCATGGTCGCGCAGGATGCGGGCGAGCTCGTCGGTCGGCACGACGTCGCCCAGGCCGTCGGTGCAGACGAGGTAGCAGGCGTCCGCCGGCCGCGGCGAGCTGGTCAGGTGCGGCTCGACCGTCGAATGTTCGATGCTGCCGCCCAGCGTCTGCAGCACGGTGTGCCGGGACAGCGCCCCGCCGCCCGCCGGCCGATCGTCCACGCTGACCTGCTGAAGCCCGTCCGGGAGAAGCTGGTAGACGCGGCTGTCACCGACGTTGAAGGTGATCACCTGCCCGTCGGTGATGACGAGCCCGGCGACCGTGGTCCCCATGGTCAGCAGCCGGGGGTCGCCGGCCGCGGCGGCGTACACGGCCTGGTTGCACTGCTCGAGGGCCTCGCTGATCGCGTCCTCGCCGTCGAGGGACGGACCGGCCCGCGCCAGCAGGCGCGCCACCAGCGAGCTGGCCAGCTCGCCACCGGGATGGCCGCCCAGCCCGTCGGCCACCGCCACGACCAGCGGCGGGCCGACCGGGAACACCAGGGTCTGCGGGCTCTCGGTCTGCGTCGCGCACAGCGTCCACGGCCCGACGACGAGGCTGTCCTCGTTGCTGTCCCGGACCAGGCCGACGTGGCTCAGCGCACTGACCGCGACCTTGGTCGCCGACGTCCCGGCCCGGCTCACGGCCCTGGTCTACCAGAGTCCCGGCCGAACCGGCGGTTTCCGTGCCCAGGCGGGCCCAGATACTCGTGCGCCTGAGCGCCACAGCGGTCCCGCCATCAGGAAGCGGGGTACGGCGCGTCAGACCGGGTATCGAACAGGCTCTCTGTGTGTGCAGCTGTCAAAGGAGGTCATGGTGAACTTGCCCGAGCGGAACGTGGCGCTGGCGTGGGTCGGCAGGACGGTGGTCGACCGGGACGGCGCGGAGATCGGCGCCTGCACGGCGGTGTTCGCCGACGACGCCACCGAGTTGGCGGAGTGGGTCTGCTCCGAGTTCGACGGCAGCACGGTGTTCATCCCGGCGGTCGGCGCAGCCGAGACGGACGGCATGGTCAAGGTGGTGATCAGCCGGGACGACGTCGCCGGCGCGCCACCGGTCGGCGGTCCGGAACACATCTCCGGGGACGAGGAGGTCGCGCTCTACCGGCACTACGGCATCCCGCACTCCCGGGACGCCTCGCCGACCGTGCTTCCCACCGAGGACGCCGTGCCGCCCGGCGATTCGTCCGGCCCGGCGCAGGCCGGTACGGCGGAGACGGGCAGCGCCGACTCGGCCATCGCGCCGGCGTCGGCCGGCACACCGGACATGGTCGTCACCTCGGAGTCGACCACCGGACCGGACCTGGCTCCGAGTCGGGCCTCGGAGGAGCGCGAGGCCCCGACCAGCGGCCGGACCCCGAAGCGCCGGGGCCGGATCATGGCCGCGGCGGGCGGGGTCAGCGCACTGGCCGTGGCCGCCGGTGCGGTGCTGCAGGCCCGCCGGCGGCGGCAGCGGTCGATGGCCGCGCGGATCGCCAGGACCACCCGGATCGTCCGGCAGCGCCAGGCCGGCGCGGCCGTGGTCACCTCGGCCCTGACCGGCGCCGTGATCGCAGCCCGGCGGCGGCGGTCCCGGGACACCCGGCAAACCGCGGACACCGGGCGGATCCGGGACACCGGGGAGATCCGGGACCTCCGGGACGCTCCGACCTACTGACCGCCGACGCCGCGCGGCCCTGCGGGAGTCCTTCCCGCAGGGTCGCCGGCGGTGTCAGACTCGTGCCGGCCCCGCGCGTTCGCGCGGATGCCGTCCGGCGCCGGTGTGGCCCCGGCGGTCCGTCCTGACCGTACGAAGGTCTCGTCACCGGGCTCAGGACGGTCTACCGTCGACAGGGCCATGTGGTGGTCGATCGAGGTCTTCGACGGAGCGTTCCCGGCGACGCTCTGGCAGGACGCGCACGCCAGCTTCCTGGTCGAGGCCGCGCTGACGGGCGGGGCCGGAACTGGTGGTGGCATCGCCACGACTGGGGCGTCGTGTTCGAGGTGGAGTTCGACGACGAGGACGCCTGGGAGGCGTTCCGTCGCCTGCCCGCGGTCCAGGCTGCGCTGGACGCGGTGCCGGATCCGGTCCAGGGACTGCTGATCTATCCGGGTCGCGGCGGTAGCTCGGGGCGGGTCGCCCCCCGCGTGACCTCTCCGATCCTGGGCGCCGGTGCCGCCGCCCTGCCGATACCGCCGGACGACATCCTGCCCGGCCCAGCGGCCGATCCGCGTTCCACCCAGGCCGACCTCGCCTGCTGCTGAGCCGGCCGGACCACTGGACCCTCCCGCCGCTCGCCGGCGCGCGCCCGAGCCCCTCGACTGGTGACACATCACCACGACAGCCGCTCGACCGAGGAGATCCGATGACCACGTCCGACCGTCTTCCGGCCGCCGGCGACCGGTACGAGCTGACCGGTCTGCACCATGTCCTGCTCGCCATCCCGCCCGGCGGGGAGGACCTGGCCCGCCGGTACTACGGCCAGATCCTCGGCATGACCGAACTGGAGAAGCCGCCGGTGCTCGCCGCCCGCGGTGGGTGCTGGTTCCGGGGTGGCGGCCTCGAGCTGCACCTCGGGGTGGAGCAGGACTTCCGGGCCGCGGCCAAGGCCCACCCCGGGATCCTCGTACGGGACCTGGACGCGCTGGCCGAGCGGCTGCAGGCCGCCGGTGCGGACGTCGAGTGGGACGACAACTTCCCCGGTCACCGCCGGTTCTACTCCTACGACCTGCACGGCAACCGGCTGGAGCTGCTGGAGCCGGCCGCTGGCTGAGGCCGGCGTGTCAGGGCGGCGGGCGCTGTGTATCTCGCGTCCGTGCGGCGTCCTCTGTACGAGGGGCGGCGCCGCAGCCCGAGACGGGGGATGACCAGCCATGGCCGAGCGACAGAACCAGAAGCATGGCACTCAGTGCCGTGAACTTCTCGTGCAGATGCAGATCAACAGGGGCAACGCGACGGCGGGAGGCTCGGGGGCGAACGTGTCCGCCTCGGCGATGATCAGCGTGCTCGTCACGATGAGGGGCGAGCCGGTCGACGATCTGGGCGCCAGCGTCGGCACTCAGACCAGCGCAGTCACCCTGCCGGCCGGGTGGACGCTGCGAGACGGATTCAACGTGCGTCCCGGCGGCTGCGGGGTATCCGTCACCGAGTTCGGCAATCAGGGTGGCGGCCTCTACGACATCCGCATCGTGCCCTTCGTCGGCAACCCTGCCTGCGCGTGGCTCTCCGGAGAGTACGTCTACGCCATCGAGCTCGAGTTCCCGCGCACCGTCGATGGGGAGACAGTCGTGCTCCGAGGCGGAGCACTGGGCACGCTCGCCATCCCTTAGAGCCTTCGCGCTGCGGGATCAGGCCCGGTGCTGACCGGGCCGCCGGTGGCTGGCCGGCGGGACCGCCGCCTCGTCCTCGATCGTCACCGTCGCGCGACTCGCGAACCGCTGCCGGAACGTGGAGACGCCGGCCGCGATCGCCTCGCGGGCACCGGTCGCCACCAGGGTGGCTCTGACGGCGTCGCCCATGCCGCGGGCAGCGGGGCGCTGGTCCTCGTCGCGCCCCTCCCGCCGCACGGCGACCGTGACCCCTTCGTCCTCGAGTGCCTGGACCAGCGTGCGCACGAACGGCCCGCTGCCCTCGAAGCTGATCCGCCGCGTCTCCGTCACAGCGTTCAGACGTCCCACCCCGACAACGATGACGACGCCACGGGGAAGCACACCCGGCCGGCGCACGATGGCCTCGACCCCTGGTCACCAAGGGTCGAGGCCATCGCCTTGATCAGCGCCGGATCGCCGTAGGGCGACCGGGTGGTCGGGTGGTCAGCCGTTGATGAAGATGTAGTCGGCCTGGTAGGGGACCTCGACGGTCGGAGTGGCCTGCGGGTCGCAGGTGCCGGTGGGGGCGAGGCCGCCGACCGTGTTGAGGCGGAGCACCTCCACCGCGTGCGAGAGCATGCCGGTGGACGTGCCGATCTGGGTCGCGTCGAGGTTCAGTTCCGCGATGTTGGCTGCGCCGTTGGCGTTCTTGCTGACCAGCTTGCCGCTGACCGCGCTGCCGTCGGGTGCCTGCCACTGCGGCGTGCCCGCGAGCGGCTGGACGAAGGTGTGGTGGATGCCGCCGGTGAGGTGGGCGTCGACGTCGTGCTGGGTGAACGCGAACGAGCCGTCGACCTGCGGGGTGCAGGCGTAGATCTGGCTGCCGAGGACGACCGACTCCTGGAGCGCGGCGACGCCGCCGGTGCTCACCGCGTGCGTGAGCGCATGCAGTTGGGCCCGCGCCGCGCCGTCGGGGAAGGCGGTGGTGTGCAGGTCGGCGTAGAAGCCCTGCGGGTTCGAGCGCAGCGCGTCGAGCAGGGTCGGATCGGTGACCGTGACGCTGCCGGACACGGAGCCGTCGGCCGGCCGCGGGGTCGCGAACAACGGCACGACGACCGGGCCGTCCACTCCACGGCCTCCGGCGTGGATCTCCGCCGCGGTCGGCGTGCCGATACCGCGCCACGACACCGAGTAGCTGAGCGTGTTGCCCCGGATGCCGATCAGTTCCAGAGCCTGCCCGGTCACGGCGCCGGCCGCGACCTCGTTGCGGCCCTCCAGGCTCGCGACCAGGACGGCGGGTGCTCCGGCCGAGTCGCCCGGGACGGTGATCCCCGGCGGTGTCACATCACTGGCCGCGGACGCTGCGTTGCTGCCGAGCGCGCCGACCGCTACGGCGGCCGTGAACGCGGCGCCCATGCCCCAGGCCAGGCGGCGCTTCGTATTGCCGATCATCTCGATGGTCCTTCCGGATCTGCGGCCGACGCCCAGTACGCGGCCCGCATGAAGGGCACGTCCAGGGGCGGGTCGGCGCCCAGTCCACAAGTGGCACGAGCGTCACAGCCGTCCGGGTGAGCCGAAACATCGCCGCACACGTG
The DNA here is from genome assembly GCA_036519715.1 of Mycobacteriales bacterium. GTDB lineage: Bacteria > Actinomycetota > Actinomycetes > Mycobacteriales > CADCTP01 > CADCTP01. Next base: position 20,748 of record DATDKW010000436.1, read on the forward strand.
TGGCGCGACATCGTCGCGCGGGCGAACCGTCGCTCCGCAGCTCGGCCGGGCAGCGTCGACGGACGGCAGGACCGGGGGCCCTGCCGTCCGTCTCCGGGCCGATCAGTAGATGGTGACGTTGTAGGCGTTGGCCGCCTCGCGGACGGGCTGGAAGAAGGTCGTACCGCCGCTCGTGCAGTCGCCGCTGCCGCCCGAGGTCAGGCCGAGCGCCCTCGTGCCGTCATAAAGGGGACCACCCGAGTCGCCCCCTTCGGCGCAGACGGTGGTCTGGATCAGGCCGGTCACCGTGCCGCCCGGGTGACCGCGGTAGCGGACCGAGGCGTTGAGCGCGGTCACGGTTCCGGTGTGGACACCGGTGGTCGACCCGTTGCGGGTCACCCGTTCGCCGACGAAGGCGTCCGCGACGGTGAACCCGCCAGTGTGGCTGAGCGAGAGGTTGTCGTAGCGGACGAGCGCGTAGTCGTTGCCGGGGAAGCTGGACGAGACGGTGGGACCGATGACCGTGGTGCGGCTGGAGCTGGTGTACCAGGTCGGCTCCAGGTTGCCGCAGTGCCCGGCGGTGAGGAAGTAGTAGGTGCTGCCGCTGACCGCGTTGAAGCCCAACGAGCAGCGATACCTGGCGCCGTAGATCGCGTCGCCGGCGGCCAGGAGTGAGGTGAAGACGCCGTTCGTACGCTGGATGCGGAGGGCGCCGCTGCTGCTGCCGGCCGCCCGCTGGATCGCCGCGATCTGAGCGCCGGAGACAGCGCTGTCGGCGGTCACGACGACTCGACCGGTGGAGGCGTCCGTGTACCACGCGGTGCCCGGTACGGCCGCTCGATTCACCGCCGCGGCCAGGTTCGACAGCTGACCGGCGCTGTAGACCCCAGGGGAGGCCGCCGAACCGGTGGGGGCGAGGAACGCCGAGACGGCGATCGCACCGACGATGACAGCCAGCAGCCGGAGGATCCGGCTGCGGGGATGGTGGGAGTACGTGATACGCACGGTCTCCTCCTCGGGTCACGAGGACCAGCGGTGGCGGTCCTTCGCCCCGTCAGGAGGCCACCGTCCGGGGTAGTCGGCACTGTTCCTGACGGCCGTGCCAGTATCCGCAGCGCCATCCGCACTTCGCAAGCATTTCGTGGTTAATCGAGGACTCTCCGTATCCGGCGAGCCCTCCTCTCCGGCCGGCCGGATCAGCCCGGTGTCTCCGACGCCGTAGACCCACTGCGCGCCTCGGACTACTGTGGCCGGGCGCGGGCCGGGGTCGGTTGGTGATGCCCTCCGGTCCGACAGAAGGAGCGGTTGATGACCAGCGTCAGCGTGCGCTACATCGTCGACGATGTGGACGCCGCGATCAGCTTCTACCGTGACCAACTCGGCTTCGCCGTCCTCATGCGTCCGGCACCGAGCTTCGCGATGCTGTCCCGCGGCGACCTGCGCCTGCTGCTGAGCGCGCCGAGCGGGCAAGGTGGCGGCGGGCACGCGATGCCGGACGGTCGACGGCCCGAACCGGGCGGCTGGAATCGGTTCCAGCTGGAGGTCCCCGGGCTCTCGGCGGAGGTCGACCGGCTGCGTGCGGCCGGTGTGCGGTTCCGGAACGAGATCGTGCATGGTGTCGGCGGCGACCAGATTCTGGCCGAAGATCCGTCCGGCAACCTGGTCGAGCTCTTCGAAGCCCACCGCTGATCCGTGCCGCAGGCCGACTCCGGGCCCCCGTCGCGGAACACGACGCACGATTGGGCCCGCAGCGTGGACGCCGGGCACCTCGCCGAGGTCCGCCAGCAACCGACGACGTTCGCCCCGGGCGGCGTTCTGCACCTCGTCCTGGAGGTGATCGCGTACGCGGCCGACGAGGCCGAGAGCACCGCCGCAGGACGCTGCGTCGTCACCTTGCACGACAATGGCTCGGTGTCCGTCGCGGACAACGGGCGGGGAACCGAGACGCGCTACGACGAGCAGGGCCGGCCGAGGACAAAGCCGGTCATGGCCACCAAGGATCTCCGGTACTTCGATGTCCCCGACGCTCAACGGCTGCCCGACGGCCATGCTCGTCGCGGCATGTCAGTCGTCGCGGCTCTCAGCCGATGGCTCGTCCACACCAATCGCCGCCACGACGGTGCCTGGACCCAACGCTACGAACACGGCGTCCCGGTCACCGGTCTGCTCCCCGTCCCGGGCAATGGCACGACCGGAACGGCCGTGCGCTTCCTTCCCGGCCCCGCCATCGGCACGGCCGGCGAGCTCCCAGCGCCCGAGCTGGCTGAGCTGACCCGCACCGGCTGGACTCATCTGAGCGTCGAAATCCTGGACGAGCGCCCCTTCTGAAGCGACCCTCCGGTCTCCCCGGACTCCGAGGGACGAGCCTGCCCGGCTCCACCGGCCGGGCACCCATGCCGCGGCCTACGCTGCCGATGTGGAGGAGGTCGCGGCCGGTGTCACGGACATCGTGCTGGGCGCCGTCCTGGTCTGGTGTGCCCAGCGGCTGCAGCGGACAGCGGGCGTGCACCGCTATTGGGCGCTGATGCTGTGGTCGGCCGGGGCGGCCGCCCTTGCCGGCGCGGCTCACCATCTGCTGTTCCACGGCACGCGGCGTGCTTCGGATCTGAGCTGGGTCGTGGTCGGCGTGCTGGTCGCCGTCGCGATCTCGTACATGCTGGCGGCGTCGGCCGCCGAGTTGTTCGGTCGCCGGCTGGCCCGGCTGGTCATCGGGTTGCGTGCCGGGGGTCTGCTGGCCTACCTGACCGTGATCGTCACGACGGACGTCGGCAGGACCGGGCCGTTGCTGCTCAGTGAGAGCGTCACCATGACGGCCATCGTCGGGATGTGGTTCTACGCGCTGCGGGTGCGGCATCCCGGAGCCGGGCAGATGCTCGCGGCCATCGCGGTCTGTGCCCTGTCCGCGGTGTTCTTCGCCTTCCCGGCCGGGACACTCTCCCGGTCGGTCGGCCTCGATGCGCGGTCGCTGCAGCACCTCGGGCAGATCCCCGGTGTGCTGCTGATCTCGCACGTGATCGCCGGGGGAGCCCTCCGCCGTCGGCCGGACGAGCCCATCCGCCCGGGCCGGTCCGGCGGCATGCCCGACGGGTAACGGGAGGAGCGCGGCAACCGGACCGAGCCCGCAGCTTGCCGGCTGAGGCAGCTCCTGGCTCGCGGGCGGCCGTCGTCGTCTAGCCGGTTGGTGTGCTGGAACTGGGTTGGCCGGGCTGTTCCGGGCCGATCCGATACGGCCGCATCATCTCGTTGTCCTCGTGCTCGAGGATGTGGCAGTGCCAGACGAACTGGCCGGCATGGGCGAACTTCATCCGCAGTCTGGTCACCTGGCCGGGGTAGGCGACGACCGTGTCCTTCCACCCGTCCTCCCAGGCCTCCGGCGGCGTGGGGTCGCCTCCGAGCCGGATCGGCCGGACGACCTCCCCATCCTGATCGAGGGCGAGACCCTGTCGGTTGACGACCTGGAAGGCGACCTCGTGGATGTGCATGGGGTGGGCGTCGGCGGTGGTGTTGTAGTACTCCCAGACCTCGGTGGCGCCGACCGCGGGGTTCTCCGTGACCGCGGCCATCCATTCCTTGGCGACCGGGGTCCCCGAACGGTCGACGACACCCAGCTGGGCCTCGGCCGGTCCGTCGGTGGACTCCGACGCCTTCTCCAGCAGGGCCAGCGGCCGGGTCGTGCCGCCCGTGAGCCTGGTGATGGCGGGCAGCTGGAGGAACTGCGGCGGTGTCGTCGGGTCGGTGGCGACCGCGGGCACGACCCGGAACTGCATCACCTGGCCGGTGCTGGCGGGGTCGGCGGCGTCGAAGTCGCCCGGCGGCTCGCCGCCGCCGAACGGCTCGTCCGGTCCGGCGTTGCGCAGGATGTGGCTGCCCACCGGCACGTTGGTGAAGTCGACGATCAGGTCGGCTCGCTCGGCCAGTCCCATCAGCAGCCGGCTGTGGGTGCTGGCGGTGAGGTTCACCGGGGCGGCGAGGAAGCCGCCCTCGTTGCCGATCTGCCAGACCTGGACGCCGGGGATGTCGCTGAAGTCGAGGATCAGGAACCGGGACTGGCATCCGTTCAGGAACCGCAGCCGGTAGCGGCGCTGCTCGACCCGCTGGAACGGCCAGGTGTTCCCGTTGACCATCATGGTGTTGCCGAAGAACTCCGGGTTCCAGATCGGCGAGACGTCGGTCTCGGGGACGTACGGGCCGGCGTAGCCGTCGAAGAACGCCCGGCTGTCCGGATAGAACAGCGAGCCGTCGGTGTTGAACGACCGGTCCTGGATGACGATCGGGATCTCG
>DATDKW010000437.1:0-5633 GCA_036519715.1 Mycobacteriales bacterium
CGTCGCGTTCAAGAAACCGCCGATAGGGAAGCGCGGTTATGACGAAGACGAGGTGGACGCGTTCCTCGACCTGATCGAGGCCGAGCTGGCTCGGCTCATCGAGGAGAACAACGACCTCAAGCAGCAGGTCGACGACATGGCGCGCTCCGGCCCGATCAACCAGGGTGGCCCGCAGCAGCTGCGTCAGCAGCCGCCGCCCCCGCCGCCGGCGCCCGAGCCGATGCAGATGGCCCCGCCGCCCCTGCCGCAGCAGGCCCCGCGCATCGACGAGAACAGCCAGGTCGTCAAGGTCCTCGCGATGGCCCAGGAGACGGCGGAGAAGTACGTCTCCGACGCCAAGTCCGAGGCCGACCGCATGATGAGCGACGCCCGCTCGACCGCGGACCGCATGATCGGCGAGGCCCGCAGCAAGGCCGACTCGATGGTCGGTGACGCCCGCACGCAGGCGGCATCGGTCGAGCGTGAGGCCCGCGGCAAGGCGACCTCGATGGTCCAGGAGGCCGAGCGCAAGCACAACGAGATCATCGGCGGGCTGGAGCAGCGCAAGGGCACGCTCGAGAAGAGCATCGAGCAGCTCCGCACGTTCGAGCGCGAATACCGGACGCGCCTGAAGTCCTACCTGGAGTCGCAGCTGCGTGACCTGGACGGCCGTGGTTCGGCCGAGCCGGCCGCGGTGGCCGCGGTCGCCGGCGCGGGCTACAACGGTTCCTACGGTGGGCGGGGCGAGAGCGACGGCCGCGCCGACAACTGACGGCCGGCCTGACGCTCTCTCCCGGTCCGAGCCGGGCCCCGGACCCGCATCCGGGGACCGCTCGTGATCCTGCTCAGCTTCGTGCTCGTGGTCGTCTCCGCGACGGCCCTCGGGTTCGGGGTGTTCCAGTCCAGCGATCCGCTCGTGTGGACCTCGCTGGCGGCCGGCCTCGGCGCGGTGGCGCTGATCGTCGGCTCGGTGCTGCACCGCCGCCGGGCGTCGTTGCCGGGGGCGGTTCCGGACGCCGCCGGTCAAGCCACGGCCGGCAGCGTCACGGTCGGTTCAGCGTCAGCCGGGGTCCCTCCGGCACCTTCCCCGACGCCGTCCCGATCCGGTTCGACCGCCGCCTCACCGCCCACCCCGGTCCCCGTGTCTCCCCCGGGGCCGTGGGCGGGGGCGCCGTCCCGCACGTGGCCGTGGGCGACGAACCCGCCGGACGGGTCGCCCGGCGCCGGGTCCCGCTCCGGCTGGACCGGCTCGGTCCCGGCCGCACGCCCACCCGCGGACCAGCCCTCCGAGGGCACCACGCCGGCCAACGCCGCCGGTCCGCGGTCCGCGAGCCCGCCGGCTGACGGCCCGCCCGCCGACGGTCCGCCTGCTGCTGAGGGCGGCGATCCGTGGTCGGCGACCCCGGTCGCGGACGGCTCCCGCGACCCCTGGTCGGCGACTCCGCCGCCGGACGGGTCCGGCTACCCGTGGTCGGCCGTCCCGGCCGCCGATGGCGTCGAGGACCCGTGGTCGGCGACCCCGGTCGCCGACGGCTCCGCCGATCCGTGGTCGGACGCCCGGCCGCCAGAAGGGTCCGGCGAGCGGCCGGCCCCGGCCGGGCCGGCCGAGCAGCGGCCCGCCGACGGGACTGGCGAGCAGCGGTCCGAGGAGCGGCAGGGCTCGGATCAGGGCTCCGCGCCGGCGTACGCGGGCGGCGCGCGATCTGCTGGTGCCCCGGCCGGGGCGCCGAGCGGCTCGGCGACGTGGGACGAGGCGAGCGGAGGGGCCGGCGCGGACGGGGAGCCCGGAATCGAGCGGGTCACCGTGCGCGACGCCCTGCGGGTGGCCCAGCTGGCCGACGAGGTCGTCGTCGTGGACGGGCACCCCCGCTACCACCTGGTGGGCTGCCCGACCCTGACCAGTGCGGACACGACGCCACTGGCCATCTCGGTCGCACGCCGCGGCGGCTTCACCCCATGCGCCGTCTGCGGCCCCGACGGCACCTTCCTGGCCCGCCTCCGCTCCGGCAGCACTTCCGGCGACAGCTCCGGCGGCGCCTCCCGCACCTCCGACAGCCCCGGCAGCTCCCGTACCGGCGACGGCCAGGACCTCCCCGGCGACGGACTCCGCGTGCTCCCGGACCGCGGCCGCGACCTCGGGGTCGGTCGCGGACCAGGTCAGGGTGATCCGGTCGGCGACGTCCAGGCCGCTGGCCTTGCGGGCGTCCTGGACCAGGCGCACGACCTCACGGGCCACCCCGGCCCGGCGCAGCTCCGGCGTCACGGTCAGGTCGAGCGCGACCGTCTCCCCGCCGTCGGCGGCCACGGCCCACCCGGTCCGCGGCGTCTCGGTGACGACGAGGTCGCCGGCCTCCAGCGCGACGTCCGCGCCGTCCACGGTGACCGTGGCCGTCCCGGACCGCACCGCCGCCGCCAGCGAGGCCGGATCGGCCGCCGCCACCGCCGCCGCGACCGCCTTGGTCCCGGACCCGAACCGCTTCCCCAGCGAGCGGAAGTTGGGCTTCACGCTCACGTCGACCAGCTCGCCGCCGGCCGACCCCAGCGCCTCCACCGACTGCACGTTGAGCTCCTCGGCGACCTGGTCCCGCAGCTCGGCGGGCAGCGAGTCCCAGCCGGCCGCTCCGACCAGCGCCCGGCCCAGCGGCTGCCGGGTCCGGACCTTGGACGCGGTCCGGGCCGACCGGCCCAGCTCGACCAGCCGCCGCACCAGCGCCACCTGCCCGGCCAGCGCGGTGTCCTGCAGCGCCGGGTCGGCCACCGGCCAGCGCTGCAGGTGGACCGAGTCGCCGCCGGTCAGGGCCGAGTGCACCGCCTCCGTCACGAACGGCGTGAACGGCGCCAGCAGCCGCGACAGCACCTCCAGGCACTCGTGCAGCGTGGCCAGCGCGGCCGGGTCCCCGTCCCAGAACCGCCGCCGCGACCGCCGCACGTACCAGTTGGACAGGTCGTCGACGAACGCCGCCAGCCGCTTGCCGGCGCGGGCCGTGTCGAAGTCCTCCATGGCCGCGTCGACCTCGGCCACCGTCCGGTGCAGCTCCGACAGCGCCCACCGGTCCAGCAGCGGTCGCTCCGCCACCGGGGCCACCGCCGCGCCCGGCTCCCAGTCCCCGGCGTACAAGGTGAGGAAGGAGGCGGTGTTCCAGTAGGTCAGGAGCACCTTGCGGACGATCTCCTCCAGCGCCCCGTGCCCGACCCGCCGGGCCGCCCACGGCGACCCGCTGCAGAGCATGAACCAGCGCAGCGCGTCGGCCCCGTGCCGGTCCATCAGCGGCACCGGCTCCAGGATGTTGCCCAGGTGCTTGCTCATCTTCCGGCCGTCGTCGGCCAGGATGTGCCCCAGGCACAGCACGGTCTCGTACGACGACCGTCCGAACACGACGGTGCCGACGGCCATGAGGGAGTAGAACCAGCCCCGGGTCTGGTCGATGGCCTCGCAGATGTACTGGGCCGGATACGTCGCCTCGAACTGGGCGTTGTTGCGGTGCGGCGCCCCCCACTGCGCGAACGGCATCGACCCGGAGTCGTACCAGGCGTCGATGACCTGCGGCACCCGCCGGGCCTCGACGCCGCAGGTCGGGCAGGGCAGGGTGACGTCGTCCACGAAGGGCCGGTGCGGGTCCAGAGTGGACAGGTCCCGGCCGGCCAGCGTGCCCAGCTCGGCCAGCGACCCGACGCAGGTGTCGTGCCCGTCCGGGCAGCGCCAGACCGGCAGCGGGGTGCCCCAGTAGCGGTCCCGGGACAGCGCCCAGTCGACGTTGTTGGTGAGCCAGTCGCCGTAGCGGCCGTGCTTGACGTTCTCCGGGTGCCAGTCGGTCTTCTCGTTCTCGGCCAGCAGCTGGTCCTTCACCGCGGTCGTCCGCACGTACCAGGACGGCAGGGCGTAGTAGAGCAGCGCGGTGTGGCAGCGCCAGCAGTGCGGGTACGCGTGCTCGTAGGGCTGCTCCCGGAACATCAGCCCGCGCGCGTGCAGGTCGGCCACCAGCGGCGCGTCCGCGGCCTTGAAGAACAGCCCACCCACCATCGGGATGTCGGCCTTGAAGTGGCCGTCCGGCTCGATCGGGTTGACCACCGGCAGCCCGTACGCCCGGGTGGCGGCGAGGTCCTCGGCGCCGAACGCCGGGGACTGGTGCACCAGCCCGGTGCCGTCCTCGGTGGTGACGTAGTCGGCCAGGATCACGTAGTGCGCGCCCGGGATGTCGACCAGGTCGAAGGGCCGCCGGTAGCCCGAGTGCTCCAGCGCCGTGCCCGGGAACCGGTCCAGCACCTCGACCCGGTCCTCACCCAGCACCGCGGCCAGCAGCGGCTCGGCCACCACGAACGTCCCTTGTGGACTGCGGGCGACGACGTACTCGACGGCCGGGTTGACCGCGACCGCGGTGTTGGACACCAGCGTCCACGGCGTCGTCGTCCAGACCAGGAAGTCGGCGCCGTGGGCCGCGGCCGGGCCGGAGGTGGCCGGGAACCGCACGTACACCGAGGGGTCCACGACCGTCTCGTAGCCCTGGGCCACCTCGTGGTCGGACAGCCCGGTGCCGCAGCGCGGGCAGTACGGCGTGACCCGGTGGTCCTGCACCAGCAGGCCCTTGTCCCACACCTGCTTGAGCGACCACCAGACCGACTCGACGTAGGACGCGTCCATCGTCCAGTACGCACCCTCGACGTCGACCCAGTAGCCCATCCGCTCGGTCATCGTCGTGAACTCGTCGACGTGCCGCAGCACCGACTCCCGGCAGCGGGCGTTGAACTCGGCGATCCCGTACCGCTCGATGTCGGGCTTGCCGCTGAAGCCGAGCTCCTTCTCCACCGCGATCTCGACCGGCAGGCCGTGGCAGTCCCAGCCGGCCTTGCGGGGGACGTGGTAGCCCTTCATCGTCCGGTAGCGCGGGAAGACGTCCTTGAACACCCGGGCCTCGACGTGGTGGACGCCGGGCGTGCCGTTGGCGGTCGGCGGGCCCTCGTAGAAGACCCAGGTCGGGTTGCCGGCGCTCTGCTCCAGGCTGCGCTCGAAGACCTTGGTGTCCCGCCACCGGTCGAGCACCTCGTGCTCGAGCTTCGGCAGGTCTACGTGGGCCGGCAGCGGCGTGAGCGGCATGTCCTTCCTTCCTCCATCGAGACTCCGATGGAGGGACGAGCCCGTGGGCCCGCGGTACCACCCTCCTTGGGTGTCCGTCCGGACACCCCGCTCTTGCCCTGCTCGCCGGTTCTACTCCGCGCCGCGACGCGTTTCTTCCGGAGCTCCGGGGTGATCTTCGTGCCGGCCAGGCCCCCGGGCTTCCACCGCCCCCGGGTCGCTGCTGGCTGCGTCCGGCCCTACTCGTCCCCATCGACGCCTGTCGGGATCCAGGGTAGCGGTCTCCGTGCGCCCGCTCCCACCGCATTACCTGGGATCATGGTCAAGTGACGGTCCTGCTGGCGGCGGACGGGGCGGAGGTCGCCGGGGTCCCCCTGGAGGTCGTCGCGCTGGCCGGCGCCGCCGTCGTGCTGATCGGCGTGGTCGCGGTCCGGCTCTCCACCCGGCTCGGGCTGCCCAGCCTGCTGCTCTACCTCGGCATCGGGGTGGCGATCGGCGAGGCCGGGCTGGGGCTGCGCTTCGACGACGCCGCGCTGGCCCAGACCCTGGGGCTGGCCGCGCTGGTGGTGATCCTCACCGAGGG
>DATDKW010000438.1:0-4738 GCA_036519715.1 Mycobacteriales bacterium
CGCATGGCGTCCACGGCCGCGCCGTCGCCGCCGTTCTTGTCGCCGCGGCCGACCCAGCGCCCGGCCGCCATCGCCGCCGCCTCGGTGACCCGGACCAGCTCCAGCGCCAGGTTGCGGTCCGGTGCCTCCCGGTGGACGGCGAGCGCGGGCGGGACATCGGTCACTGCGGCCTCCGGAGGTGCGGGACGACTCCCGCATCCTCGCAGACCCGCGGGGGAGGACAATGAACCGCGTGAGTACGCAGAGCGAGGTCGCGACGGCGCGGCGGCGCGGCCCGGGCCGGTCGTTCACCGGCCTGCTCTGGTCGCTGGTCCCGATCATCGTGGTCGTCTCGCTGCTGGTCCTGTGGCAGCGCGGCTCGGCCTCGCCGGTGCCCTCGGTCGACCCGGCCCCGGACGTGGCGTACGCGCAGCGCATCTCGCCGGTGCCCCTGCCCGCGCCCGGGCCGCTGCCCGGCACCTGGCGCCCGACCAGCTCGTCCGTCGACGCCCCCAACGCCGACCCGAGCCAGGCCGACCAGCCCAAGCGGTCTCCGGTCACCCTGACCATCGGCTACCTGACCGAGGACGACCACTTCGCCGAGGTCGTGGTGGGTGACCGGACCGCGACCGCGCTGCTGGACCAGACCGAACCCGGCGCGACCAAGGACAGCGACGTGATCGTCGGCACGGCCCGCTGGGACACCTACCGCAACCCGCGCGGCGAGCAGGTGCTGGTGGGCACGGTCGGCAAGGCCGGGGTGCTGGTCACCGGGGACGCGTCCGGGACCGACCTGGCCACGCTGGCCGCCTCAGTCCGGCTGCCCCAGGCCTAGGGCGGCGTCCAGCCGCTTGCGCGCGCCCTCCAGCCACTGGGCGCACACGTCGGCCAGCTTCTCGCCGCGCTCCCACAGCGCGAGCGACTCCTCCAGGCTGAGCCCGCCGGCCTCCAGCCGCCGGACGACCTCGGCCAGCTCCTCGCGTGCCTGCTCGTAACCCAGCGACTCGGCCTCCACGGACATGACGCTACCGGGCCGCCGGCGTCTCCTCCGGCCGCGTCGCGGTCCGGCCGGTCCGCGCGGCCGGACGCGCCCGCTGCCGGCCCGCCGCCACCTCCGCCGGCCCGCCGACCTCCGGCGCCCCGCCAACCGGCGCGCCGCCGACCTCCGGCGGCCCGCCGACCTCCGGCGGCCCGCCGGCCTCCGGCGCCCCGCCCCCGGCCGGGCTGCCCGACACGGCCGGCAGCTCGCCGCCGGCCACCCGGACCCGGAGCGGGTCCCCGTCCCGGACCTGGTCCGGATCGCGGACCACGGTCCCGTCGGCCGCCTGCACCACCGCGTACCCGCGGTCCAGGGTCGCGGCCGGCGACAGCGCCGCCACCCGGGCCCGGGAGTGGGCCAGGTCCGCCTCCGCCGCCGCCAGCCCGGCCAGCACCGTCCGCCGGGCCCGCGACCGCAGCCCGTCCACAGTGGACATCGATACGTCCAGGGCGTGGGTGACGATGCGCCGCCCGGACCGGCGGGCCCCGTCCAGCTCGGCCAGCCCCCGGTCGACCCGGTTGCCCAGCACCCGCCGGCCCCGCTGGCGCAGGGTGTCCACCCGGGACAGTTCCTCGGCCACGTCCGGGACGATCCGCTTGCCGGCGTCGGTCGGCGTCGAGCAGCGCACGTCGGCGACCAGGTCCAGCAGCGGCGAGTCCGGCTCGTGCCCGATCGCGCTCACCACCGGGGTCCGGACCGCGGCCACCGCCCGGATCAGCGCCTCGTCGCTGAACGGCAGCAGGTCCTCGACCGAGCCGCCGCCGCGGGCGATGACGATCACGTCCACGTCGGCGTCGTGGTCGAGCCGGTGCAGCGCGTCCACCATGGCCGGCACCGCGTTGACCCCCTGCACCGGCACGCCCTCGACCCGGAACGCCACCGCCGGCCAGCGCCGCCGCGCGTTCTCCAGCACATCCCGCTCGGCCGCCGAGGCCCTCCCGGTGATCAGCCCGACCTTGTGCGGGAGGAAGGGCAGCGGCCGCTTGCGGTCGGGCGCGAACAGGCCCTCCGCGTACAGGATCCGCTTCAGGCGCTCCAGCCGGGCCAGCAGCTCGCCCACGCCGACCGGGCGGATCTCGGTCGCCCGCAGGGTCAGCGTGCCCCGGCCGACGTAGTAGTCGGGCCGGGCCCGGACCACCACCCGAGCCCCCTCGGCCACCACGATGCCGTCCAGCACCTCGCCGCGGCAGGTCACCGACACCGACACGTCCGCGGCCGGGTCGCGCAGGGTCAGGAACGCGGTCGCCGTGCCCCGCCGGTTGAGCTGGGTGACCTGCCCCTCGACCCAGACCTCACCGAGCCGGGCCACCCACTCGGCGATCTTCATCGCCACCGTGCGGACCGGCCACGGCTGCTCCGCGCTGGTCGGGCCGCCCACTCAGAGACCGCCCACTCAGCGGGACCGCAAGGTGGTCAGCCGGTTCTCCAGCATGGTCAGGTACGGCGGGCGGGCCCGGTTGGCCCGCTCGTAGCCGAGCAGCGCCTCGACCTGCTCCACCGACAGCGACCGCAGCCGCCCGCGCAGCTGCGGGATGGACAGGTCGTCGTAGCCGGCGACCGGCGGGTCGACCGCGAGGTAGCCGTCCAGCGCGCTGTCGGCGGCCAGCGCGGCCTCGGCGGCGGACGCGTCGGCCGTGAGCGCCAGCCCGTCGGCGGGCAGGTCGACGCCCGGCTCGGTCAGGGGGGTCTGCCCGTTGGACCGGTCCGGGCCCCGCCGGTCGAGGTCGAACGGGACCACCTCGACCCCGGAGTCGGCCAGCGCCGCGTCCGCGGCCGCCTCCTCGTCCTCCTCGGTCTCGCCCAGCACGTTGACGTCGTCGGCCTCGGCCTGCTCGGCCAGGCTCTCGACCGCGTCGGCCAGCGAGACCACGTCGGGGTCGGTGTCCGGGTCGAGGTCCCGGTCGACCTCGTCGATCAGCGCCGCGTCGTCGCCGAGGATCACCTCGGTCTCCGGGCCCGGGTCGGGGACGGCGTCGAACGCGGACGCGGGCGGGAACCCGGCCGGCGCCGCGGCCGGCGCCTCGGCCGGCGTCTCGTCCTCGTCGAAGCGGGCCCAGGGCGCGTCCTGCTGGCCGCGCAGCTGACCCAGCACCTCGTCACCCCGGGCCACCAGCCCGGCGTACGTCTGCTGGACCTTGAGGGAGGCCTGCAGCGCGGCGCTGACCGCGAGCACCGGCAGGCCGAGGAGTTGCTGGGGCGCCTTGCGCGCGTTGTCGATGGCCAGCGCGGCCAGCCCGGCGGCGGCGCGCAGCGGCGGCGGGATCGGCGTGCTCATGGCAACAGCGTGCCCCATCTCGGGCCCGGACGCTCGTACCATCGGAGGCATGATCTCGCCCGGCACCAAGAAGGTCCTGCTCGCCACCCCGCGCGGCTACTGCGCGGGCGTCGACCGGGCCGTCCAGACGGTCGAGCGGATCCTCGAGCTGGAAGGCGCCCCGATCTACGTACGGAAGCAGATCGTGCACAACACGCACGTGGTCCGGGCGCTGGAGTCGCGGGGTGCGATCTTCGTGGACGAGACCGACGAAGTGCCGGAGGGCGCCACCGTGGTCTTCTCCGCACACGGGGTGGCCCCGGTCGTGCACGAGGAGGCCGCGGCCCGCAACCTGCGCACCATCGACGCGACCTGCCCGCTGGTGACCAAGGTCCACAACGAGGCCCGCCGGTTCGCCCGGGAGGGCTACCAGATCCTGCTCATCGGGCACGAGGGGCACGAGGAGGTCGTCGGCACCGCCGGCGAGGCCCCCGCGGTGACCACCCTGGTCGACGGCCCGGCCGGCGCGGCCGACGTCCAGCTGGACGATCCCGACAAGGTCGTCTGGCTGTCCCAGACCACGCTGTCGGTGGACGAGACGCTGGAGACGGTCAAGGCGCTGGGGGAGCGGTTCCCGGCCCTGCACTCGCCGCCGTCGGACGACATCTGCTACGCCACCCAGAACCGGCAGGCCGCGGTCAAGGCGATCGGCCCCCGGGCCGACCTGTTCCTCGTCGTCGGCTCGGCCAACTCGTCCAACTCGGTCCGGATGGTCGAGGTCGCGCTCGACCACGGCGCCCGCGACGCCCACCTGGTCGAGGACGCCACCGCCATCGACGAGGCCTGGCTCGACGGCGTGACCACGGTCGGGCTGTCCAGCGGCGCCTCGGTGCCGGAGATCCTCGTCACCGACGTGCTGGCCTGGCTGGCCGAGCGCGGGTACGGCGAGGTCGAGCCGGTCACCGCGGTGCAGGAGCACCAGTTCTTCGCCCTGCCCCGGGAGCTGCGCCGCCTCGGCGCCTCCTAGCTGCGGGGCCGGCGCCGGTCAGGCCGGCGCCCAGCCCGGGTGCCGGACCACGTACCCGAGCCGGTCCCGCCAGCGGTCCGCCGACCGGACGTCGTGCGCGATCGCCGAGAACTCCGCGAACGCCACCCGCACCGGGTTGTACGTGCTGATGTTCTTGGTCAGCCCGTACACGACCCGCTCGCCCTCGGGCTGGAAGCTGCCGAACAGCCGGTCCCAGACGATGAGCATGCCGCCGTAGTTGCGGTCCAGGTAGCCGGCGTTGGACCCGTGGTGCACGCGGTGGTGGGACGGGGTGTTGAGCACCCACTCGACCGGCCGCCAGAGCTTGTCCACCCGCTCGGTGTGCAGGAAGAACTGGTAGAGCAGGCTGATCGACTGCTGCAGCAGGATCGCCCACGGCGGGAAGCCGGCCAGGGCCAGCGGCAGCCAGAACGGCAGC
>DATDKW010000439.1:0-2865 GCA_036519715.1 Mycobacteriales bacterium
AGCCTGGATCCACCGTGCGGCGGGCGGGGCGATGCGATTGATCTGTTGTGGGTGGTGGAGCGATCCGGGCGTGTCGGGTTGGCCGGTCTGTCCGGCTGTCCACTGTGGTCTCCGGTCGGGCGCCGTCGGCGCGGGTGGTTAGGCTGCGGTGGGGAGGGGGTCGTGCAGGGCGCGGGCGAACAGTTCGTCGAGGCCGGGTTGCCAGGGCCAGTTGGTCGGCAGGTGCAGGAGCAGGCGGCCGGCTGAGCGGGCGATCCGGGCCGGGGTGTGGATCAGTTGGGTGCGGATGGTGCCGGTCCGGGCGCGGGCGTGGCGGGCCGAGGCGAGCGCGCCGGCGGCGCGGGTGAGGTTGAACGCGACCGTCGCGCAGACCAGCCAGGCGGCGTTCGCGGTGAACACCCCGGACGGTAGGTGCGCCAGCGCGGAGTTCTTCAGGTCGGCGATGACCTGTTCGATGATGGCGTGGTCGCGGTGGGTGGCTTCGGCGGCCAGCATCGGTTCGGGGCTGTCGGTGAACACCGCGTGGTAGCGGTGGACGGCGAAGATCTGCGCCTGCCCGGCGGGCACGGTGGCGGGGTTGAGCCGGCGGACTCGGCGCACGATCAGCCGGGCGGTGATGTGCTCGGCCCGCCGCCGGCCGGTGAACGCGGTGAAGGCGACTTCGGCGACCTCGGCGTCGGAGATCCAGCGTTGCTCGTCGTCGTCGAAGACGGCGGTGGGGTAGTGGATCGGCGTCCACGCCTGCTCGGCGATCCCGGTGATTGCGCGGATTACGGTGGGCGTTTGCCGGGCGGTGACGGAGAAACAGGCTCCGGCCCGGCGGGCGGCGGCGATGATGTCCCGGCAGTAGTAGGCCGAGTCCGCGCGCACGATCAGCAGCCCGCCCACCCCGGCGCGCCGCGCGGTCGCGAGGGCGTCGGCGAGCAGCTTCGCCGCGCCGCGGACCGAGTTCGTTGAACCGCTCCGCAGTCTGCTGGCAGCGATCACGGGCGCGGACAACGGTGTGCAGATAGTGGCCAGCAGGGCGTTGAGCCCGTTGACGCCGGTGTAGCCGCGGCCGGCGCCCTGCTTGGCGTAGCCGTAGGTCGCCTTCACCGTGTCGTCGAGATCGACGAATGCCACCTGCTCGACCCCGGGCAGCAACGGCGTCGCCGCGGCCAGCCGGGGCAGGAACCGGGCGGCGACCGCGTCGAGCTGGCGGACGTGACCGAAGGTGAAACAGCGGAGGAACGTCCCCAACGTCGAGGGCGCGCGGACGTCGTCAAACAGCCGGCCCATCCCGCCGTGCCGCAACAGATCCATGTCCTCGATGGAGTCGGCACCGGCGACCATCCCCGCCACCAGCGCGAGAACCTTCGCGGCGGCGTTCGCGCCGCCCTTCGCGGTGATCCGAACCTGGTCAGCGACCAGGCCGCCGAGTCCGCACCGGGCAGCCAGCGCCAGCACCGCAGTCAGCCCGACGCACGACACCAGGTTCGGATCATCGAACCGCACCGACACCGCGCGGCGAGCATGAGATAGTCGCATCCAGCGGATGCCCTTCTGTGCAGACGGTTGTGACCTTCGACAAGCCACATCCTCCCTGCTCAGCAGGGCATTCGTACGTCACGACCCGCCATCACCGGCGCACTTCCGCGGTGGATTCAGGTTCAGGCTGAGCCGGCGACGGCCACGGTGCGCCGGTGTTCACCGGCGACCTCCTGACCTTCCAGTCCTGCCACTGCGAACTCGCTGCCGCCCTTGGCCATGTGACCGGCTCTCCCGGCCTCGGACTACTACGGCGGCTCCGTCCCACCCCGCGGCGCTCAGCCGAGCGTGAACCTGCCCGCACCCGACCTGGATGGCCGGCTGCGCGGGCGGCCGCGGAATGGTTCCCACGTTCACCACAGTCCGTTCGACGGGATCGGCGCCCAGCTCTTCCCCGGCGGCCTCGCCACGACTACCCCGCAGCACTTCATCGTGGCCTTCGAGCCGGCCAACCCAAGACCGACCCGAAGTCGCCGCAGCAACCTGGCTGCGGCGTGCACCGCTGACCGGCCCAGATCCGTCAGGTTCGAGCCGACGTTCCACTTTCGGGGGTTCCACCACTGGTTCCTGCACTCGTACGCCTCTCCGTCTCGCTTGCCGGACCCGGGCCGTCTGACAGTGCCGACCCGTCCCGTCGTTGTCGGGGCTGCTCCCGCCCTCACCCGCACCTCCGGGCTCGGACTGCCCCCAGCTTCGTCAGGCTGCTGCGACAGCCCGACGGGGAAGGTCTTCCACCTCCCCACGGCACTGCGGCGCCTCGTGGCGCACGGGGTTGTTCGACCAGATCTGCCGCCAGACCTCTTTCGGGAAGGCGGTGAAGGCCAGCACGTCGGTCCGGGCGGTGTCGAGGTGTTCGGCGACGGCTGGGAGTTTGCCGGCCAGCGCATCCAGGACGCGGTCGAACTGGGCGTGCACGGCGCCGGCGTCGGGTTGGTCGTAGACCGAGTGCAGCAGGGCCCGCACCCAGGGCCAGGACGCCTTCGGGGTGGCAGCCATCAGGTTGGCCGCGTAGGGGGTCCGGCAGCGTTGCCAGGCGGCGCCGGGCAGGGTCGCGCCGATGGCGTCGACCAGCCCGCGGTGGGCGTCGGAGGTGACCAGCGCGACGCCGGTCAGCCCGCGGGCGGTCAGGTCCCGGAAGAAGCCGAGCCAGCCCGCGCCGTCCTCGGCCCAGGAGGTCTGCAGGCCGAGGATCTCCCGGTGCCCGTCGCCGTTGACCCCGGTGGCCAGCTGGGCGTGCACGTTAACCACCCGGCCGCCCTCGCGGACCTTGAGCACCAGCGCGTCGGCGGCGAGGAACGTGTACGGGCCGGCGTCCAGCGGCCGGGTGGTTAACGTGCA
>DATDKW010000440.1:0-11596 GCA_036519715.1 Mycobacteriales bacterium
AACGTCATCTCGATCACCGACGGGCAGATCTTCCTGGAGACCGGGCTGTTCAACTCCGGTGTCCGCCCGGCCATCAACGTCGGCGTCTCGGTGTCCCGGGTCGGCGGCAACGCCCAGATCAAGGCGATGAAGACGGTCGCCGGGTCGCTGCGGCTCAACCTGGCCCAATACCGGGAGCTGGAGGCGTTCTCCGCGTTCGGCTCCGACCTCGACCAGGCGTCGCAGGACCAGCTGGCCCGCGGCTCCCGGCTGGTGGAGCTGCTCAAGCAGCCGCAATACTCGCCGTTCCCGGTCGAGCACGAGGTCGTGTCGATCTGGGCCGGCACCAACGGCGAGCTCGACGTCGTCCCGGTCTCCGACATCCGCAAGTTCGAGGCCGAGTTCCTCGACTACGTCGGGCGCGAGCACAGGGGCATCTACGACGCCATCCTGCAGACCGGCAGGCTCGAGGACGACACGATCGAGGCGCTCAAGGGGGCGATCAGCTCGTTCAAGAACGAGTTCCAGACCTCCGAGGGCAAGCAGCTGATCGTCAACGAGCCCGAGGTCGAGGCGATGGACTCCGACCAGGTCGGCCAGGAGAAGGTCACCCGCTACAGGCAGCCGCAGCCGACCCGGAACCAGGGCTGAGCCCGTGCCCGGTTCCCTGCGGGTCCTGCGCCGGCGCATCCGCGCGGTCACCCAGACCAAGCAGATCACCAAGGCGATGGAGCTCGTCGCCACGTCCCGCATCGCCAAGGCCCAGCAGCGGGTGCAGGCGTCGCTGCCGTACGTCAACGAGCTGACCCGGGCGCTGTCCGCGCTCGCGTCCAACTCCAACACCGACCACCCGCTGCTGTCCGAGCGGGAGAACCCGCGCCGGGCCGCGGTCCTGGTGATCACCAGCGACCGCGGGCTGGCCGGGGCCTACAGCTCCAACGCGCTGCGTACGGCCAACGGGCTGGAGTCGCTGCTGCGCGAGGAGGGCAAGGAGCCGGTCCGCTACGTCATCGGGCGCAAGGGCTCGGCCTACTACCGCTTCCGCGGCCGCGAGGTCGCCCGGGAGTGGACCGGGTTCTCCGAGCAGCCGGCATTCACCGACGCCCGCGAGGTCGGCTCCACGCTGGTGCAGTCGTTCCTGGCCGGCTTGGACGACACCGGCGAGGCCGGCGGCCAGGACGGCGTGGTCGGCGTGGACGAGATCCACATCGTCTACACCGAGTTCAAGTCGATGCTCAGCCAGAACCCGACCGCCAAGCGGATCGCCCCGCTGGTGGTGGAGGAGAGCGAGGAGGAGGCCCCCGAGGGCTACCTCCCGGCGTACGAGTTCGAGCCGGAGCCGACCGAGCTGCTCGGCGCGCTGCTGCCGAAGTACGTCAACGCCCGGATCTATGCCGCCCTGCTGGAGTCGGCGGCCTCGGAGTCGGCGTCCCGGCGGCGGGCGATGAAGTCGGCGACGGACAACGCCGAGGAGCTCATCAAGACCTACACCCGCGAGGCCAACCAGGCCCGGCAGGCGGGTATCACCCAGGAGATCAGCGAGATCGTGGGCGGCGCGGACGCGCTCGCCTCGGCAGGGAGCGAGAGGTCATGACCGCGGTAGACGAATCCAGGGAGACGGCGCTCGGCACCGGCCGCGTCGTCCGGGTCACCGGCCCGGTCGTCGACGTCGAGTTCGGCCGGGGCGAGATGCCGGAGCTGAACAACGCGATGTACGCCGAGATCGACCTCGGCCAGGGCAACCCGCTCAACAAGCAGCTCACCCTCGAGGTGGCCCAGCACATCGGCGACAACATGGTGCGCGCCATCGCCATGCAGCCGACGGACGGGCTGGTCCGCGGGTCCGACGTCCGCGACAGCGGCCACGCCATCGAGGTGCCGGTCGGCGACCAGGTCAAGGGGCACGTGTTCAACGCGCTCGGCCGCTGCCTGGACGACCCGGACTTCCGGGCCGGGGAGACCTGGCCGATCCACCGCTCGGCCCCGCCGTTCGACCAGCTCGAGGGCAAGACCGAGATGCTGGAGACCGGCATCAAGGTCATCGACCTGCTCACCCCGTACGTGGCCGGCGGCAAGATCGGCCTGTTCGGCGGGGCCGGCGTGGGCAAGACGGTGCTGATCCAGGAGATGATCCGCCGGGTCGCCCAGGAGTTCGGCGGCGTGTCGGTGTTCGCCGGCGTCGGCGAGCGCACCCGCGAGGGCAACGACCTGTTCCTGGAGATGACCGAGTCCGGCGTCATCAACCAGACCGCGCTGGTCTTCGGTCAGATGGACGAGCCGCCGGGCACCCGGCTGCGGGTCGGCCTGTCCGCGCTGACCATGGCGGAGTACTTCCGGGACGTGCAGAACCAGGACGTGCTGCTGTTCATCGACAACATCTTCCGGTTCACCCAGGCCGGCTCCGAGGTGTCGACGCTGCTCGGCCGGATGCCGTCCGCGGTGGGCTACCAGCCCACGCTGGCGGACGAGATGGGCGTGCTGCAGGAGCGGATCACCTCGACCCGGGGCCACTCGATCACCTCGATGCAGGCGATCTACGTCCCGGCCGACGACATCACCGACCCGGCCCCGCACACCGTGTTCGCGCACCTCGACGCGACCACGACCCTGTCCCGGCCGATCTCGGAGCTGGGCATCTACCCGGCCGTGGACCCGCTGGACTCGACCTCGCGGATCCTCGACCCGCAGTACATCGGCAACGACCACTACCAGGTGGCGCAGGAGGTCAAGCGGATCCTGCAGCGCTACAACGAGCTGCAGGACATCATCGCCATCCTCGGCATCGACGAGCTGTCCGAGGAGGACCGGGTCCTGGTCGGCCGGGCCCGCCGGATCCAGCGCTTCCTGTCCCAGAACCTGCTGGTGGCCGAGCAGTTCACCGGCCAGCCGGGTTCGGTCGTGCCGCTGTCGGAGACCATCGAGTCGTTCCAGGCGCTGACCCGCGGCGACTACGACCACCTGCCCGAGCAGGCGTTCTTCCTGTGCGGCGGGATCGAGGACGTGGAGAAGAAGGCGAAGGAGCTCAACCGCTAGGTCCGTACGGTCGAGGGCCGGCCCCTGCCGGGGGACCGGCCCTCGCCGTGTCGGTCCATTGTGGACCGTCGGTCAGTCCGGCGGGATCGGGGTGCCGTCGGCGGTGGCGTCGGTGACGCCGTCCGGGATCAGGGCGGCGTCCCGGGCGGTGCGGGCCACGCCGTCCTCGGTCCAGGCGAACGTCTTCCCCTTGGCCGCGACCAGCCGGCCCTGTGCGTCCGGCAGCTCGAGCCGGATCGGCACCGCCTGACCCGGGTACGTCGGGCCGGACACGATCGCCGGCCGCGTCCCCGGGCCGCGGAGCGCGGCGTAGACCCGGGGCGGGTAGTTGTCGAGCATCAGCTCACCGGCGACCAGCCGGCGGCCGTCGGCGGTGGTGCCGGCCGCGTACCAGAGGCTGGTGCCGGTCTGCTGGACGTCGGGCCACCGGGTGGGATACCAGCCGGCGAGGTCGGCCTCCCACGCGTGCTGGGCGCCGTAGCCGTCGGGCAACGTGCCGTTCCAGGCCCGCGCCGGGTCGGTGCCGACCGGGAACAGGGCCCAGTTGTCGGCCACCTGCCACTGCTGCCGCGGGTCGCCGTAGTTCAGGTCGTCCGCACGCGGGTCGTCGGAGGTGTTGCCGACCTCGGCGTCGCCGCCGCGGAACCGCAGCCGGGCCTGGGCCGGCCGGCTGCCGGCCGGAGCCGTCAGCACCGCCGCGCCGTCGTCCCAGCGCACCGGGGTCCAGCGCCGGGCCACCTTCTCCGTCCGGCTGAACGACAGCCCCCAGGACACCTCCTCGCCCGCGTTGCCCTTGTCGATCACCAGGACCACCCTGCGGCCGGGATCGATGAAGGCCCCCTCCAGGTCGGGTGCGCCCGGCACCGGGTAGCCGTCGGCCACCACCCTGGGCGCGCCGTCCCGGCCCGGCCCGGCGAAGCCCCACAGCACGGCCACGCCCTCCCGGGTCAGCTCGACGTTCTCGTGCTTGCGCAGGTCGGACAGCTGCACGACCACCGCGGCCGGTCCGGCCGGGGTGCGGCCGGCCCAGACCACGTGCGGCGACCCGAGCAGGTGGTCGAAGATCCCCCGGTCGGAGTTGGCCGAGGAGCGGTGGCTGCGGGCCCAGGCCTTCTCCACCGCGGCCAGGTAACCGCTGTCGTCGGCCAGGTCGCCGCCGGTCGGGCGGGTGAGCAGGTCACGGTCGGCGGCGGGCAGCGATGCCGTCGCGGCCGCGAGGTCCTGCGGCGAGTACGTCCACCGCGGCACCAGCAGCACCGCCGCCGCCACCACCGCGACGGTCAGGACCGGTGCCGCCGCCAGCGTGAGCCGGCGGCGCCGCCGGCGCCGGGCCGCCCCGCGCCGGACCGTGGCGGTCAGGTCGGGCGCGTCAACCTCCGCCGTGTACGCCCGCAGCGCGGCGCGCAGGTCGTCCTCCAAGGCCGGGCTCATCGGGTGCCTCCTGTCGTGTTGCTGAGATCGAGGTGGCCGGAGCGGTCCCGGAGCCGGGCCAGGCCCCGGGACGTCTGGCTCTTCACCGTGCCGACCGAGCAGCCCAGCGCCCGCGCGACCTCCTCCTCGGGCAGGTCGTCGAGGAAGCGCAGCACCAGCACGGCCCGCTGCCGGGGCGGCAGCGTGAGCAGCGCCCGGACGAGCACGTCCCGCAGGTCGACGGTCGCGGCCGGGTCGCGGCCGGCGGTGTCGGTCCCGGTGCCGCCGCCCCCGGTCAGCAGCGGCAGCTCGGGCCGGCGGCGCCGGGTCCGCCAGCGGTTGACCGCGGCGTGGGTCAGCGCCCGCCGCGCGTACGCCTCCGGGGGGCCGTCGATCCGGTCCCAGCGGACGTACATCCGCTCCAGCACGCCCTGGACCAGGTCCTCGGCGTGCCCGCGGTCACCGCCGGCCAGCAGCACGGCGGTGCGCAGCAGCGCCGTCGATCTGGCGCGGACGAACTCGGTGAAGCCGGCCTCGCTGGCGTCGAGCACGTGTCCTCCTCGTCCGGGTGTCAGTCTGGACACCGGACGGTCCCCGGAGGTTGCTAGCCCGCGTCCCGGTCTAACAGCCGCGCGTTGATCTCCAGGACGGCGGCGGCCAGCTCCGGCCGCTCGACCACCTCGATCCCGGCCGCGGCCAGCAGCTCGGCGCCCTCGCAGTCGGCGAACAGCGGCGGCTCCCGCAGCGCGAACACGACCCGGGCGATGCCGGCCGCCACGATCAGCTCGGTGCAGGTCGGCCGGTCGGAGCGGCGGTCCGAGCACGGCTCCAGCGAGCTGTACAGGGTGCCGCCGGCCGGGTCGGTGCCGGTCGCGGCCAGCGCGGCCAGCGCGACCTCCTCGGCGTGGTCCTGCGGGCCGGTCCGGCGGGACCAGCCCTCGACCCGGGTGCCGCCGGCGACGAGCACGACGCCGACCGCGTACGCCCCCGGGCTGGGCGGGCAGCGGCGGGACAGCTCGACCGCCTCGGCCAGCAGGTCGGGTTCCCGGTCTGTCGGCCGGCCGAGCCCGCGGTCGTCGCGCCGGTCGGCGGGCCGGCCGGGTTCCCGGTCGGCCGGCTGGTCAGAAGCCATAGCGGACCACCGCCGTGTCGCCGACCGCCTCGACGCCGAGCAGCCGGGCCCGCTCCGTACCGGCCGGGCCGAGCAGGCGGGGCGCGGCCGGGTCGCCGACGAAGACCGGGGCGACCGCCAGCCGCAGCTCGTCGGCCAGCCCGGCCGCCAGCATCGCGGTGAGCACGCTCGCACCTCCCTCGACCAGCAGCCGGCCCACCCCGCGGGCGGACAGCTCGGCCAGCACGCCGGCCGGCTCGCCGCCGAGGACCAGCGGCGGCGGCCCGCCGGTGAGGACGGCCGCGCCCGGGTCCAGCACACCACGGCTCAGCACGACCCGCAGCGGCGTCTCCGGCAGCCCCCGCGCCACCCGGGCCGCCCGCCGCGCGGGGGAGCGGACCAGCAGCCGCGGGTCGTCGGCCCGGACCGTGCCCGCGCCGACCAGGATCGCGTCGCAGCCGGCCCGCAGCTCGTCCACGGCGTCCAGGTCCTCGGGCCCGGACAGGATCAGCCGTCCGTCCGTGCGGTCGTCCAGCGCGCCGTCCAGCGAGACCGCCGCGCTCAGCAGCACGTACGGACGATCGGCCACCCGATCACCGTACGCGACCGGCCGGGACCGCCCCAGGATCCCGCCCCCGGGGTGTCCGGGCCGGCCGGCCCGGCATTGCCGGAGTCCGCTGGCCAGGGCCCCGCGGGACCTCGCTAGACTGCGGAGGACTCCGAACGGTGAAGGAGATCCGCGTGGCAACGGTGCACGTCGAGCTCGTATCGGTCGAGCGCCTGCTGTGGTCCGGTGACGCGACGATGATCATCGCGAGGACCACGGAGGGTGAGCTCGGCGTCCTGCCCGGGCACGCTCCGCTGCTGGGCGAGCTGGCCCCCGGTGGGGTGGTGCGCATCCAGCAGGAGGGCGGCGAGGAGCTGACCTTCGCGGTGCACGGCGGGTTCCTGTCGGTCACCGAGGACGGTGTCTCCATCCTGGCCGAGATCGCCGAGCAGGCCGGCGAGATCGACGTCGCCCGCGCCCAGCAGGCGCTGGAGCGGGCGCGGTCGGCGGGCGAGGACGACGACGAGGCAGCGGCCGCGGCGAGCCGGGCGATGTCCCGGCTGCGCGCCGCCGGCCAGTCCGTGTAGCACGATGGCGGTGGAGGTCGCGCTGGCCGTCGCCGTCGTCGTGGCGTTGGTCGGGCTCCTGCTGGTGGTCCTCTCGCTGCGCCGCCGGGTGCTGCTGCGCCCGGCCGGATCCATCGACATGAGCCTGCGCACCCGGTTCGGCCGGATCGGTGGCGGCTGGGCGCTCGGCGTCGGCCGCTACACCGGCGAAGACCTGCAGTGGTATCGGCTGTTCGCGCTGACCGTGAAGCCGGCCCGGACGCTGTCGCGGCGCGAGCTGCAGGTGATCGGGCGCCGCCAGCCCTCCGGTGCGGAGTCGTGGGCGGTCCAGGCCGGCGCCGTGATCGTGGAGTGCCAGGACGACGACGGGCCGGTGCAGGTGGCGATGAGCTCCGGCGCGGTCACCGGGTTCATGTCCTGGCTGGAGTCGGCGCCGCCCGGCTTCGCGGTCCCGGGCTACGCCGCCAGCTGACTACCGGTTCGCGCCCGGGGTCCAGAGCACGTCGCCGTCCGGGTTGGCCGCCCGGGCCAGGATGAACAGCAGGTCCGAGAGCCGGTTGAGGTAGCGGGCCGGCACCTGGCCGGTGCGGTCCGGGTCGGCCTCGAGCAGGGCCCAGGTGCTGCGCTCGGCCCGCCGGACCACCGTACGGGCCTGGTGCAGCAGCGCCGCCCCGGGCGTGCCGCCCGGGAGCAGGAAGCTGTCCAGCTTGGCCAGCCCCTCGTTGAACTCGTCGCAGGCCCGCTCCAGCCGCTCGACCTGCGCGTCGGTGACGCGCAGGGGCGGGAACTCGGGCGCGGCGACCACCGGCACGCAGAGGTCGGCGCCGACGTCGAACAGGTCGTTCTGTACGTCGTGCAGGACGGCGACCACCGGCGCGGGCAGGTTGCCCAGCGCGAGCGCGACGCCGATGGCGGAGTTGGCCTCGTCGACGTCCGCGTACGCCGCCAGTCGCGGGTCGGTCTTGGAGACCCGGCTCATGTCCCCGAGCGCGGTCGTCCCGCTGTCGCCGGTCTTCGTGTAGATGCGGGTGAGGTGCACGGCCATGCCCCGACCCTAGCCGGGCCCGGCCGCCCGGGCACCGCCACCGCCCGCGGCCGGCGGGGGTCAGGCGGGGCCGGCGGGGGAGAGCAGGCGGCGGGCGCGGTCCTCGTCGTCCGGGAAGACCAGCACCTGCACCCGGCCGTCGCCGCGCACGCCGACGGTCGACCGGATGCCGGCGTCCGACAGCATCGCGCGCACCGGTCCGGCCGCGCTCCGGTCCGGCAGCTCCGCGACCGACCGCAGCAGCCCGGTGTCGATCTGGACGCCCGGCGACACCAGCGTGCGGGCGGCCGTCCGCTTCCCCCCGGAGCCGAAGATCCACTTGCTCAGCCCGGCCAGCACCGCGACGACCACGATGGCGACCACCGGACCGACGGCGAAGTGGGCGCTGTTGACGCCGTCCACGGGCACGGCACCAGTCTCGCACCGCTCGGCCCCACGCGTACGGCATGAGGGTGCTCTGTGCGCTAGGTGACGATCTGGTGACGGTTCGGGGAGATATGCATCAACCCGGGGTCGCACGATGTCTCCTGGTGGCCGGCGCACCGCGGGGGAGGAGACGCCAATGCAGGTGACGGAGCGGCAGGCGAACGAGATCGCGCTGGCCGGGCGGCTCGACGCCCGCGCGGCCGGGCCGGTCCGGGACGCGCTGCACGCGGCCCTGAGCGCCGGCTCCGGCCCGCTCGTGGTCGACATCTCCGGCGTCGAGCTGCTCGACGCCACCGGCCTCGGCGTCCTGGTCGGCGCGCACCGGCGGGCCCGGCTGGAGGACCGCGAGCTGGTCCTGCGCGGCGCCTCGCCCCGGGTCGCCCGGCTGCTCAAGGTGACCCGCCTCGACCGGGTCATCACGCTGGCCCCGGCCGTCAGCGCCGTGCCGGCCTGACCGCCTGCTTCGGGCCGAACCGCACGGGCACGCCCGGCGACCACAGCACGCTGCTCGGCGGGCCCTCCGGTCGCGGCAACCCCGCCGCGACCAGCAGCTCGACGTCGACCTGCTCCAGCGAGGCCCGGTGCAGCGGCCACTCCGGGTGCTCGTTGGGCCAGTACGCGGTGCCGGTGCGGCCGCCCAGGTGCAGTCCCCAGCGCGCGGTGACGAACCGCTCCAGCTCGGTCGGCTCGGTCACCGGCGCGCCGGCCCGGACCACCAGCCGGCTGGTCAGCCCGCGCGGCCCCGGCCACCGCCGCCGGCAGTCGTACGCGTGCCGGTCCCCGGTGTCGGTGACGGACATCCGCGACCACAGGTACGGCACCCCCAGCGCCCGGGCGACGAGCACCGGCACCAGCCGGGAGGCGTCCAGGGAGAGGAAGTACACGCCGCGGTGGCCGGCCTCGTCGACGGTGTAGAGCCGGACGTTGGTCTCCGCGAAGGACCCGAACCAGGGGATGCCGGGGCTGGGGCCGATCCCGATGCCGCGCATCCGGAACGCGACCAGCCCGACCTGCGTCGTCCCGTCCAGCACGTCCGGATGCACGCCCGCTGGGAGCATCGGCTTCACCACGGACGGATCCAGCGCCCAGTGCACGAAGGCGAGATCGAGCCAGGACTGCGTGAACACCGTGCGCCGGACCGGGCGCGGTGTGGTGGGCGTGACGGGTTCCGGGTGCACGGACACATCCTGTACCGAAGCGGGTCTCGGTGTCGGCTAGCGTGTCGGGGCGTGAGGCTCGTCGTGGCGCGGTGCAGCGTCGATTACGTCGGACGGCTGACCGCGCACCTGCCGATGGCGCCGCGGCTGCTGCTGGTGAAGGCCGACGGCTCGGTGTCGATCCACGCCGACGACCGGGCGTACAAGCCGCTGAACTGGATGAGCCCGCCGTGCACGCTGCGGGAGGAGCCGGGCGCGTGGACGGTCACCAACAAGGCCGGCGAGCGGTTGCTGATCACGCTGGACGAGGTGCTGCACGACTCCTCGCACGAGCTCGGCACCGATCCGGGCCTGGTCAAGGACGGCGTCGAGGCCGACCTGCAGCGGCTGCTGGCCGAGCAGATCCACACCCTCGGCCCGGGTTACCGGCTGGTCCGCCGGGAGCACCCGACCGCGATCGGCCCGGTCGACATCCTGTGCCGGGACGCGTCCGGGGCGTCCGTGGCGGTCGAGATCAAGCGCCGGGGCGAGATCGACGGGGTCGAGCAGCTCACCCGCTACCTGGAGCTGATGAACCGCGACCCGGTCCTGACCCCCGTCCGCGGCGTCTTCGCGGCCCAGTCGATCACCCCGCAGGCCCGCGTGCTGGCCGCCGACCGGGGCATCGCCTGCGTCACCCTCGACTACGACGCCCTCCGCGGCGTCGACGACCCGAGCACCCGCCTCTTCTAGGGGCGGCCGGCGGGGCCGGCAAGGCCGCCGTCAGCCCGCGGCCGCCGTCAGCCCGGCCGTCAGCCCGCGGCCGTCGTCAGCCGGCGGCCTTGGTCAGGGCGGTCGGGAGGTCGTCGAGGTGCACCGGGCCGAGGCCGAGCGCGGCCGTGTGCCAGGCCTTGAGGTCGAAGCCGGCGCCGAGCCGGGCCTTGGCGTCGTCCCGGGCCGCCAGCCAGGCCCGCTCGCCCAGCTTGTACGCGCTGGCCTGGGCCGGCCAGCCGCAGTAGCGCACCACCTCCGGCAGCAGCCGGTGCGGCGCGATCCGGCCCCGCTCGGCCAGCACCTCGGCCGCCACCGCGAACGTCCACTTCGG
Source organism: Mycobacteriales bacterium (assembly GCA_036519715.1). Taxonomy (GTDB): domain Bacteria; phylum Actinomycetota; class Actinomycetes; order Mycobacteriales; family CADCTP01; genus CADCTP01. The sequence goes on from DATDKW010000440.1 coordinate 10,359, forward strand.
ACCGTGCCGGCGGGCCTCGGCCGGCGGGATCGGCAGGTCCAGGTGCAGGCCGAGGTCGATGACGACCCGGGCCGCCCGCAGGGCCGAGCCCTTGAGCAAGCCCGGCCGCCGGCCCGGGGTGTCGAACCAGCCGAGCTCGTCGGCCAGCCGTTCCGCGTACAGGGCCCAGCCCTCGGCGTGGCCGGAGACGCCGTCGACCCGCTGGTGCCGGGACAGCGCCTGGCCCAGCACCCGGGCCTGGCCCAGCTGGAGGTGGTGGCCGGGCACGCCCTCGTGGAAGACCGTGGTCTGCTCGGCCCAGACCGCGAACCGGTCCCGGTCGCCCAGCGGCCACCAGGTCCGGCCCGGGCGGGTGAAGGCCTCGTCCGGCGGGGTGTAGTAGGCCGAGCCGGAGCTCGACCCGATCGCCAGCGTCGCGTCCACCGTCCGCAGCGGCGGCGCGATGTCGAAGTGAACGCCGTCCAGGCGCTCGATCGCGGCATCGTGCTGGTCCTGCAGCCAGGCCCGGTAGGCCTCGGCCCCGTCGACGGCGTCGGTCTCGTCCAGCAGCGCGGTCACCGCGTCCAGGCCGGCGCCGGGGGAGACCCGCTCCGACTCGGCCGCCAGCTCGTCCTCGATCCGGTGCAGCTCGGCCCAGGCCCACTCGTACGACTCGACCGGGTCGGGGTCGGCGCCGAGCACGGCCCGGCGGGCCAGCGCGTGCCGCTCCGGCCCGACGCCGTCGGCCTCGACCGCCCGGGGCGCGTAGACCGTGCGGAGCCAGGCCGCGGTGTCGGCGTACGCGGAGTGCGCGTCCCGGGCGGCGGCGGCCAGCTGCCAGCCGAGCGGGCCGTCCCCGTACGCGGCGACGACCGGCGCGTGGGTGGCGCCGGTGGCGTACCGGTCGGCCTGGGCGGCGGCCTCGACCGCCTGCCGGCTGGCCCCGGGCAGGCCGCGGTCCAGACCGAGCTGGAGGGCCTGGCGCCAGGAGCCGAGCATGGCCGGGACCGCGGCCAGCCGGGCCGTGACGGCGGCCCAGTCGCCGTCGCCGGACCGGGGCAGCAGGTCGACGCTGTCCCGGACCATGGCCACCAGCCCGAACGGCGCCCGGACCGCCCGCAGCGGTTCGCCGGCCTCGTGCGCGGCCAGCTCCGCCTCCAGCCGGCCGCGCAGGAACCGTGCCGCGGCCTCGTCGGCGCGCGCCCGCTCCGTGCCCCCGCCGGCCGCGCCCGAAGCGCCGGCGGACGCGCCGCTGCCGG
>DATDKW010000441.1:0-2484 GCA_036519715.1 Mycobacteriales bacterium
CCGCAACTTCGAGACCCTGGGTGAGGACCCGTTCCTGATGGCCCGGCTGGTCACCGCCGAGACCCGCGGGATCCAGGGCGAGGGTGTGATCGCGACCGCCAAGCACTACGCCGAGAACAACCAGGAGAACCAGCGGCAGACGATTAATGTCAACGTCGACGAGCGGACGTTGCACGAGATCGAGCTGCGCGGGTTCGAGGCGGCGGTGCGCAAGGGCCGCACCGGCTCGGTGATGTGCTCCTACAACTCGGTCAACGGGCACTTCGCCTGCGAGAACCCCACCCTGCTGACCGAGATCCTGCGCCACCAGTGGGGCTTCAAAGGTTTTGTGGTCTCCGACTACGGCGCCAACCACAGCGCCGGGCCGGCGCTGGAGGCCGGGCTGGACATCGAGTTCTTCGGCACCCACTTCCATGAGTTGAAGGCGCTGATCCAGAGCGGCGCGGTGCCGGTGTCGGCGCTCGACGCGGCGGTGCGCCACATCCTCACTACGATGAAGCGCTTCGGCCTGCTGGCCCACGCCTCCCCGACCGGTGGCACGGTGGTGAACCGGCCGCTGCCGGCATTCCCGGAGTTGGCCGACGCCCGCCAGGCGCGCCGGATCGCCGAGGACGGCGCGGTGCTGTTGAAGAACAAGGCCGGGACGCTCCCGCTGGGCCAGGCAGACCTGCGCTCGCTGGCGGTGATCGGGACGACCGCGCGCACGCTGCTGGTCGGCGGCGGCGGCAGCTCCCGGGTCATCGGCGTCACCCGGCGGGAGATCAGCCCGTTGACCGCGTTGCGCCAGCGGGCCGGCGCCGGCGGGCACGTCACGTTCCGGGTGGGCCGGGATGTGCAGGGCGTGGCGGTGCCCAGCTCGGCGCTGACCCCGCCGAACCCGCCGAACGCGGCGCAGGGCCAGCACGGCCTGCTGCGTACCAACACCGTCACCGGCGCCACCCAGATCGACCCGAACATCGACTTCGTCGGCGCCAACGCGCTGCCGGAAGGCACCCAGGCCACCTGGACCGGCACGCTGACCGCGCCGACCACCGGGGACTACCTGCTCGCCGTGCAGACCGCCGGCACCGGCGCCTCGCTCACCGTGGATGGCCAGCCGGTCGTCAGCGGCGGCATTCTGGCCCTGCTGGGCACCACGTTGCACCGGACCACCGACGGTCTGGCGAACTCCTTCGCGCACCTCAACTTGACCGCCGGTCCGCACACGATCTCGGTGACCGCGGCGCCCATCCCAGCCTTCCCGCCGTTCATCGAGGCCAGCAGCGGCCCGGTGCAGATCCGGCTGGCCTGGATCACCCCGCAGCAGCGCCAGGCCAACTTGGCCGCGGCCGCCGCGGCCGCCAAGCGGGCCCGCACCGCGGTCGTCTTCGGCTACATGGAAGGCACCGAGGGCGTCGACCAGCCCACCCTCGCCCTGCCGGACGAGCAAGACCAGCTGATCGAGGCCGTTGCCAGGGCCAACCCCCGCACGGTGGTCGTGCTCAACAGCGGCTACCCGGTGCTGATGCCCTGGGTCAAGCAGGTCCGGGCGATCCTCGACATGTGGTACCCCGGCCAGGAGGGCGGGCGGGCCACCGCCGACCTGTTGGTCGGCGCGGCGGTGCCCGGCGGCAAGCTGCCGGTGACCTTTCCGGCCCGGGAGGCCGACGCCCCGACCGCGACCTCACCGCTGCGCTACCCCGGCGTCAACGGCCAGGAGGACTACAGCGAAGGCATCTTCGTCGGCTACCGCTGGTACGACCAGCAGCGCATCGCGCCGCTGTTCCCGTTCGGCTACGGCCTGTCCTACACCAGCTTCAGCTACCGGCACCTGCGCATCCTGCCCGGCCACCACCGACCGCTCCCGCGGGTGCGCTTCACCGTGACCAACACCGGATCGCGCACCGGCACCGAGGTCGCCCAGGTCTACGTCGGACGGCTGCCGGTGAGCCTGCCGACCCCGGTCAAGCAGCTGGCCGGTGTCGCCCGGGTCACCCTCCGGCCGGGCGAGCGCCGCACCGTGACGGTTTCGCTGGACCGCCTGTCGCTGTCGTACTGGGACAGTCAGGCGGACCGCTGGGTCATGCCCGCCGGCCAGGTCGCGGTGCTGGTCGGAAGCTCCTCCCGCAACATCCAACTCCGCGGAACGCTCACCATTCGCCACGAACACGGTTGACCGACTGACCAGAGTGGACGGTCCCTGCCGCACCGGCCGGTAGGCTGAAGCGACTTCACCGGCCGGCGCGGCGGTCCCGCTCGGCCAGCTGCTGCTTGGCGATGCTCGAGGTGACCTGCGGGTGAAGCCGAACCTGTTCTTCACGCCCTGCAGCGGTGCTGAGCTGCCGAACGCATGCAGTCAACGACCGCGCCGCCCAGCCCGACGCAGCGGTGCCCCTGTAGCAGCTTGTCGCTGGCCAGATCCTAACGCGCGCGCTCCCATCGCTACTCGCTGATCACGGTTCCGGCCAGGCTGACCGTCACCGCTGATACCCGACCCTCATGGCC
>DATDKW010000442.1:0-4072 GCA_036519715.1 Mycobacteriales bacterium
GGCGACGGGCTCTGCGGTCATGCCGCGGAGATTAACCCCCGCTCAGACGAACGCGCTCTGACCGGTGACGGCCCGTCCCACGACCAGGGTGTTGATCTCCCGCGTCCCCTCGTACGAGTAGAGCGCCTCGGCGTCGGCCACGAACCGGCCGATGTCGTAGTCGAGCACGATCCCGTTGCCGGCCAGCAGTTCCCGGGCCCAGCCCACGGTCTCCCGCATCCGGCTCGTCACGTACGCCTTGGCCAGGGCCGAGTGCTCGTCCGCGAAGATCTGCTCGTCCTGCAGCTGGGCCAGCCGCACCATCATGCCGAGGCAGGCCGTGACGTTGCCGAGCATCCGCACCAGGAGGTCCTGCACCAGCTGGAACGCGGCGATCGGGCGGCCGAACTGCTCCCGCTCGGTCGAGTAGGCCAGCGCGATCTCGTACGCGGCCAGCATCACGCCGACCGCCGACCAGGCCACCCCGGACCGGGTCCGGCGCAGGATGTCGGCGGTGTCCTTGAACGAGTGCGCCTCCTGCAGCCGGTCGGCCTCCGGCACCCGGCAGTCGGTGAAGGTGACGTCCGCGTTCTGCACCGCCCGCAGCGCCATCTTGTTCTCGATCTTGGCCGTGGTCATCCCCGGGTTGTCCTTCTCGACCACGAAGCCCAGGACCTTCTTGGTCTCGGTGTCCTTGGCCCAGACGACCATGTAGTCGCAGAACGTGCCGTTGCCGATCCAGCGCTTGGACCCGTCCAGCACCCACCCGTCGCCGTCCCGGCGGGCGGTGGTGCGCAGGCCGCCGGCCACGTCCGACCCGCCGGTCGGCTCTGTCAGCGCGAACGCGCCGATCTTCTCCATCCGGCCCATCGGCGGCAGCCAGCGCTCCCGCTGCTCCGGGCTGCCGCAGCGGGCGATGCTGCCCATCGCCAGCCCCGAGTGGACGCCGTAGAACGTGCCGAAGGACGGGTCGGTGTGCGACAGCTCCAGCGACAGGAACCCGGACAGCAGCGCCGACGGCGCCGTCCCGGGCACCTCGTCGTACGAGACCCCGGCGATGTTGAGCTCGGCGAACTTCGGGATCAGGTCGTACGGGAACTCGGCCCGGCTCCAGCAGTCGTTGGCGATCGGCTTGACCTCGGCCGTCAGCCAGCCCCGGACCTTGTGCAGCAGCTCCCGCTCCGGTCCGGACAGCAGCTGTTCGTACCGGTAGAAGTCGCCCGCGAGCAGCCCGTCGTCAGCCATACCCGGGGGCCTACCCGGACCAGGGTCGTGCTAGCCAACCGGCGGGACGACCAAGAAACTAGGGCCGTTGCATCCGGCGGGTGGGCTGGTCCGGGTCGTCCCCGCTCTGCTCGTAGCGGACCTCGTACTGGGCCTCGTAGCGGGCGGCGATCCGGCTGCGGCGGTCGTTGTCGCCCTCGACCAGCCGGTTGATCAGCTGCTGGGTCTGGTCGGCGTCCGGGATGTTGCGGAAGACCTGCTGGCCGTCCTCGCCGGCCGACTCGACCACCAGCGTGCCGGAGTTGATGATCCGCTCCCAGAACGACTGCTCGTACATGGCGTTGTTGATGCGGTTCAGCGGCACGTCGCGACCGGTGTGGTTGAGGATGCCGAGCCGGGTCATCAGCCGGTGCGTGGTCAGCACGTAGTGCGTGCTGCGCCAGCGCAGGTAGGGCACCAGGACCACGACGATCACCGCCAGCACGGCGACCGCGGCGATGACGATCCGCAGGATGCCCTGGGCGCTCCCGCCCGGCACGATCGCGGCCAGGAACGAGCCCAGCCCCACGATCACGACCAGCAGCACCGTCGGGACCAGCAGCGTGATCCAGTGCGGGTGCAGGTGCTTGACGACGCGTTCGTCGTCCGCGAGGAGGCTGTCCGGGTACGCCACGGGCAAAGCATGGCTTACCCGGTGGCCGCCGTCACGGCGTTCCCCCGAACCGGTGTCTCCGATCAGCCCGTCGTCACCGGTCGTACGCGGGTGACGTCTCCGGCGGACACGGCCCGGTCGCCCGCGGCCGTCCGCACGACCAGCCGGCCGGAATCGTCCAGGCCGGTGGCGGTGCCGGTCAGCGCGGTCCCGTCCGGCAGCTGGACCCGGACCTCGCGGCCGATGGTGTCGCAGGCGGCCTCGTAGTCGGCCCGGATCCGGGCCGGGTTGCCGTCCCAGCCCCGGTAGAGGTCGCCGAGGCCGCGCAGCACCGCCCGCAGCACCGGGTCGCGGTCCGTGCACTCGGCCGCCTCGGCCGCCAGCGAGGTGGCCCCGGGTGGCAGCTCCGACCGCTGCGTGGTCACGTTGAGCCCGATCCCGACGACCACCGCATCCCCACCGGACTGGGCCAGGATGCCGCCGGCCTTGCCCAGGTCGTCCCCCAGCAGCAGGTCGTTGGGCCACTTCAGCCGGGTCTCGACCTGGCCCAGCCGGCTCACCGCCCGGTGCACGGCCAGGCCGGCCAGCAGCGGCAGCCAGGTCCGGCGGGGCAGCGGCACCGTGGCCGGGCGCAGCAGCACCGAGAACGTGAGCCCGGCCCGCGGCGGCGAGGTCCAGGTCCGGTCCAGCCGGCCCCGGCCGGTGGTCTGGGCCTCGGCCACCAGCACGGTCCCCTCGGGCGCACCGGCCCGGGCCAGCGCGGCGACGTCGTCGTTGGTGGAGCCGGTCTCGGCCACCACCCGCAGGTCGGTGACGAAGCTGCCCGGCCGGACCAGCGCCGTCCGCAGCGCCCGCTCGGACAGCGGCGGCCGGTCCAGGTCGGCCCAGCGTGAGGTCACCGGTCCCAGGCTACGGCGCGCGGCTCAGACCACCCGCGGCAGCAGCGGCTCGGGCTGGCGGCGGCGGAGGGCGCCGGCCCAGAGCCCGGTCCCGTACGCGAGGTCGTCGGCGATCCGCAGCGCGGCCCAGGTCACCGGGTCCAGGCCGGGGTCGCGGCTGCCCCGGGTGCGGACCAGCCGGACCGCGAGCGCGGCCGCGGTGGCGGCGCGGGCGGTCCGGGACAGCGCGGACGCGGCCAGCAGGGCCGGCAGCCACGGCCGGGCCGCGGCCTCGGCCAGCCCCAGCAGCGTCCAGCCCAGCCCCTGCGTGGTCAGCCGGACCGACTCCTCGACCCGGCCCGGGCCGTCCGGCAGCCGGGTCCACAGACCGGCCGCGGTGGCCGCGGTGCAGGCCGCGGCCCAGCCCGGCCGGCGCGCGGCCAGGCACAGCAGGGCCGGCACCGACCAGCGGCTGACCACGACCGGGGCCAGCCGGCCCGGGTGCCGGTCGGCCAGCGCGGCGCCGCCCCGGCCGTATCCCACCCGCTGGGCGAACCAGGCCCCGAACGTGGTCCGGGTCTCGTGCCGGACCACCACGCGGGGCTCGTACCGGACCGGGTGGGCGGCGGCGACCCGCCAGACCAGGTCGACGTCCTCGCCGGTGGGCATGGTCTCGTCGAAGCCGGTCCCGAGCGCGTCCCGGCGGCACAGCAGCGCGGCCCCGGGCAGGTAGCCGACCCGGGTGCCGGGCCCGACCGGCCCGGCCCCGCCGGCCAGGTCCAGCGGCCCGTTGCCCGTCTCGTACGCGGCCAGCGGGCCGGCCCCGCCCAGGCCGACCACCCGGGGGCCGGCGATCGCGGCGCCGTCGGCCAGCACCGGCAGCAGCCCGGTCAGCCAGCCCGCGGGCAGCACGCAGTCGGAGTCCACGAACGCGACCAGCGGGCCGGTCACCGCGGCCAGGCCGGTGTTGCGAGCGGCGCCGGGGCCGCCGTTGACCGGCCGGACGATCAGCTCGGCCCCGTGCGCGGCCGCGACCCGGGCGATCGGCCCGCCGTCGGCTGACGCGTCGTCGACCACGAGCACCCGCGGCCCGGGGCCGATCGAGGCCAGGCAGCGATCCAGCGATGCCGGGCGCCCGTGCACCGGCACGACCACGGTCACGTCGGCCGCCGTCCACGGCGACTCCTCGGCCCGCAGCACCGCCAGCCCCGCCGCGTGCAACCGCCGCGCCAACGCCATCTCCGCCGCCCCGACCGGCGCCGCCCCGACCGGCGCCGCAGGGCCGCCGCCGGGCGCGCCCGGCCCGGCGGCGGGTGCATGACCGGCGCGCGCCTCCGGC
>DATDKW010000443.1:0-3119 GCA_036519715.1 Mycobacteriales bacterium
TGCCATGGGGTCGGCCGCCGCCGCAGGGATCCGGGTGGACCAGCGACGCAGAGCTTCAGCAGATCCTCGAGCACCTCGACCCGGACTGACCGAGTCCCGATCCTCGGCCGCACCACCCGGTGAGCTGACCACGGCGTCTACTCGCGACGAGCGAGGTGGCTGACTACGGTCGAAGGGGTCCGGGGAGGAGACCGGGACGTGTCGCAGCCGGTGAGCGTAGTGATCCGACCCGCAGTAGCGGGCGACGCGGAGGCGATCGGCCGGGTCTTCGACGCGGCCGTCAGGGCCGGGTGGACCTATCTGGGAGCCGCGGCGCAGCAGCCGATGTTCGACGCCTCGGACTGGGACCGGCTCGTGGCCGACCATGCGCCGCCGAACGTCTTGCTCGTAGCGGAAGACGGAGCCGGGCGCGTGGTCGGATTCACCGCCGCGCACCCGGCCGACGGTGAGCTGTTCCTGCTGTTCGTCGATCCGGCGCAGGGACGGCGCGGGGTCGGTCGGATGCTGCTGTCCGCCGCCCACGACGCACTCCGCGCCGCCGGTTGCCGCCAGGCATACCTCTACACCCACGAGCAGAACGAACGCGCCCTGGCAACCTACGCCGCGGTCGGCTATCGACCCGATGGCACAGCGCGCGAGTCCGACTTCAGGGGCATCCCCATCCGAGAACTCCGCCTGACCACACAACTCTGAGCCAACCGTCGCCCGACCGGTGGACGTCCTGCTCAACCTCGCGCCCATCGATCCTGACCGGTTCGGCGCGCTGGCCGCCCTGGTCCGCCCCGGTGGCGTCGTCGTCAGCACCACCGTGTGGATGCCCGCACCCTCCGACGACGAGCGCGGTGTGCGGGACATCGACCTGTTCGTCCGCAGCGCTGCCGGAGCTGCACGCCCGCGCCGCCTCCGGCGCGCTGCCCAGCGGCAAGGTCATCGTCGTCCCGGCCGGCTACTGACGGGTCCCCGGGACGCACGGACGGGCTTGCCAGGGTGATCGGTCAGGGCTAACGTACAACCACATGGTTGTAGGTCGGGACGAGAGTGAGGAGTCGCTCAACCAGCTGTTCCGTGCCCTGGCCGACGGCACGCGCCGCGACATCCTGGCGCGCTCGATCACGGAGACGCCGTCGGTGTCGGGTCTTGCCGCCCGCTACGAGATGAGCTTCGCCGCCGTGCAGAAGCACGTCGCCGTGCTCGAGCGCGCGGGTCTCATCCGCAAGCAGGCCCACGGCCGCGAGCAGCTGGTCTCCACCGACCGCGCGCGGCTGCAGCGCGCCGGTGAGCTTCTCGACGCCTACGAGTCCCTCTGGCGCCAGCGGGTGGCGCAGCTCGACGATGTTCTGTCACCGAAAGGACGATGACGTTGCCGATCACCTCGGTCACCCAGGACCCCGAGAACCTGACCCTCACCATCGTGGCCGACTTCCCGGTCCCGCAGGAACGGCTGTGGCAGGCCTGGGCCGACCCGCGGCAGCTCGAACGCTTCTGGGGGCCGCCCTTCGCCCCCGCCACCTTCACCCACCACGACTTCACCGTCGGCGGCCGGGCCGAATACTTCCTCACCGGCCCGAACGGGGAGAAGTGGAGCGGCTCCTGGAGGTTCACCGCGGTGAACCCCATCGACTCGTTCGAGGCCTACGACGGCGAGGACAACGCCGAGGACGAGTTCGGGCCGGCGTCGATGACGTTCACCTTCGAGACCACGCCGACCGGGTCGCGCCTGACCGGCGTCATCCGGTTCGCCACCATGGAGGCCCTGGAGCGGACGGCGCCGGGCATGACGGAGGGCCTCCGCGCCGGGATGCCCCAGCTGGACGCGATCCTGGCCGGCCCCGCAGTGTCCACAGAGGAGTGACGGCGATGCGCGAGCTCACCATCATCGAGCACATGTCCCTGGACGGCGTGATCCAGCACTCCGACGACGGCGACGGCTTCCCGTACGGCGCCTGGAACGGGCCCTACCGGACCCCGGCCGGCCGGGCCGCGGTCGAGGCCCTGCACGGCGAGCACTTCGACCTGCTGCTGGGGCGTCGCACGTACGACCTGTGGTCGGAGTTCTGGCCGACGGCCAGCGGCACGATGGCCGACCGCCTCAACGCGGCCACGAAGTACGTCGTCACCTCTCGTCCGGACAGCCTCGACTGGGGCCCGTACGAGGGTCTCGGGCCGGACCTCGCCGAGGGGGTCCGCCGCATCAAGGCGCAGGACGGCCCCGGCCTGGTCGTGTCGGGCAGCTCCACGCTGACCTCGACGCTGCTGGACCTGGGGCTCGCCGACGCCGTCGTGCTGGCGATCTACCCGCTCCTGCTGGGCACGGGCAAGCGCCTGTTCGCGGACGGCACCCCGGCCCGGTCCCTGGAGCTCGCCGACACGATCACGACCCCGTCCGGCGTCCTCCTCAGCACCTACCGGGCCGCCGGGCCGCTGAAGCCCGCATAGCCGGACATCTTCCGGTGTGCGGCTCATCGGGGTACGTCTTGTCGCAATTCGGGCCGCCGCCAACGACTGGTGGCCGGGAGGTCGCCATGGACACGTACTTCATCCGGATCGTGCCGCCGCGCGCCATGTCGTTGCCGCACGAGCTCGAGGTCATCAACGCCCACGTCGCCTAGTGGGCCGACCTGATGGAGCGCGGGCACGTGCTCGCGTTCGGTCCGGTCGCCGACGACACCGGCAACTACGGCGTCGGGGTGATCCGGGCCGAGACCGCCGACCAGGCCCGGGCCATCGCCGACCGGGGATCCGGCCGTGACCACGCCGCCGCTGTCCTTCATCACCTCGGTGACGCCCATGCACACGGTGATGAGCCCCCTGGTCCGGCCTGACCCCAGCAGCGGTGGCTTGACGGCCGACTCCCGGCCAGGCATTGTGAGTGAGTGCTCACTCGCAAAGGGGGGATCGTGATGGTGGTCGCCACCTCGGCGCTGACCCGGTCGTTCGGGTCGCTCGTCGCCGTCCAGGACCTGACCCTGCAGCTGCCACGCGGCGGCGTGATCGGCCTCGTCGGCCCCAACGGCTCCGGGAAGTCGACGCTGATCCGGATGCTGCTCGGCCTGGTCCGCCCGACCAGCGGCAGCGCCGAGGTGCTCGGCCACCCGATCACCCGGCCCCAGGCGTACGCG
>DATDKW010000444.1:0-10682 GCA_036519715.1 Mycobacteriales bacterium
GCGTCCTACAGCCCGAAGACCGGCCTCTTCTACGTCCCGGTCCAGGACACCGGCGCAACGGCCACCCGACGGCGCCGGGAGTTCAAGGAGAGCATCCCGTACTGGGGCGCGGGCGTTCAGGTGGACATCGAGGACATGGCCGGGTCCATCAGCGCGTTCGACGCGACCGGTGAAGAGAAGTGGCGCTGGCGCAACGAGCTTCCGATGTGCGCGTCGACGCTGGCCACGGGCGGCGACCTGGTGTTCGCCGGGGAGCCCTCAGGAGAGTTCAACGCGCTCGACGCCCGCACCGGGGAGCAGTTGTGGCAGTTCCAGTGCGGCAGCGGCCACCACAGCAGCCCGTCGACCTACATGGTCGACGGCCGGCAGTACATCGCCGTACCGGTCGGATGGGGCGGCTGGGCCGAGGGGTTCCTGCCCGGCATGCTCGGGGCCGGCCACGGAAGCGCGCTGATCGTCTTCGCGCTCCCGGAATCGTAGTGCCGTGAGGGAGCGCCGGAGTGCGCCAGGAAGGAGGTAGATCGATGGAGTCTCAGCTCGCCGTATGGGAGACGCCCGAGTTCGACGAGATCGGAGTCGGCGCTGAGGTGACCATGTACATCGCGCAGCTGGAGGACTAGCAGGACGTGGGGCGGCGCCGGACCTGGGTCCGGCGCCCTCCGGCGGCTCGGGACGACCAGGACGGCCGGGCCGGCGACGGACGGAGTGTCAGGGTGTGGCTGCGGGTGCTGGGCTCGGCGGCGGGCGGTGGTTCCCCGCAGTGGAACTGCGGCTGCCCGGTGTGCGCCGCTGTCCGCTCCCGGGCCGGCCTCGCGCGTACCCAGTCGTCGGTTGCCGTGAGCGCCGACTACCGGCGTTGGTTCCTGATCAACGCCTCGCCCGACGTCCGCACCCAGATCGAGGCCTTCCCCGCCCTGCACCCGCACGACGGCGACCGGAGGACGCCGCTGGAGGCGGTGCTGCTCACCGACGCCGAGTTGGACCACACACTGGGCCTGCTGCTGTTGCGCGAGGCCCGCGCCCTGCGGCTGTACGCCACGGCGGCGGTGCACGAGACGCTGTGTGACGGCTCCGGGATGCTGCGTACGCTCGAGCGTTACTGCCCGGTCGAGTGGCGGGCGGTGGTCCCCGGCGCCGACGTGTCCCTGGCCGACGGGCTGTCGTGCCGCGCGTTCGACGTGCCCACCACCAAGCGTGCCCGGTTCGGACCCGGGGTGGACCACGGCCGCGTGGTGGGCTACCGGCTGACCGACGAGCGCAGCGGGGGGACGCTGGTGTACCTGCCGGTGGTGCAGGCGCTGTCATCGGCACTGCGCGCGGAGATCGAGGGCTGCGAATGCCTGCTGATCGACGGGACCTGCTGGCGCGACGACGAGCTGGTACGGCTCGGCCTGGCCGGCAAGACGTCCCGGGAGATGGGCCACCTGCCCATCGACGGCCCGGACGGCAGCCTGGCGCAGCTCCCGTCGCTCGGCGTGGGCCGGACGATCTTCGTGCACATGAACAACACCAACCCGATCCTCCTGGAGGACGCGCCCGAGCGGCGCATCGTCGAGGACAGCGGTCTGGAGGTGGCCATGGACGGCCTCGAGGTCGAGGTGTAGGCCGTGACGACGACGATCGGGACCACTGAGTCCCCGGGGACCACGGGAGCCGGCGCCGAAGGCTTCGTCGAGACGTTGCGGGCCCACTCACGGCGGTACCACGACCAGCACCCGTTCCACGTCCGGATGAACGCCGGCCGGCTGAACCGCCGGCAGATCCAGGGCTGGGTCGCCAATCGCTTCTACTACCAGGAGAACATCCCCCGCAAGGACGCGGCGATCCTCTCCAACTGTCCCGACCTCGAGGTCCGCCGCCGCTGGATCCTGCGGATCGTCGACCACGACGGCACCGCCGCCGGCGAGGGCGGCATCGAGGCGTGGCTGCGCCTCGGCGAGGCCGCCGGGCTGACCCGCGAGGAGGTCCGGGACCACCGGCACCTGGTCCCCGGGGTGCGGTTCGCGGTCGACGCGTACGTGAACTTCGCCCGGACCCGCCCGTGGGAGGAGGCGGTGGCATCGTCTCTCAGCGAGTTGTTCGCCCCCGACCTGATGGCGGAGAGGCTCGCCGCGTTCGAGCGCTGGTACCCGTGGATCGACCCCGAGGGCCTTGCCTATTTCCGCGCCCGCCTCGAGCAGGCCCCCCGCGACTGCGAGCACGCCCTCGAGGTGGTGACGGTGCACTGCCTGTCCGCCGAGTCCCAGGCGCGCGCGGTCGACGCGCTGTCGTTCAAGTGCGACGTCCTGTGGAGCCTGATGGACGCCATCGACCGGGCTTACCCGGAGTGACCGCCATGGATCCGACCACGAGCGGACCCATGACGGGACCCGGGGTCGGGCTGTCCGGCTCGGATCGGCCCCGGTTGGCGCGCCATGTCCGGCTGACCTTCTCGCCCACCCGGCAGCAGCACGTCCTGCTGCATCCCGAGACGGTGGTGGTTCTGAACGGCAGCGGCGCGGCCATCCTCGAGCTGTGCGACGGGCGGCACACCGTGGCCGAGATCGTGGCCGACCTCGGCGCGCGCTACCAGACCGTCCCCGACGACGAGGTGCGGCAGTTCCTGACCCGGCTCGTCGCGCGGCGCTGCGTGGAGCTGGCCGATGGATAGTCCCTTCGGCTTGCTGGCCGAGCTCACCTACCGCTGCCCGCTGGCCTGCGCCTACTGCTCCAATCCGCTGAACCTTGCGGACTACCGGGACGAGCTGGACACGGACGAGTGGCGGCGGGTGCTGGTCGAGGCCCGTGACCTGGGGGTTCTGCAGTGCCACCTGTCCGGCGGGGAGCCGCTGTTGCGGCGGGACCTGGTGGACATCGTGGCGGACGCTCACGACCTGGGCCTCTACACCAACCTCGTGACCAGCGCCCTCGGGCTCTCACGTCCGAGGGCCGAGCAGCTGCGGGCCGCCGGACTGGACCACGTGCAGGTCAGCATCCAGGCCGATGAGCCGGCCGGGTCCGACCGGATCGCCGGGACCCCGTCCTTCCAGCGCAAGATCGAGGCCATGGGGGTCGTCAAGGAGTTGGGCTGGCCGCTCACCGTGAACGTGGTCCTGCACCGGCAGAACATCGACCGCGTCGCCGACGTGCTGGGACTGGCCGAGGAGGTGGGCGCCGACCGGGTGGAGCTGGCCAACACCCAGTACTACGGCTGGGCCTGGCGCAACCGTGACGCGCTGCTGCCGAGCCGGGCCCAGCTCGAGGCGGCCGAGGTCGTCGTGCGGGCCGCCCGCGAGCGGTTGCGGGACCGCATGGACGTCATCTACGTGATCCCCGACTACTACAGCCGCTACCCGAAGCCCTGCATGGGCGGCTGGGCCGCGCGGCAGCTGACCGTGACGCCGAACGGTGACGTCCTGCCCTGCCCGGCCGCCCAGTCCCTGCCGTTGCCGCGGGCCAGCGTGCGCGAGGACCCGCTGGAGCGGATCTGGGCCGAGTCCCCGGTGATGACCGCGTTCCGGGGGACGGACTGGATGCCCGATCCCTGCCGGAGCTGCGACCGGCGGGAGCTGGACTTCGGCGGGTGCCGCTGCCAGGCGTTCCAGCTCACCGGCGACGCCGCCCGCACCGACCCGGTCTGCCACCTGTCGCCCGACCACGACCTGGTCGCCCGGGCGGTGGACGCCGCCAACGCGGACTCGCGGGATCTTCCGTTGACCCGCCGCCCGCATCGAGTGCACCGGCCAGCCACCGCGGGCTAGCTCTAAAACTGACCGACGTTGTTGACGGTCTGGGCTCCGGCCTGGAGGGACTGAAGGACGTCCAGGTCGACGTCAAGTTCATCGAACCGGTCACCACCGGCCCGGCCCGCCGCAAGCGCTACTACCAGTAGACCGCGATCGACGACTGCACCCGCCTGCGGGTGCTGCGGATCTACCCACGCTCGGACCAGAAGACCGCGATCCAGTTCCTGGACTACGTCCCGGCGCAGCTGCCGTTCCAGGTCGAGAAGGTCCAGACCGACAACGGCGCGGAGTTCCAGGTGGCGCGACCGGCTAGCCGCCGAACACCAACGGCAGCGCCACCGCGGCGATGATCAGAGTGACCCCGCTCAGCAGGTCCGAGCGGATCCGGATGAGGCGCGCCGCGGCCCGCCCGAGCTGCAGCCCGGCCAACGACAAGACCGCCGTCATGACGCCGAAGACGGCGGCCGAGAACCACGGCGAGAGCCCGAGTACCCCCAGGCTCGCCCCGGCGAACAGATTGTCCAGACTCAGCGCCAACGGGATGCCGAACAGCGCCCACGGGTGGTCCAGCTCCTCGGGCTCGGGATTCCGGAGGGCCGAGATGAGGAGGAAGAGACCGTACCCGCCGAGAGCGGCCGCGCCCACGAGGTCGGCGACGTCCCCGACGGCCTCCCCGATCTGGCGACCGACCAACAGCCCGGCCAGAGGCATGATCCCGTCCCACAGCCCGAAGATCAGCGCGACCTGCAGCGCGCGCTTCAGACCGAATGGGACAGTGCCGAGGACGATCGAGACCCGGAAATTGTCGAGACTGAGTACGAAGCCGATGACCAGCACTTCCCAGATCATGGCCACGCCGCCTTTCGATCACGACCGACCCCGGCAGGAACGACTCTGTCTCGGCTAGCACCCGCCATGGTCAGAGATGATATCTCAGACGGTCCCGGGAATGAACCCGGTACGCCGATTCCCGGCAGTTCTCGGTACTACTCGCCGACGGTCGCCCGCAGCCTCGTCCGGGTGCGCGGTGAGCGCGTTCGCGTGGTCCACCCGCGGTTGCGCCCGGGGTCCGCACCTCGCGATACGCCGCTCCCGCAAGCACTTCCGCGTGCCGGAGACCCGCCGGAGCCGGGAAGCGGAGCCGGACGAGCCCGGGGCCGGACATCGCATCTCGGGATTCCGCCACTATCGTGCGCCCCCTTTCGAGAATGCGCACGTGGGCTGCGGCGCCATTCTGACCGGTACAGTCCGGAGTGTTGTTCCTGATATGTTTCGCGCAGATGCTCGGCAATTCACGGTCCGTCCGAAGGGGCACGAACAACGCTTGTTCGGCGCCTCCGGCGGAGATTGAAACCCTGGCCGTGGTGCAGCTGCGGCACGACACCGACCGCCGGCGCTACTACGACCGGCGGGTCCCCGAGGGCAAGACGCCGATGGAGGCGATGCGCGCGCTCAAAACGCCGATTGTCCTATGCGGTCTACCGGCAGCTCGTCAACGACCAGAGGCAACAGCGATCCTTGGACGAGCAGAACCCCGAAGCGCGAAGGACGGACCGGAAGGACACATGAGGGCGGCTACGAGATCCTGCGCGGCCGGCTCGAACCCCAGCGCCCGCGCTTCGGAAAAGTCACTTTCCGAGCCCGTCACCCTCGACGCCACCCCGATCCCCGGCCCGGGCCCAGACCCTACTCCGGCACATTCCCGCCGCCGTTGACAACAGAGGGGTGCCATGAGCGTGCGTCGGCTCGGTACGGTTCGCGATCGAGGCCAGCGGATGACGAACGACGGGCCGGGCGCCCGGCGTGCGCTGAGACGCCGCTCAGCGCGGCACCGGGGCGCGCTGGTCGACCTCGGCGTCCTTGTCCAGCACCCAGGCGTCGGTGATCTCGGCGACGTACAGCCTGAGCCGGGCCGCGCCGGTGATCCGCTCCGGCGTGAACCCGCCGATCCCGTACGCGGCCAGCCGCCGGTTGAGGATCCGCAGCCCGCCGTCGAGCCGCTCGTCCGGGCACCGCCGGGCCTGCGCCGTCGCGTAGAACGCGGTGCCCTCGTTCGGCACGGCGTGGCTGTCGAAGACGGTGAGGGCGATCACCGGCCGCGCCTCGATCAGCTGCGAGTGCCGGGATCCGGGCCAGGACAGCCAGTAGAGGCGGTCGAGGCCGTCGTGCGCGAACCAGACCGGCGTGGCCCAGGGCGTGCCGTCGGCGTCCGCGGTGGCCAGCACCGCGTAGCAGGTGCCGTCCAGGACGGTCCGGGCATGCGCGTCGTTGTCGGTCACGGAGCCTCCGGTGCCGGTGCGGTCGGGGACTGGCGGCGGACCGCGAACCGCAGGTGCAGCACCCGCTCGCCCTCGATCACCACGTGCGGATCCTCGAGCAGGTGCCGGCCGTCGACGCCGCCGAAGAAGCGCTTGCCGGTGCCGAACACCGCCGGCACCACGTCCATCGCCACCTCGTCGATCAGCCCGGCCGCGAAGATCTGGCCGCCGACGTCGCCCGCGTTCACCGCGACGGTCCCGTCGCCGGCCAGCTCCCGGGCCGTGGCCACGGCCGCG
Source organism: Mycobacteriales bacterium (assembly GCA_036519715.1). Taxonomy (GTDB): domain Bacteria; phylum Actinomycetota; class Actinomycetes; order Mycobacteriales; family CADCTP01; genus CADCTP01. Next base: position 6,281 of record DATDKW010000444.1, read on the forward strand.
GCCACGTCGTCTACGAAGTGGTACGACGCCTCCGGGTGCCAGCTCTCGGGCTTGGGCCGGTGGGACACCACGACCACGTGGTCGCCCGCCGGTGGCCGGCCCTCCCAGCCGTTCACCAGGTCGAACAGGTGGCGGCCCATGATGATCGCGCCGATCGACTCCCACATCGGCCGGACGTACATGGCCGAGGCCCGGGAGACCCGGAACCGGTCGCCCACCCCGGAATGGTCGAAGCCCGGGTCCGTCTCCGTCGTGAGCGGGGTGTCGCCGGAGAAGTACCAGTCGTGCAGTGGGGTGACGTCGTCGTCCTCGTCGGCGATGAAGCCGTCGACCGACACCACATTATGCAGGATCACCGTGCCCATGTGTGTTCTCCCTCGCCGTTCGGATGCCGCCGATCCTGTCGGCCACCCGTACGCCGGGGCTTGTAGAAAATCACTCGGCCGGGATCGGACCGTGGTCGGGCGGGAAGCCTGCGGCGGCCGGGAACCGCCGCCGCAGCGCCAGGTAATCGGTAGGCGTGAGCCCGGTGAAGTCCTTGAACTCCTTGCTGAAGTGGGCCTGGTCGAAGTAGCCGCAATCGTGGGCGAGCTCAGCCCAGTCCACGGGGCCGCGGGCGTCGAGGGAGAGCACCAGCCGGGCAAAGCGGTAGATCCGGGCCACCCGCTTCGGGGTGACCCCGAGATGGAGCTTGTACTGGGTGGCGAGGTGAGTGCCGCTGACCCCGGCAGCGTCGGTGAGGGCCCCGACCGGCACCGCTCCCCACGACGAGTGCAGCAGGCCGGCCGTCCGCCGGACCAGGGTGAGGCCGCCCGGCGGGGCCGGGACGAGCCGGGACAGCAGCTCGTCCTCGACCGCGTCCAGGGCCGCCCCGGCCGATCCGGCCTCGCCGATCCGGTCGCGGACCCGCTGCGGCGACCGGCCCCAGACCGCGTCCATCGGCACGCACCGGTCCCGTAGCTCGGCCGACGGCACGTCGAGGAACGGCGACAGCCCCCACGGCTTGAAGTGCACCCCGACGACCCGCACCACCGAGGGGAACTCGATGACGAACCGCCTGGTCCGCATCCCCATGAACCAGCCGTCGCTGAGCACGACGGGCGCTACGGCGGGATTGGCGTCGTACAGCCGGACCGGCCCGGCCAGGTTGAGGAACAGGTGCGCCGACGGCATCGGCGGCACGGTCAGCCGCCGATGCCGCGGCGCCCCGCTCAGGCAGTAGACGTCATCCACGTACCAGTCCAACGGCGCCCCCGGCACCCGACCGACGTACTCCACCGCTCATTCTGATCACAGCGGATCGGCCGCGTGGAAGTCCGCGGCTCACCAGGCCCGGATAAGAGCGACGCCTTCCGCATACAGCAGGATGGCGGCGACCTCGATGGCGCCGGCGATCGCGAACCGCGCCCGGCCGCCGCCGGGCCGCCGGAGCTGCGTGGCGGAGAGCAGGCGGCCAACGACGCCGATGCCCGCTCCCAGGGCCCCGCCGAACGGGCCGAGGACGACGATCGGCGCCAGCAGGAGCCACGCTCCCCTGGGCAGCGGCGGGACGATCAGCACACGCCGGTCGCCGATCTGCACCCGCGGCGCGAGCTGCCGGTAGTCAATGGTCGGGGCCACCCTTCGCGGCCGACCGTCCTCGCCGGCAAGGATCTACCCGTACCGGTCCTTAGGCAGCTCCGCCCGTCGACCAGGATCTGCGACTTGGCGAGTACGGCCGCGTGTATCGGCCACGCCGCATGGCCGATACACCAATGGCATCACGGCCGGCTGACCCCCAGCGGCAGGCCAGCGATCCGGACGCCACCGAGCCACCCACTCGCATTGCGGCATGGGCGGATGAGCCGCTCCGCGCCATGGGCGGATGAGCCGCTCCGCGGCATGGGCGTGCGTCGGCAGAGTTCGGTTCAGACCCCATATCGTTGCCGGGTGGACCTCCTGGTGCGGGCGGCAGTGGCGTGGTGCCACGGAGCTAGTGGAATAGCCCTTGCTCGCACAGCGAGGCTGGGCGATAGCGAAGAGCGTGCCGTCTGCGAGGAAATTGAGATCGCGGTGGCTTCCACTTTGCGGGAGAGCGTGGGACAGAACAACTCCTTGTGCCATGGCGACCTGGGAAACCTTGAGATTGTCGCCTTGGCCGCTGATCGGCTCAACAAGCCCGATTGGCGCAGGCGAGCGAATGAAATGCTTGCTCAAGCCGTCGAGGGCGGCCGCCGCCATGGATGGCTGTCCGGCATGCCGACGGGTGTGGAAGCACCCGGGTTCATGACCGGGCTCGCGGGAATCGGGTACGCGTTACTACGCGCGGGTTTCCCCGCCGAGATCCCATCGGTGCTGTTGCTCGACGGTGGGCCTCGTAGCCGGACGAGCGGGAGCTAGGTTGCGGCCGACCCAGCCCCGGATCGAGTACTTCACCCGCCCTTCTCGGCGGCCGGTTGTCGCCACAGCACCGTGGTCGCGCGGGCCGTTGCTACTGCTCCGCGAGCCGATGGCGTTGCTGGCGGTGGCGGCTGCGGCACTGGTGCTCGCGCTCGTCGTGGCTGCCGGCCCGCTGTTCGTCTCCTCGGTCGGCACCGCGGGGTTGCACGCAGCGGCCGCGAAGGAGTGCGTGCAGGACAACCAGATTTCGGTGATCAATCCGCAGTCCTTCCCGTTGTGGGCGGGTTTTCTGCCGTCCCAGACTCCCGACGCTGTCTCGCGGGCGGACCCGCTGGTTCATGACGCGTTCGCCGACCAGGGGCTGCCTGCGCCGGTGATCAGCACCTACACCGCCGTACCAACTGACACCGGCTCGCCGGCGCAACCGGACTTGTTGGGGCTGCTGGCCACGCCGGGCGCGTTGGAGCACGTCACGGTGCTGAGCCGTGTGCCCGGCGAGGGGATCTACCTGACTGACACCTACGCCGCGGACCGGGGGCTGCAAGCAGGCGATCAGCTGTCGCTGTCGTCGGGACAGCGACTGCGCATCGCTGGCGTCTACAGCGACCTCGACACCGCCAGCTACCGCACCGTCCTGCCGGACTTCTGGTGTCACTGGCGCAACCTGATCGTCAGCACGGTGAGCAATCAACCGCCTCCGTTGGCCCTCGCCGACCCGGCGATTGTCGCTGCGCAGGGAGCGGAGGTCGCCGCAGAGTGGACGTCTCCGATCGACGTCGACGCCCTCACCGTCGCAGAAGCACGAGCTGCGGCGACCGCGGGCGACCGGCTGCTGTCGCCGGCGCAGACCGACGAGGACAACCCCGGCTCGGTCGTCTCGGGATATGCCGAGCGCACCAACCTGGACTTCAACCTGACGCAGACGGACAAGTTGCAGACCGCGGTGGGGACTCCGGTGCTGGCGATCGCTGCCGCCGGCGCCGTGCTGTCGATGGTGCTGGTGACCGGGGCGGTGCTGTTCTGGGTGCGGCGTCGCCGCGCGGAGCTGACGATGCTGTCTGCCCGCGGTGTCGGCCCGGCAGCGTTGGGTGCCAAGGCGGTTGCTGAGTTGGCGCTCCCGGCAGCGGTGGGCTGCGCGGTCGGCTGGGGCTTGGGGTTGTGGTTGGTCCCGGTACTCGGGCCCAGCCCGTTGACCGAACCTGGTGCGCCCGGCCGAGCACTGCTCGCAGTCGGCGTGGCCTTGTTGGTGTCGCTGGTCGTGATGCTGGTTGTGGCCGCGGTAGCGCTGGGCGAGCACCGCGTGCGCGCCTCGTCGGCGCTGCGGTTCGTCCCTCCGCTGATGGTGGTGGGGTTGCTCGGAGCCGCGTGGGCTTTGTTCGATGCAGCGGACTCGAGCCGCCTGATCCTTCTGGGGGTGTACCGGGTCGATCCGGCTTTGCTGCTGGCTCCGTTGCTGGCCTTGGCCGGTGTCGTGCTCGCCGCTGCGTTGTTGGTCGCGGCACCTCTTGGTCGCGCCCGCGTAGCCACCCGGCGCCGCGGCTTCGCGGTGTTCGCTGCGGTCAACCGGGCCGCGGCCGCGCGTGGCCCGCTCGTGGTCGTCATCTGCGGGTTGGCCGTCCCGGTGGGCCTGGCGGTGTACGCCGCCGGCTTCACCGCCTCTACCCAGGCAACTGTCACGGCCAAGACGGAGATCTATGCCGTGCCCCGGTCACGATTGATCTGCGCGTCGGACTAGGTCAGCTGCCTGACCCCGGCTCTGCAGCGACACCGGTGTCCTACGCCCTTGGCGAGGCGACCAGCTCGACTGCTTCCAGCGCTACCCGTGACACAAGCGGCGAGGTGGAGTTGCTCGGCGTCGACCCACGGAGCCTGGCCGACTACGCCTACGCCGATGAGGCGGTGACCGGCACTCCCTTGCCTCAGCTGCTGCAACGGCTCACCGCGCAGCCAGCCGGAGGAGCGGTCCCGGCCCTGCTGGTAGGCGATTGGATTGGCCCGGAACCGACATCGGTACAGGTGCGCT
>DATDKW010000445.1:0-6136 GCA_036519715.1 Mycobacteriales bacterium
ACGCCAAGCTCGAGGTACGAAGGCTCCCCAGTCATGAGCGACACCGTAGGCCGCCGCCGCACCGCGCGGGACGCGCGACTCTGCCGCGAAGCGGTTCTTTCGGCGTCAGGTACGGCCGGGGTCAGTGAGGAGGCGGTACACCGAGACGTGGGAGGGGGACTCGGCGGTGAACTCAGTGCCGGTCCAGTCGGCGTGCCGGGTTTCAGGTGGAAGCCGGCGAGCTGGGCCATCAGGTCGAGCTCGGCGGGCCAGATGTAGCGGTGCGGGCTGCGGAACAGTCGAGCGTCGCGGCCGTCCCCGAACCGGAAGTGGTGGGAGACGACGTGCTGGTGCACGACGTCGTACACGTCGACTCTGAGGTAGCCGGGCTCGCCGGCGACCACGGTCGCCGGCTGGCCCGGTGGCAGGACTCGCAGTTCCGGCACCCACAGCTCGATGACGAACCGCCCACCGGGAACCAGGTGGCGGGCGGCGTTACGGAAGCAGGCGACCTGCTCGGCCTGGGTCGGCAGGTTCGAGATCGTGTTGTAGACCAGATAGACCAGCGTGAAGTCGCCCGGGGCGCGGGCGGTGGCCATGTCGCCGACAACCACCGGCACCGTGGGCTCGTCGACCTTCAGCCGAAGTTGCTCCAGCATCGGGCGGGACAGCTCGATGCCGCTGACCGGGACGCCGTGCTCGGCCAGCGGGACGGCGACGCGGCCGGTGCCGATGGCGAACTCGAGCACCCGGCCGCGGGCGGCCAGCTCGACCAACCTGTCCACCGTCGGAATCAGCACGGCCGGCGCGAACATCTCACTGCCGGGAGTGTCGTAGTGCTGCGCGATGTCCGCGTCCCAGATCTCCTCCTGCCGCATCCCCGACACCCTGCCGATCGTCTGCCCGGCCGTCCACTCGTTTCGATCGCCCAACCACATCCGCTCATGCCGCGAGTCGAGTAGCTGCCAGCGCTCTGATAACCGGGCTTCGGTCCGGAATCAGGGCGAACCGGACGGTGACGGGTCCGACGGCTGGTCGTACCAGGTCGGGAGGTTCGTGGTTGGGTACCGGTCAGCCGTGTCCGGCGTCCTGTCGGCAGTGGATCGAGGTGGGTGGTCGGTGACGTTCGTCGGTCTCGTCGAGGTGGTGGGCAAGGGCATCGATGCGGCCGGGGTGGGTGTCATCGTCTTGGGCGGACTCGCGGCCACCGCGGTAGCCGGGACGCGTCTGGTCGGTCGGGACACCGACACCTACCGGCGCTATCGCCAGCAGCTCGGCCGGTCGATCCTGTTGGGTCTGGAGTTGCTGGTCGCCGCCGACATCATTCGTACGGTCGCGGTGACACCGACGTTGACCAGCGTGGCGGTGCTCGCCGGCATCGTGCTGATCCGCACGTTCCTGAGCTTCTCCCTCGAGCTGGAGATCACCGGCCGTTGGCCCTGGCAGAACCGACCCGACCGGTCCTCTGGCGATCCGGCGTCTCCTGGCGGTGTCGGCGATCCGGGAGGGAGTCCACCGGTGTCTCCTGGCTGACCGGCCTGGAACGTACAGTCCACCGCCGTCGCTGCCGGATTCGCCCGTGGCAGTCCGGGAGCTTCGCGCAACACGGCGCGCGCTCATCCCGCGGGTCGCGCTACCGCGCGAGCCAACACCGGGACCGCAAACTCATCCTGACCCACAGCACCTTGCGCCGGGTCAACCGTCACCCGCGGTCTTGTAGGGGAGAGCCCCGGTGCGGCACGGACTACTTGGGGCCCGGATCGTGGGCCTCGCCAGCGGGTCTCCCGCCTGCCGCCCTTTACTCGTGCCGCTTCGGCTCTCGCCGGGGGCGCCCGGGTGCGCCTTCTGTCGGGATGAGGACAGTGTCCGGCCGGAGTCAACTGACATCCGGTCATTCCGCGGTGCGCGAGTCACTCGCAGGCGTGGTGCACATCCCGTCAGTGCCCGTCGCGGGCGGTCGGTCGGAGAGCGTTCCGGCAGGCCCGGGTGCTGTTCAACACCCGTGGCTTGCAGACGGATCGGCACGCCGCCACCTCGACGACTACGCGAGTCCCTGCTCTATGGGTTTGTCAGATGTTCCACGTCCGGGATGACCTGTGCTGGCGTTCGGCCGCTCACATTGAGGACGGCATCATCGTCGGCAGGGGCGGTGTCGAGCGTGTGCTGCTCGGCCAGGGCAGTGGCCACGACGGCATCTTGGTGTTGCTGGTCGGCGCCGAGGAGGTCGTCCGCGGCGAGCCGGGCGTCGCTGCCGCCGACGCGGGCTCGGACGTGCTCGGCCAGCGTCCGCTCGTCGGCCCGCAGGCGCACGACCTTCACCGTGGCTCGTGGGAGTGCCGCGCGCACGAGAGCCCGATCCGGGACCGACAGGTGCCCGCTAAGAATGAGCAGTTCGGCACCCCGCTCGGTCATCAGATTGTGCATCGCCGCCAGCTGCCTGACGGCCAGGGTCGATTCGGAGTCGGTCCGGCCGTTGCGGCCGATGAAGCCGAGTTGCTGTAGGTCGAGGAAGCCCGTCCTGCGGCCCGCTCGCCACCGGCCGACCGCGAGCCCGAACCCGACTGTGGAGGAGCCGGCCGCGCGGGGACCGGTGAGTAGGACGACGCCAGTGCTCGACGGAGAAGTGACTCCGCCGCGTGTCCCGCGCGCCTCACCGTCGACGTGTGCGACGTCGCGTAGTCGCGCAACGGTCTCCGCCACGGACAGTGCCGTCGTCTCGATGCGAACGTCCACGAACGGCGCCGCTCGGAGCAAGCCACTCTCCGCCGCCGCCTCGTCGGCGTCGGCCTGACTCCATCCACGCGCGAGGATCCGCTCCCGCAGCACGGCCGGGTCCGGTGAGAGCAGGCACAGGGTCAGGTCGGTGTCCGGCGGCAGCTGCTTCCTGGGCCCCTCGCGCGGGTCGACGACGCCGGAGACGACAAGAAGCTGCGCCCCCGCCGCGACATACCCGGGCAGCACTGCCGCCAGCGCCTCACCCTTGAGCGCGTGGTGCCACGCGGGATCATCGTCCGCCGCGGGATAGAGCATCCCGAGCTGGTCGATGTCGACATAGGCCACCCGCGTGCCTGCCGCCGCGAGCTCCTGGAACAGGCTCCACGCCGCCACCGACTTACCCGCCCCAGAAGCGCCGCAGACCCAGATCACCGGAAGTCGCGGGCCACTCATCCCGCGGAGGCTAAATGGCCCACGCCTGCACAACCACCGGTTTCCCGCTGAAACGGCGTGACGAGTCACCAGCGACCTGGCCGCCCCCCGGGGTAACGGCGCGCCGGGTGACAACTCCTTGGCGAACTATCGCCGTCCGTCCACGGCAGAACTGGTCGACGTCCGCTCATGACGCTGTCTGTGCACATCCGGCACGACCGGGCCGTCCGGCGGCCGCACGCGTAGGTGGGGCGGCTCAGCCGGGGCAGCGCGACACCGCGAGGACGCCGCCGGGTGCAGCCTTGGCGTTCACCTCGACCCAGCCGCTGCGCTCCAGGGGGTCGTCCGCAACCCACCCCGGCGGCGCGCCTCGGGCAGAGCGAAGCGCCGGGGTGAGGAACTCGGCGGCGAACCCGGACACCGCCATGAGTGCGCACCTGGTGGCATCGCCAACTTCCACCGCTCGGACGGCAGCAGCGAGTCCGGAGTCAGCCATCCGGCCTCGACCAGCAGTCGCTGAGACACCGCGTCCAGCCGGTCGTCGGCCGGCCTGCCCAGCAGATCGCTCCGGGCGACGCGACCCAGAGCCGCGAGGATCCACAGCCCACAGAGCAGCTCCTCGAGAGGATCTGTCACGGCCCTAGCCTCGCCCGCCAGCCAGGCTCCCCACACCGCTCCGCCGACAGCACGCTCATGTCCACAGCCGGCGGCCGCACGATTCGCTTCCGCTGCGGGTCGTCCGCTGTGCGCGGTGGTCGGGTCGGACGTTCGGCCTTGCGGTTGGGTGAGGACGGTCGGTCGTCCCCGGACATCCAGAGCTGGACGATCTTGCCGTCCTGGAGCCGGTCGAATCTGAGAATCGTGGGTCCGCGGCCCGGTGGCTGCCGGTTAACCTCGGTCCATGCCCGGGCGGTCGACCGGCGAGCCACGCGATGACGCCTCTCCTGTGGCACGGGATCTCTGGGTCTGCCCGCGCTGCAGCCGAACCTTCGCCAACCGCAACCAGACTCACGCCTGCCGGCCGCTCGTTGACCTCGACCAGCACTTCACCGGGAAGGACCCCCAGGTTCGTGAAGCGTTCGACGCGGTACTAGCCGAGGTCCGACGGCTCGGGCCGGTGACGGTGTTGCCGCAGTCCACCCGCGTTGCTCTGCAGGTACGCATGAGCTTCGCCGCGTTCGTACCCCGTCGGCGCTGGCTGGATGGGCACGTGGTGTTGGCGAGGCGCCTGGACCACCCGCGGTTCCGCCGGGTCGAGGAGTACTCGCCGCGGAACGTGCTACACGGCTTCCGCCTGCTCGGTCCGGAAGACGTCGACGCCGCCGTGCGCTCCTGGCTGGCCGAGGCATACCTGGTCGGCTGCCAGGACCACCTGCACACCGACCCACCCGACGGCACCACCTCGCCCAACCCTCGTTGGGTATAGAGCAGCCGCACGCTCTGCCGCGCTACGCGCGGGACGCGGGACTCTGCCCGCGGTGCGCGTGGACCTGCGGAACGCGCGACTCTGCCGCCGGTCGCGCGCTCGTGTCGCGGGCTTGTGCGTACCGCGCCACGCTGCTAGCCGGGGGTGAACCTCGGCCCGGTTGAGCTCGACGGCAGTGACCTCAGCGCGGCTGCTACTGCAGAGTGACGGTTCCAGGTTCAAAGTTCTTCGGCCACAGGGTTGCATCATCAGCACGCGCACCGGTTAGGTTTGCGTCGCCCAGACCGCGAGCGCGCATGTCCGCCTTACAAAGATCAGCCCCTCGCAGATCGGCTCCGCTCAAGTCGGCATCGGCAAGAAGAGCTCCGCGCAGGGAGGCGCCGTTCAGCGCCACACGACTTAGATCGGCCTGTCTAAGATCAGCGTCCGTCAGATCACTATCCTTCAGCCGGGACCCGCGTAGTACGGCGCCGGACAAGTTGGAGTGGAAACTCGCGCTAGAAAGCTCGGCGTCTTCTAATCGAACACTGCGCAAGTCGACCCGTGACAAGAAGAGGCGCGGTGCGTCCCGAGAAGCGGGACGCCGACCGAGAGCTCCCAATGCGGCCTGGACATCGCCGGCATTCATTCGTAGCCATATCCGTCGTTCCTCAACGGTCGGCGTAGGGTGGTCTGGGCCACCAGGTGATCCAACTAGCCATGGTGCTCTTCGGCGTATATATCCTCCGAGTACCATCTGGACCATCCGTCGGTCTTCCTCGGAGTTCCGTGCTAATCGCTCTAACGCGTAGATGCCGCCAATCCTGACGTCCACGCTCTTGTTGCCCAACTGTTCGATGGCTCGGTTGAACCTATCGGTATTCTGGCCGTCTCGCGCTATCTGTACCTGTTGCCAGGTCGCGGCGGCCCCGATTATTACCAGCAGCCCGGCTAGGCCCTGCAAACAGGTGGATCGGACGTCATTCTGCAGCTGGGCTTGGGCTTGCTCTAGCTGGATCTGTCTCTCGGGATCTGCAACCCGACTAAGCTCCGACGGCTGTAATCCTGGGTAGAGAATATCCGGCAGAAGCACAAGACTGAAGAGTACGACCGAGACGCCGCCGAGTAACAGGACCGCCAGCCACGGGAGCCCTCTCCTGATCAATTGTCGTCAGTCACCACGGGGAGAGGGATGGCGGCCTCGGGGGCAGGCTTACAAGGTGCTCGGCCCTTACGCCCGGTCACGGCGCGAAGCTGCGGTGGGCGCTGCGGTCCTTGGTGAAGATCACCACCAGGCCGTTCGGATCGGGGGCAAGCGCCATCATTTCTGTTGGGGTGTAGGTGCCGTCCTTGGCCCGGCAGTTGAACAGGCCGCTCCACCCGATCTGGTCGCTGCGGACCTGGGTCACCCAGTCGACCAGCTGCAGGAATTCGGCGGGGTGGATAGCCGAGACCGGTGTGGCTAGCAGCTCGTCGTGACTGTAGCCGAGCCACTCGCAGGCCCGGTTGGCCTCTACGATGCGGTCGTGGGCCGGGTCTATCAGGTAGATGGGGTGATCGACGGCGTCGAAGCCCGAAGTGCTCCACGGCCTCTGCTGCCCAGGC
>DATDKW010000446.1:0-2615 GCA_036519715.1 Mycobacteriales bacterium
ACGGCGGCCGCCCGGTGGCCAGCTCGTACAGCGTCGCGCCCACCGCGTACAGGTCGGCGCGCTGGTCGACGGAGCGACCGGTGCGCCCGGTCTGCTCCGGCGCCAGATACGCCAGCGTGCCGGTGATCTCGGTGTGGTGCAGGAACTCCGGACGGATCTCGGCCAGCGACATCGCCGAACCGAACCCCACCAGAGCCGGCGTGCCGTCCCCGGACAGCACGATGTTGGCCGGCGCGATGTCCCGGTGCAGCACACCCCGGCGGTGCATCCCCGCCACCGCGGAAGCCAGCGCCGACGCCAGCCCGACCAGGACGTCGAGGTCCAGCGGCGTCGCCACGTCGGCCAGGCTCGTGCCGCCCAGGTCGGCCAGCACGACCGAGCCCCGGTATTGCGGCTCGTCCACCAGCTGAACGACCCCCGGAACCCCGCGCAGCCGCTCCAGCATCGCCAGCTCGAGCCGCAGCCGGCGCTCCGCCTCCGGCCCCAGGAACTCCTTGCGCACAACGGTACGTCCGGGCAGGACGACCCGGGTCACACGGGTCCGGCCGGTCGCATGCAGCGTCTCGGCCGGACCGGGCGGATCCCGGTCGGGCAGCATGGCCCCTGTCTCCATCGGACGCCTCCCCACGCGGCAGGCACGTTCCGAAGGCGTGCCTACGCTCGATCGGCCCGGTTGCGCAAGTACCAGGCAACGGCTGCGGCCGTCCTGCCCCGGCTACGCCACCCAAGGTTCTCGACTGCCTCGCGCGCGGGGTAAATGTGCCCGAAGGGCACTCAACCGATCGGGTCGGCGCCGCGTCTCCCAGGCAGCGACACCGTGGGGTGCCGGTCGGTAAAGGGGGGACCGAGATGAAGCGATGGCTGGCAGCGTTGGCGGCGGCAACGGCGCTGGGGATGACGGCGTGGGTGGCTCCGGCGGCGGCAGCTGACAGGGCGTACTGCGGGATCGGCTGGGGCTCACTCCCCAAGGAGGCCGCGTGGGCCGGATCCGCGCACCTGACGGGGGTCCGGGCCGGGCGGCACGCCTGCTTCGACCGGCTGGTGCTCGACCTGGACGGCCGCCAGTCCGGGTACTCCGTGCGGTATGTCACGCAGATCAAGCGGGACGGGTCGGGCTTCGTCGTGCCGGTCCGGGGCGGAGCGAAGCTGGAGATCGTCAGCCGCGCCGACGAGGATCTCAGCCACGGGTCGATGCCCGTGCCGACGTACCGGGCGGCGAACCGGGCCGAGCTGGTGGACGTCGCCGGCTGGCGGACCTTCCGACAGGTCGCGCACGCGGGCACCTTCGAGGGCCACACGACGATCGGTCTCGGAGTGCGGGCTCGGCTGCCGTACCGGGTGTTCACCGTGAACGGTCCGGGCGCCGGTTCCCGGCTGGTGATCGACGTCGCGCACCGCTGGTAGGCCCAGCGGCAGAGTCCCCGGCCACCGGGGGGAGCCGGCATGGCCGTCCTCCCCGCGCCATGAGCCGGGCGAGGTCGCAGGTGCCGTGTCGCGGCGGGGAGCTGGCCGCTTCGTGCGGGTGCAGGGGAAGACCGGCAGCCGCGGCCGGCGGCGGCGTGCGCCACGGCGAGCGGGTGCGGGATCCCGGCGTGGCGGTTTCACGCCGACGGACCGATTCGGTCGACGGCTCTGCTCGAAAGGGCAGCAACATTGGGACTGGGGCCGCATCTATCGGATAGTGAGGGCGCGTGGGGTGCTCGCCGACGTGGCGGCGGCGAGCGCCGCGTCGGCGCTGTGCCCCACCGGGAATGTCAGGTCGTTGGCGGCCACGAGGCCGGCGGCGGTGGCCTCATCGTCGACGGAGACGGGACGCGACGGACACGCCGGGCAGCTGGACACCTTCGGTCGTCTCGTGGTTCAGGCCGCGGCCGGCAATCGGTGCCGGCTCGCGGTGCCGGCGGTCCCGGTGCACGGCGAGACCATTCGGCCGTCGGGCAGCAACTGGCCGGCGTCGTCGAAGAGGACAACCCCGTTGCAGAGCAGGCTCCATCCCTGCTCCGGGCGGGCGACCATGACTCGAGCGGCGGCGCGGTCGGCGCGGTCGGCCGATGGGCACAGAGGCTGGTGAGAACACATGGCGCGCGCCTTCGAGGTAGTGTGCTGTCTCGGGTTCGATCCGGGCTGCTAGCTGAATTTCGTAACGGGCCGCTGTTGGAGTTCGCCGTCGATGACAAGGTCGACCCGCTCGTTGAGGAAGGCGACCAGCCCGGCGATCTTCTGGCTCTCCGGCAGTGTTGTGCGATAGGACCAGGCGAGGTTCGGGAGCAGCCGGTCACCCACGCGGGCCGACCAGTACTCGGCCTTTCCCTTGTACGGGCAGTGGGTGACGGTGTCGGCGGGCACGAGTAGGTCCATCCGGACGTCGACCTTCGGGATGTACCAGCGCGGCGGCAGCCCGGTCTCGAACAGGGCGTGGGCGTGGCTGGACTCGGCCAGTACCGCCCCATCGACCTCGACCAGAATGTGCCGCGATGTGGCCAGAATGTCGACGCGGGTGTACGGGTCGCGGGGATGGGTGTAGACCTCCTCGTCCTCCTCGAACCACCCGTCCATCGCATTCCAGTCCAGCCGAATGAGCTGGCGGAGATCCTCGATCGGTGAGTCGCCGTACC
>DATDKW010000447.1:0-17213 GCA_036519715.1 Mycobacteriales bacterium
GCCCGGCCGCCGCCTCCGCGCGGCCGTCCGGGCCCTCGACGTCGACGGCCCGGCCTGGGCCGCCGCCGATCCGGGGGAGGCCGCGCACGCCACCTGGTTCCTGCGCCGGGTCGCGCAGCTCACCGGTGACGTCACCGCCCACGACCTGGCCGCGGTCTGGGCCTTCCGCGCCGGGACCGCCGTCGTGCCGGAACCGCCCCCGGACCACGCCCTGACCGCCGCCCATCGCCTCCTGGCCGACTACTGCGAGACCGGTCGCGACCTCGGCCTGCGCCGGGCCCGGGTGATCGCGACCAGTCTCGGCCAGCGGCCCGGCGGCCGCGTCGACGTGCACGAGGGCCGGTGGGCGGGCCTCCTGCTCAGCCTCGAATGCCACCGGCCCGCCGACGCCGTGCTCCCCGGCCGACCCGACCACGCCACCTGACCCCGACGCGGGCCGGACGGCTCAGTAGGACGGCGCGGTCGTCTCGCGCCGGACGTCCTCGACCGTGCGGGCCGGAGCGGCGTCCGGCTCGGGCTCGGGACGGATCACCGTCACCGGGCAGTGCGCGTGCAGCATGCACTGCATGCTCACCGAGCCCATCACCAGCCCCCGGAACCCGCCGCGCCCGCGGGAGCCGACCACCAGCAGCGCACCGTCCTCCGACCGATCGACCAGCGCCTGCGCTGCCGGCACCGCCGTGACGACCTCGTCCACCACGAGGCCGTCCGTGCCCGCGGCCGCGACGAGCCTGCTCAGCTTCTCCCGGGCCAACGCGAGGGTGGCCTCCTCCGGGTGGGTCCGCGTCCCGTACGGGTCGATCCAGGCATAGTCCGGGATGTCCACGGCCATGACGGCGACCAGCACGGCGCCGCGCAGCCTCGCCTCCTGCACCGCGAAGGCCAGCGCCCGCTCGGACACAGGGGATCCGTCCACTCCGACCAGCACTCGCTCCCGGCGCTCCATCTCGCTCATCGCCACTCCTCTCCCTGCCCCCGCGTATGACGGTCCGCGTCCAGGACGGCGCACGCCAGGGACCTTGGTCTCCGCTCCGTCCGGTCCGCGACCATCGACGGGGCGAACGGCCCTGTCGTTCGGCGGTTCCGAGCGGTCTGATGGACGGCAGAACCCAGACCGGGGAGTCCCCATGACCGAGCACCGATCCGCCTATCCGGTCCGCGTCGACGCGACGCTGGAGCCGACCTCCCGCTGGCTGTGGCTGGTGAAGTGGCTGCTGCTCATCCCGCACTTCATCGTGCTGTTCTTCCTGTGGATCGCGTTCTTCGCCGTCAGCGTCGTGGCGTTCTTCGCCATCCTGATCACCGGCCGGTATCCGCGGTCGCTGTTCGACTTCAACCTGGGCGTGCTGCGCTGGAACTGGCGGGTGAACTACTACGGCTACGGGGCCCTGGGCACCGACCGCTACCCGCCGTTCTCGCTGGCCGAGGTGCCGGACTACCCGGCCCGGCTCGACGTGCCGTACCCGGAGCGGCTGTCCCGGGGCCTGGTGCTGGTGAAGTGGTGGCTGCTGGCCCTGCCGCACTACATCGTGCTGTCCGTCTTCATCGGCGGCGGCCTCTGGGCCGGCGACCGCGGCGACGGCTGGGGCGACAGCTGGCAGGGCGGCGGACTGGTCGGCCTGCTCGTGCTGATCGCCGCGATCGCGTTGCTGTTCACCGGCCGCTACCCCGGCTCGCTCTACCGCTTCATCATGGGCATGGACCGGTGGTCCCTGCGGGTGGCCGCGTACGCGGGGCTGATGACCGACGCCTACCCGCCTTTCCGGCTCGACCAGGGCGGCACCGACCCCGGCTCCCAGCCCGCCTGGCCCACCCCGCCGCCACCGTCGGGACTCCCGGCCGAGACGGCCCCGGCGACGGGCGGATGACGGCACGGAGGTCCGGCCGTGACCGGGCCTCCGTACCGGGTCCGGAAGTCCCCCGCCGCGCAATCGCCACGGGGGACTTCTGACCGACCGTCCCGCCGGATCCGGCGGACCAGGGACCTTCTGCTCTCGTACGGGAAGCCGGCGGTGCGACGATGAGTGGGGGACTCAGCGACCCGATGAAGAAGGTGACCGGCGATGACTGCCGTGAACTGCCCGATGTGCGAACTCCGGTTCACCAACAAGAACGAGCGGGACTGGCACCTGCGCAACGAGCACGAGCACCTGCACGTGCACCGGCCCACGGAGCGGCCCACTGCTTGGCGGTGGCACACCGACCCGGCTCGGGCCGGGGACCAGCCGGCCGCGCCCGAGGACGACCCGCGGACCACCTGACCGGCCCGGCCGCGCAGGTCCCGGTCATCCGCCGGTTCTGCTCCCGGGCCCGGTCATCAGGTGTGGTGGCCGATCCGGCGGCCCAGGAGCACGGCGGCCACCCCGGCCAGTGACGCGAGCCCGACGACGCCGAGTTCGGCCGCGGACAGCGGCTGGGTGCCCAGCAGTTCCCGCAACGGCGCCAGGTAGAGCGCGGCCAGGACCAGGCCCGCGTTCGCCGCGACCGCTGCGGACAGCCAGGGTTGCCGGTCAGTCTCCGACCGCCGGTGCGCGGCCCGAGCGCGACCCACAGCTGGCCCAGGGCGAGGGTCGCGAAGACCATCGACTGCCAGGGCCGCCCGGCCTGCGTCGCCCAGGTGCCGATGCCGAGGCTGGCCGCGGCCAGCACGGTCGCGAGCGCGAGGATCCGGGTGCCCAGGCCGCCGCCGAGGATGCCGTCGCCCGGCTCGTCCAGCGTGCGGGCGATGCTGCCGTGGGTGGAGGCGAGCCGGTCGCGGTGACGACGGCCTCGGCCCGTCCGCGGGTGACCACGGTCCCCGACAGCAGCATTCCGACCCGGTCGGCCAGCGGGGTGTCCGCCCCTTGCACCGTCTCGGCGTCCTTCGGCACGGGCACCGAGCATCACCCCCGGCCGGTACGACCGGCAGAGTCGTAGGGCCCAGCCTGAGGAAGAGGCGGGGCCGGGGTGTCGTGGTCCGTGCGGAGCAGGGTCAGGGCGGCGGCGGCGAACAGCCAGCCGGCGACCACGTCGCTGATCCAGTGCACGCCGAGGTAGACCCGGCTCAGCCCGACGAGCGCCGCCCACAGGGCCAGCACCACCGCTGCGGCCCGGGCCGGGCCGGGCCGGAGCAGCCGGTGCACCAGGAAGGCGAGCGCCCCGGCCACGAGGGCGCTGGTGACGGTGTGCCCGGACGGGAAGCTGAAGCCGCCGACGGGTACGGCCCGGAAGGCCTCGGCCGGACGCGGCTCGCGCACGAGCATCGACAGCCCGAGACGGGCCAGCACGCCGAGCGCGGCTACGGCCAGGGCGGTCAGCCCGGGCCGCCAGCTGCCGGTCCTCACCCGGACCGCGATCCCGGCCGCGGCGATCAGGGGGAACAGCGCCGGGCTGGCACCGGTATCGGTGACGATCCGGGCCAGCCGGAGGCCGGTGCCGGTGCGATGGTCCAGCACCGTGCCGAGCACCGCCCGGTCGAGGCCGCCCAGTGGCCGGCCGAATCGGGCGAGGGCGGCGAGCACCGCCGCGCCGGCCAGGAGGCCGACTCCGGTCGCCCCCAGTCGAGGTGTCAGCGAGCGGCTCATCGCACCAGCCTCGGCCGGACCGGGTTAACCGCCGGCAAAGTCCTCAGTCCTTCTCCAGCCGGTAGCCGTGGCCGCGAAGGGTGGTGATGCGGACCGGGGCGGTGCCGGCCGCGGCGGCGGTCTCGTCCAGCCGGCGGCGGAGCGCGGCCACGTGCACGTCGAGGGTCTTGGTGGAGCCGGACCAGTGCTCGTCCCAGACGTCGGACATCAGGGTGTCGCGGCTCAGGGCCACGCCGGGATCGGCGGCCAGCCGGGCCAGCAGGTCGAACTCCTTGGCCCGCAGCGGAACGTCCATGCCGTCGAGCCGGCAGCGGCGGGCCCCGGTGTCCACGGTCAGGCTGCCGACCGACTCGACCGGCGCCTCGGGCGGCACCCGGGTCGGGCCGCGGCGCAGGTGGGCGTGCACCCGGGCTCGCAGCTCGGCGAACCGGAACGGCTTGGTCAGGTAGTCGTCCGCGCCGGCCTCCAGGCCGACGACGACGTCCATCTCGTCGTTGCGGGCGGTCAGCATGACGATCACGCAGCCGGGCTGGCGCAACCGCAGCTGCCGGCACACTTCGACGCCGTCGAGGTCGGGCAGGCCGAGGTCGAGCAGGACCAGGTCGAACCGGGCCACGGTGGCGTCCCGGAGCGCCGACCGGCCGCCGCGGGCCCAGGTGACCTCGTGCCCGTGGGCGCTCAGACCCTCGCGCAGCAGCGAGCCGATCGTCTCGTCGTCCTCGACCACCAGCAGCGTCCCCACTCCGCCAGCGTACGGAGAGGGCGTTTTGCCGACCGCTAACCCGAGGCTTCGTACCGTCACGGGCGTCGACGGGGCCGCCGGCCCGCGACGCGGAGGGGGAACCGTGGGACTGACGTACCCGGAGGCGATCGTCGTCGGGCTCGTGCAGGGCGTGACCGAGCTGTTCCCGGTCTCCAGCCTCGGGCACAGCGTGCTGCTGCCGGCCCTGGTCGGCGGCCGCTGGGCCCGCGACCTCACCGTGTCCGCGCCCGAATCGCCGTACCTGGCCTTCATCGTGGGGCTGCACGTGGCCACCGCGGTCGCGCTGCTGGTCTTCTTCCGGGCCGACTGGGTCCGGATCGCCCGCGGCTTCCTGACCTCGGTCCGGGACCGGTCGGTGTCCACTTCCGACCAGCAGCTGGCCTGGCTGGTCGTGCTGGCCACGGTCCCGGTCGGCGTGGCCGGGCTGCTGCTGGAGCACACCTTCCGGACCGTCCTGGGCCGGCCGCTGCCGGCCGCGTCCTTCCTGTTCACCAACGGGCTGATCCTGCTGGCCGGGGAGCGGATGCGCCGGCGGGTCCCCGCGGCCGTGCCGGTCCACCAGGCCGCGGTGGCGGGCGTGGGTGGAGCGCCGGACGCTCCGCCGCCGGTCGATGTGGACAGCGGGGTGGCCGCGGACCGGAGGCTGGCCGGGGTCGGCGTCCCGACCGCACTGGTCGTCGGGGCGGCCCAGGTGCTGGCGCTGCTGCCGGGCATCAGCCGGTCGGGTTCGGCGATGGTGGCCGGGCTGGTCCGCGGGCTCGACCACGAGGACGCCGCCCGGTTCTCCTTCCTGCTGGCCACGCCGGTGATCCTGGCCGCCGGTGTGCTCAAGCTGCCCGACCTGGCCGGCCCGCTCGGGGCCGGCATCCGGGGGCAGGTGCTGGCCGGCAGCATCGTCTCCGGCCTGGCCGCGTACGCGTCGGTGCGCTGGCTGACCCGGTGGTTCAGCACCCGCACCCTCACCCCGTTCGCCGTCTACAGCCTGCTCGCCGGGGCCGGCAGCCTCCTCGTGCTGGCCGCCCGGTAGCCGGTCCGGGCCGGTCGCCTGCCACGCTGGGCGGGCCAGGCGCGGGCGGACGGGGGGTGGGCGACGTGCGGCGGAGGATCCAGTGGGTCGGGGTGCTGGCGGCGGCACTGGCCATCGGGCTGTTCGGGGTGCCGCTGGCGGCGGCGGTCGTCGTCCTCTACCGGGCCGACGAACGCGGTGAGCTCGACCGCGTCGCCGACACCGCCGCCGTACGGGTCGCGCCCGACCTCGCCGCCGGCCGGACCCCGCACGCGCTGCCCGCGGCCGAAGAGGACATGCACGTCGCGGTCTACAGCGTGGACGGGCGGCGGCTGTACGGCGACGGGCCCGCGACCGCCGACGCCGCGGTGCTGCGGGCCGCGGCCGGGACGACCGCCGACGGCGGTGGCAACAGCGACTTCGTGGTCGCGGTGCCGGTGACCGCGGCCGAGCGGGTGGTCGGCGTCGTCCGGGTGGGCTCGCCGGCCTACCGGACCTACCTGCGGATCGGGGTGACCTGGCTGGGGATGGCGGCGCTGGCCGCGGCGGCGGTGACGGCGGCGGCATTGGTGGCCCGCCGGCAGTCCCGGCGGCTGGCGGACCCGCTGGAACGGCTGGCCGGCGCGGCCCAGACCTTGGGCGACGGCGACTTCACCGTCCGCGCGCCCCCGGCCGGGATCGCCGAGATCGACGCCGCCGGCGCCGCGCTCAACCGTACGGCCGTACGGCTCGGCGAGCTGGTCGGGCGGGAGCGGGCGTTCTCCGCGGACGCCTCGCACCAGCTGCGGACCCCGCTGACCGGCCTGCGGCTGCGGCTGGAGACCGCCCTCGACAGCGGCGACCCCCGGCCGGCGGTCAGTGCGGCCCTGGACACCGCGGACCGGCTGGAACGCACCATCGACGAGCTGCTGGCCCTGGCCCGGGACGCCCCGACCGCCCGGACCCCGGTCGACCTGCCCGTCCTGCTGGGCGAGGCCGAGTCGCACTGGCACGAACCGCTGGCCGCGGCCGGCCGATCCCTGCGGGTGTCGGCCGACCCGGCCCTGCCCGGGACGCCCGCGTCCGCGGCCGCGACCCGGCAGATCCTCGACGTCCTGCTGGCCAACGCCGTCCGGCACGGGGCCGGGACGGTCACGGTCACCGCCCGCGACGCGGACACCGCGGTCGCCGTGGACGTCGCCGACGACGGTGCCGGCATCGCGGTCCCGGCCGACGAGGTGTTCCGCCGCCGTACGGAGCGGGCGGCCGGCAGCGGGATCGGGCTGGCGCTGGCCCGGGCGCTGGCGGAGGCCGAGGGCGGGCGGCTCGTCCTCACCCGGGCCGGCCCGGGCCCCGTCTTCACGCTGCTGCTCCCGGCGGGCGAACGCCGACGCGCGGGGGCCGTCCCGCCGCGGTGAGGCTCAGCCGCCGCCGGCGGTGCGGCAGGGGGTGGCGGGCGGCGTACCCGAGCGCTGCGGGCCGCCGATGCTGTCGACCGGGGTCGGGAGCGTGATGGAGCCGGCCCGGCGGAAGGTGAACGTGATGGGCACGCTGCCGCCCTGCACGATGCCGACCCTGAGGTCGGTCAGGCGGACCGAGTAGCCGGCCCGGTTCGGCCCGGCCCGGTTCGGCGGGCTGGAGAGGCCGAGCTGCGCGGGCAGCGCCAGGCTCGGGACCGTCTCGGCCGTGCCGTCACAGTCGGCATCGGCCTGGATCTCGGCATCGGCCGCGACGTCGCTCGTGACGCCGGTGAGGGCGTCGGGCCGGTCGGCCTGGTTCAGCAGCGTGAGCCGGACGGTGACGTCGCTGCCGGCCGGGTAGCCGGTGACCGGCGGATTCTCGATGTAGACGTTGCGCAGCAGGACGTGGCCGATCTGCCCGTTGGAGCCGCCGGTGCCGCTCTGGATCACCTGCTGCGGAGCGCCGCAGCCGGCCAGCAGGCCGGTGGCGAGGGCGGCCGTCAGGACCGCCCGCCGGCCGCGCCGGTCCACCTCGGAGCCGGCGACCGCGGCCGGCCTCCCGCCCCGGGGCCAGGAGGTCGGTGGGGGGCGTCGGGCGGTGCGGGCGGCCGCGATGGGCTCGGGCATGCCTCCAGCCTCGTCCGGGCGCGCCGGCCGGGACAGGTGAGGAGCCCGTGACGATGAGGCGGAGGGCCCGCAGGAGCCTGCGGACAACCCGTACCGGCCGGGCCACCGGCATGCGCCCGTCCGCGGCTGGGCGGTACCCGGCCGACCCCGCGGTGGCACCATGTCTGGGTGTGAGCTCGCCGGACCGTCCTGCCGCGGTGGTGGACGGGCTGCTGGACGTCCTCGTCCGGACCGGACGCCGCCTGGTCGGGGCCGAGGGGCTGCTGGTCGCGGTGGGCGGCCTCGCGGACCTGACGGTCTGCGCCGCCGACGGCTCCCTGGCCGCGTGGCCGCCGGCGTCCCCGGTCGTGGCCGACGGGCCGCTCCGCGACGACGCCGCCGTCGCGGTCCGGCTGGCCCGGGCGCCGGGCGGAGGGATGGTCGTGGTCGCCGCGCCCGAGGCCGCGACGCCGGCCCCGACGCGGGCGATGACCTGCAGGATCGCCGACGGGCGCCGGGTCCTGCTGGTCGCCGATCAGGTCCCGGCCCGCCGCCAGGACGACTCGCTCGGCCCCCTGCTGGAGCTGGCCTGCCACCTGCTGGCGGCGGAACGCACGGCGTTGCTGGGCACCGTCCGGGAGAGCCTGCACGAGCGGGAGCAGGAGCGCCGGCGGTGGGCCCGGGAGCTGCACGACGACACGCTCCAGCAGCTCGGTGCCCTGCAGGTGCTGCTGAAGTCGGCGTTGCAGCGCAGCGCCGCCGCCGGGCCGCCCGCGGACGACGACCTGGTCGCCGCCGTGCGGCGGGCGACCGAGCTGGTGAGCAGCCAGACCTCCAACCTGCGGCAGCTGATCGCGGAGCTGCGGCCGGCGACCCTGGACGAGCTCGGCCTGGGGCCGCCGCTGCGGGCGCTGGCGCAGCGGACGGAGGAGCTCAGCGGCATTCCGGTGTCCCTGCACGTGTCGCTGCGCTACTCGGACGGAGTGGTGGAGACGCGGCTGCTGCCCGACATCGAGCTGGCCATCTACCGGGTGGTGCAGGAGGCACTGACCAACATCCGCCGGCACTCCACCGCGACCAGGGCCGGGATCACCGTCATCGAGGAGGAGCAGACGATCGTGGCGGAGATCAGCGACAACGGGCACGGCTTCGATCCCGGCCGCGCCGCCGGCTTCGGCCTGGAGGGCATGCGCGAGCGGGCCGAGCTCGCCGGCGGGAGCCTCGAGGTGGTGCCGGCCCGGCGGGACGGCCACGGCACCACCGTGCGGCTGATCGTGCCGGCCACCCACCGCGACCCGGCCTGACCGCCGCCGGGTCACCGCGACCGCAGCCGCATCCCCACCGCCGCCGCGCCGGCGGCGCCGGCCGCGGCGGCGAGCAGCCCGTGGTGCTGGGAGGCCCACAGCTGCACGCTGTGCCCGTGGGAGCGGGCGTCGAAGTCGCCGTGGGCGCCGAAGTCCCCGCCGCCCGGCCGGTCCGCCGGCCGCCACAGGTTCGCCGGGTCGTCGGGGTCGCGTGGCTGCTGCGTCTGCTGGGACGAGTAGCCGGTACGGCCGAGGTAGCGGTCCAGCAGCCCGGGCGCGACCGCGTTGGCCAGCAGCGTCCCGGCGGTGGAGGCGCCGACCCAGTACTCCCGGCGCCGGGGATGGTCGGCGGCGTAGGCGACGGCCCGGGCCGCCAGCTCGGGCTGGTAGATCGGCGGCACCGGCTGGGCGTGCCGGGGCAGCCGGGACAGCACCCAGTCGAACTGCGGCGTGTTGACCGCCGGCATCTGCACCATGGTCACGTGCACGCCGCTGCGGTCGTGCAGCAGCTCGCAGCGCAGGGCCTCGGTGAAGCCCTGGATGGCGTGCTTGGCCCCGCAGTACGCGGTCTGCAGCGGAATGCCGCGGTACGCCAGCGCCGAGCCGACCTGCACGATGACCCCGCGGTTGCGGGGCAGCATCCGGTCCAGCGCCGCCCGGGTGCCGTACACGAACCCGAGGTACGAGACCTCGGTGACCCGGGCGTACTCCTCCGGCGAGATCTCGGTGAACGGCGCGAAGACCGACGTGAACGCGTCGTTGATCCAGACGTCGATCGGGCCCAGCGCGTCCTCGACGTGGCCGGCGGCCCCGTCGACCTCGTCGTAGTCGGCGACGTCGGTGGGGATCGGCAGTGCCTGGCCGCCTGTGGCCTCGACGTCGGCGGCCGCTCCGTCGAGGCCCTCCTTGCCCCGGGCGAGGAGGGCGACCTTGGCGCCGCGGGCGCCGTAGAGCCGCGCGGTGGCCCGTCCGATCCCTCCGCTGGCTCCGGTGATGACGACGACCTGGGGTGCCATGCCCCCACCTTGGCCGGTCGGCCCGGCGCTGGGCAGGTCCGCTTCCCGCGCCGCCGCGGCGGGAGATCCGCACACCGCTGCGGACAACCCGCAGGGCTCGCACCGGGCCCGCCGGGCGCGGTTATGGTCCGTTCATGACGAGCTCGGCCGGGGCCCCGGAGCCGCTGACCGTGGCGCTGGCCGACGATCACCCGGTCGTCCGGGCCGGCCTGAGGACGCTGCTCGAGGCGGACAGCACGGTCCGGGTCGTCGGGGAGTTCGACGACCTGCGCGCCACCGTGGCCGGGGTGCCGGCGCTGCGCCCGGACGTCCTCGTGCTGGACCTGGCCATGGCCGGGGAGTCCAGCCTGGGCGCCCTGCCGCAGCTGCTCGGCGGCACGCCGGGACTGAAGATCGTCATCCTGACCATGCAGGAGGACCCGGGTTTCGCGCGCGAGGCCCTGCGGCTGGGGGCCAGCGGCTACGTGCTCAAGGACGCCGCCGCCGACGAGCTGCTGCTCTCGCTGCGGACCGTACGGCGCGGGTCCACCTACCTGCACCCCACCCTCGGGGCCCAGATGGCGGTGCTGGACGCGGCCACGTCGCCGCTGACCAACCGGGAGATCCACGTGCTGAGGCTGCTGGCCGAGGGCCACACCAACGCGGAGATCGCCGCCCGGCTCTACCTCAGCCTGCGCACGGTCGAGACCCACCGGGGGCAGCTGCGGGCCAAGCTCGGCCTCGAGACCCGGGCCGAGCTCAGCGCGTACGCCCGCGAGCACGGCCTGACCCACTGACCGGCGGCCCGCGGGTTGACCGCAGTCCGGCCACGGGTCGTCCTGGTCCGGGCGCGGGCTTCCGACGACGACCTGACCGCTCCCCGGGAGGAGGCTGGCAGCGATGATCGAGGCGGCCTTCTGGGGACTGGTGGGCGGGATCGCGCTGCTGGTCGGCGCGCTGGCCGGGCTCCGGCTGCGAACCTCGAACCGGCTGATCGGACTCATCATGGCGTTCGGGGCCGGGGTGCTGGTCAGCGCGCTCGCGTTCGACCTGACCCGGGAGGCGTTCGACCGGGGCGGCGGGACCGCGGTGGTGATCGGGCTCGCCGCCGGTGCGCTGGCGTTCTACGGCGGCGACTGGATCCTCGACCACCACGGAGGACAGGACCGCAAGCGGTCCGGCGGGCAGCAGGCGGCCGGCAACGGCATGGCCATCGTGCTCGGCGCGCTGCTGGACGGCATTCCCGAGTCGGTCGCCATCGGGGTCAGCCTGCTCGGCGGCGGGGCGGTCGGGGTCCCGGTCGTCGCGGCGGTGTTCCTCTCCAACGTCCCCGAGTCGCTGTCCGCCGCGACGGGCCTGCGCAAGGCCGGTCACACCACCCGCTGGATCCTGGGCCTGTGGACGGCGGTCGCGCTGGTGTCGGCGGTCGCCGCCGGCCTCGGATTCGTCCTGCTGGGCGGCGCGTCCCCGGCCGTCATCGGGGTCATCCAGGCCTTCGCCGCCGGCGCCATCCTGACCATGCTCGCCGACACGATGATGCCGGAGGCGTTCGAGCACGGCGGCAACAGCGTCGGGGTGATCACCGCGCTGGGGTTCACGCTGGCCTTCCTGCTCAGCCGGGCCGGCGGCTGATCCCGGCGTCGGGGCCCGGTCGCCGCGCTCAGGTGAGGCGGACGGAATCGCCGAGGCGCACCTGTCCGGCCCGCAGGACGGTGGTCTGCAGGCCGAGGTCGAGGTCGTTGTGCTCGGCGATGAGCTTGAGGACCCGGGCGTCGTGGGCCAGCCCGGGCTGCGCCATGGTCACCATGGCGCAGCGGGGCATCCCGTCGCCGACGCGGAGGACGACCTCGTCGCCGATGCGGAGGTCCCGTCCCTTCCAGTCGTTGTCGAGAAAGCCGGCACCGCCGACGTCCAGGACGAGGTTGGGCCGCGCCCGGCGGGTGTCGACGGGCTCGCCCAGCAGGTCCTCCAGCCGGCGCAGGGAGGCGGTGGTGACCAGGTGCACCGGGCAGTCGTCGTGGTGCGGCACGGTCGTCTCCGCCCGTACGGACAGCGGTTGCCCGAACAGGTCCGACAGGCGCAGGTCGGCCTCCGGGCTGCCGGCCGCCGCGGTGGTGCCGTCGGGAAACCCGATCTCGGCCCGGCCGCCGTCCATGCGGGCGCCGAGCATGACCAGCCCGTCGATGCGGCGGAAGCGCTGGGTGGTCTTGCCGCTGCCGATCCTGCCGTCGGCGGTGTAGACGGCCCAGACCCGGTCGGCCTCCACTCCCCGTGCGGTCACGGCGAACTGCCGGAGCGACTCGCCGCTCATCGACTTCACCGGATACCGGGCCAGGCTCACGACAGTTCCGACGACCACGACCGCACCCTAACCGGTGGGTCGCGGGCGGCGGCCCCGGACCGTGTTGGATAGCAGGTGTGGCGCGCACTGGGCAGGGTCTGCGTGAGTGCCCCGGCTTCGGCGCCTTCTGGGCCGCGGCCACGGTCTCGTCGTTCGGCACCTACGTCACGACGCTGGCGGTGCAGGTGCTCGTCGTGCTCACGCTGGGCGGCGGGGCCACCGAGGTGGGTCTGGTGAGCGCCGCCCGGTGGCTGCCGTACCTGCTGTTCGGCGTGTTCGCGGGCGTGTTCGTCGACCGGACCCGGCGGCGGCCGGTGCTGGTGACGACCGACGTCGTGCGCGGCGTCCTGCTCGCCGCCATTCCGGCGCTGGCCGTGGTCGACCACCTGTCGCTCGTCGTGCTGATGGCGTTCATGGTCGTGTTCGGGACGGCGTCGCTGGCCAACGACGCCGCGTCGCAGTCGTTCCTCCCGCGCCTGGTGCCGCCGCGGCTCCTCACCCGCGCCAACGCCCGGCTCGACCAGAGCGACGCCGTCGCGCAGACCTCGGGGCCGGCGCTCGCCGGTGCCCTGGTCTCGGCGCTGACCGCGCCGTGGGCGGTCCTGGTCGACGCGGTCAGCTACTTCGCGTCCGGCCTGCTGCTGTTGCGCGTACCGGTGACCGAGCCGCCGTCGCGGAGGTTCTCACTGCGCGGCGTACGCGGGGAGGCGGCCGAAGGGATCCGCTGGGTCTACCGGCACCGGATAGTCGGCCCGTACGTGCTGAGCACGCACGGCTGGTTCCTGGTCAACGCGATCGCCGGCGCGACGCTGCCGCTGTTCGCGCTGCGGACGATCGGCCTGAGCCCGTTCGGGCTGGGTCTGGCCCTGGCCGCGGCCGGGGTCGGCGGGCTGCTCGGCGCGCTGGGTGCGGCGGCGCTCGGCGCCCGGTTCGGTGCCGGCCGCATCGTCATCGCCAGCATCGCCGGGAACGGCACCGCGTGGGCGGTCATGGCCTCCGGCGGCCCCGGCTGGGCCGGCTGGGTCGTCTTCGGGGTCGGCCAGTTCCTGCTCGGGGTGACGATGGGCACGGCCAACGCCAACGAGATGGGCTACCTGCAGGCCATCACCCCCGACCACCTGCAGGGGCGGTCGAACGCCACCAGGCGGTCGATCAACCGGGCGATGATCGTCGTGGGGGCGCCTCTGGGCGGCGTGCTGGCCGACGCCGTGGGCTACCGCCCGATGCTGTACGCGGCCGCCGCCGGCTTCGGCCTGGTGTCGGCGGCTCTGGTGCTCAGCCCGTACCGGCACGCCCGTCTCGACGATCCCGCCCCGGCGCCCGGATAGCCGGCGCGGGTCACTCCGCGGTGGCGGGGTCGACGTACCGGACCGGGTGGCCGGCGCCCCGCTCGAGGAAGTACTCGTTGAGCGCGTGGGCGAGCAGGTTGTGCTGGTAGGGGTCGGCGATCAGCAGACCCAGCAGGTAGGCCTCGAGCTCGAGGCGGCCGGTCGACCCGCCCAGCTCGATCTGCCGCAGCCACAGCTCCTCGTACGTCATGCCGGACCGCTCGAATCCCTGCCGCAGGTCCAGTCCGGGTCCGTGGCCGGTCATGGGCCGCGCCGCCCGGCCCGCGACTGCCGTGCCGACCTGGTGACCGCGCGGGTCGCGCCTGGGGCAGTCATCACGTTCCGGCACCTTGCTGCAGTGGTCGCACTCGTCCGGGCAGGGTATATCCCGGTCGGCCGGGTCCACTCCTCCCGGCGGGTGTGGTGCACGTGACGGGTGCGGTGTCCGGACCAGATGGGTAATGAGCCGGATGGAGCTCAGCGGCCGGATTCGATCGGGGTGACACAGGTGCGGGTGGACGGTGAGCAGGCCGGGACCGAGGTCGGCGGCTCGCGGGTCTCGCGGTGGGACTTCAGCTCGGCCATGGCCGAGATGGCGCAGTCGCTGCGCCGCTCGCACAGCAGCATCGACGAGAGCCTGGCCGTCATCGGCGCGGCCGCGCTGGCCAACATCCCGGGCGCCTCGAGCGCCGGGATCTCCCTGCAGGCCCGGCGGGGGCGGCTGGAGACCCGGTCGGCCACGGACGAGCTGCCGGCCCGGGTCGTGCAGGTGCAGTCGGAGATCGGCGAGGGCCCGTGCCTGGAGTGCATCGAGCGTCAGGCCCCGGTCCGGATGGACGACCGGGCGGCCGAACGGCGCTGGCCCCGGTTCACCGCGCGGATGGCGGGCGAGCCGTTCGCCAGCATGCTGTCGGTGCCGCTGCTGGCCGCCGGCGAGGCCGTCGGCTCGCTGAGTGTCTACTCCACCGTCCCGGGCGTGTTCGACTCCGACTCGGAGGACATGGGCTTCGTGCTGGCCAGCCACGCCGCCGTGGCCATCGCCGGAGCCCGTGACGAGGAGGGCCTGCTGCAGGCCCTGAGCCACCGGGATCTCATCGGCCAAGCCAAGGGGATCCTGATGGAGCGCCACAAGGTGACCGCCGAGCAGGCCTTCCACATGCTGGTCCGGGCGTCGCAGACGCTCAACATCAAGCTGCGCGACGTCGCCGCCCAGATTGCCGCCACCGGCGAGGTCCAGGGCTGAGCCGGGACCGCCGCCCGGCGCCCGGCCGCTGAGGGCCTGCGCCCGGCGGGGCCCCGACCGCTCAGAACCGACGCCGGCGCGGGGTCCCGGTGAACACGCATCCGCCGGGCATCGGCACCATGTGCCAGTCCATGTCGTCGTACGGCCACTCGGCCTCGTCGACCGGCTCCCGGTTGATCGCCCGGCGGACGGGTGGGGGCAGCGGCGCGGCCGGCGGGGGCGGAGGCGCCGGTGCGATCCGGCCGCGGAGGGCGGTGGTGGCGGCGGAGCGCCGGGTCAGCGGGGCGCCGCAGGCCGAGCAGAACCGGCCGCCGTCGTTGACGGTCTCGCAGACCGCGCACTTCCACAGTGCACTCACCGGGATCGCCGCTCCTCGAGCCGGTTGATCAGCTTGCCCAGCAGGGCCCGGCCCCGGTCGGCGGCGGCTCCGGCCACCGCGGGCAGGACGCCCGACCCGCCGCCGGTCGGCCCGCCGGCCGATTCCCCGTCCGGAGCCCGGCCGGAGGTCCGGGCCACGGGAGTCGCCGCTGGAGGGCGGGGGCCGGGTGATCCGATCCGCACGCCCTTGCCGCGCAGCCCGGAGGGCCGCGCCGGGACCGCCGCGGGGACCGCCGCCGGGCCCGCCGATCGGGCGGGCGCCGGGGCGGCCGGCCCCAGCCGCCGCGGCGGCCGGCCGACGGTCGGTGTGCCGGCGGGGAACGGCGGGCGGGCGACGGTCGGTGTGCCGGCGGGGAACGGCGGCCGGGCGACGGTCGGGGTCTCGCTGCGCCGGCCCATCAGCGTGGCGTGGACCTCGCCGACCGTGGGGCGGGCGGCCGGGTCGGCCAGCAGCATCCGCTCGACCAGGGCCGCGACCGCGGCGGGCGCGCGTCCGGCCGGCACCCGCAGCACGGCCCCGTTGAGGACGGCGATCGCGGCGCCGGAGTAGGTCGGGTCGAAGGCCGGCAGCGCGCCGGTGAGGTATTCGCAGTAGATGAGGCCGAGCGCGAAGATGTCGGAGGCCTGGGTGAGCTCCGCCGCGTCGCCCCCGCCCTGGATGTAGCGGACCAGCTCGGGGGAGTAGTAGTTCATCGTGCCGACGATCTCCTCCGGCGGCGGCGGGTCGCCGACCACGTACGAGCTGTCGAAGTCGATGAGCTTGGTCGTGTAGCCGAGCTCGGTCCGCTTGATGAGGACGTTGCTCGGCTTGAGGTCGCTGTGCACGATCTCCAGGTCGTGCAGGATCTTGAGGCTGTGCGCGACGGTCTTGAGCAGCACCAGCTGCGCCGGGAAGCCCAGCCGGGCCACGTCGCTGGCCTCGAGGCCGGCGAGGTCGACCTTCTCGGTGACCTTGTAGTACTTGGCGCCGTGCCGGAAGAAGTCCAGGGTGGCGATGAGGTTGCCGCCGTAGCTGGTCAGCGGGGCCATCGCGGCCTGGATGCCGCGGTGGTGGGCCTCGAACGCCGCGCACCGGGCCCGTTTGCGGGCCTTCGTCTTCGCGCTGCCGGGGGCGGCGTCGTCGGGATAGGTCGGGGACAGGAAGCGCTTGATGAAGTACGTCCGGCCGTCGCGCTCGGCGAACGTCCACTCGCTCAGCCCGGCGCCGACGACCCGGAAGTCCTCCAGCAGCCGGTAGCCGTTCACGCTGTCGCCGGCCCTGAGCACGTCCACGGCGGGGCTGGTCACAGGTACTCCTCGTAGCCGGGCTTGTAGTCGGCCCAGAGCCGAGCCTGCTGCTCCTGGCGGGCCGCGCGCAGCTCTGCCAGCTTCCGCTCCTGCTGCCGCTGCTCGGTGTCCAGGTCGTCCAGCGGCGCTATCCAGCGGCGCTCCAGGTCGGCGGTACGCCGGGCGAACCCGGCCCGGAAGCCGTCGTGGTCGGCGCCCAGACCGAGGGCCGCCATCGCGGCGTCGTCGCCGGTCACCTTGGCGACGGCGGTCTGCACCGCGGCCGACCAGCTCCCGGTGTCGGGCGCGTCCCGGAGCGCCCCGAGCACCAGGTGCTCGAAGTGCATCGGCGAGGGCAGGTAGCCGAAGCAGCCGTCGGTCGCGGCCACGACCAGGAACGGCGCGGTGAGCTCGATCTGGCGGTGGTGCACGACGAAGTCGGTGTCGGCCGAGATCGCGTTGCTGATCAGCGAGTCCTCTCGCAGGTTGGCCATCGCGTCCCCGCGGTCGCGGATGTCGTCCGCGGTCAGCTGCCGGGCACCGGCACCGGGCTCGAACACGTACACCCGGGAGTCGCCGGCCCACAGCAGATGGCAGGTCCATCGCTCGCCGCCGGGCTCCTGGCGTTGCAGGGCGGCCAGCGCCATCGTGGTGGGCAGCGCCCGCAGCAGCCTCGACCGCAGGCCGCTGGCCGGCGCCTTGAGCTCGACCAGCCGCTCCTGCAGGGCCGCGCGCACCGACCGCTGCAGGTCCTGGGCGGCGGCGGCGCCATCGAGGTTCCACTCCGGGTCGAGCAGCGCCAGCATGCGCTCCTCGGCGACGTCGCGCGCGATGCGCGACGCGAGGTAGGCGCCGGTGCGGGGACCGTCCGGGGTCTCGTAGACGGTCCCGCCCGCACCACCCATGCCGTCGAAGACGGCGACCAGCCCCAGCTCACGGCCGTCCCGCACGATGGGGTCGGAGTCCTCGCCCTGCCCTGGC
>DATDKW010000448.1:0-4034 GCA_036519715.1 Mycobacteriales bacterium
CCGGGTCGAAGAGCTTGTGCACGACCTCGTCGGCGATGGTCAGCCCGTGCTCGACGTACACGGCGCCGAGCAGCGCCTCCAGGGTGTCGGCCAGGATGCTGGCCTTGTCCCGGCCGCCGGTGACCTCCTCGCCCCGGCCCAGCCGCACGTACGCCCCGAGCCCGTCCGGGCCGAGCCGGCGGGCCACGTCGGCCAGCGCGCGCATGTTCACCACGGACGCGCGCAGCTTGGCCAGCTGCCCCTCGGGCAGGTCGGGGTGCCCGGAGTAGAGCGCGTCGGTGACGATCAGCCCGAGCACCGCGTCGCCGAGGAACTCCAGCCGCTCGTTGGTCGGCAGCCCGCCGTTCTCGTACGCGAACGACCGGTGGGTCAGGGCGCGCTCCAGCAGCTCGGCGTCCATGGAGACGCCGAGCGCGCCCTCGAGCGAGGACGAGTCCGGATTCGCGCGCGGCCCAGCGCTCACGCCGAGGGTCGTCCCGCCCCTAGACGGCGACGACCTGCTTGTTGTCGTACGTCCCG
Source organism: Mycobacteriales bacterium (assembly GCA_036519715.1). Classification (GTDB taxonomy): domain Bacteria; phylum Actinomycetota; class Actinomycetes; order Mycobacteriales; family CADCTP01; genus CADCTP01. The sequence goes on from DATDKW010000448.1 coordinate 520, forward strand.
CAGTTGGAGCAGACGGTGTGCGGCAGCTTCGGGTGCCGGCACGCGCGGTTCTCGCAGAGGACGAGCGTGGGCGCCGAGGTCTTCCACTGCGACCGGCGGGACCGGGTGTTGCTCCGGGACATCCGGCGCTTCGGGACTGCCACTGATCTACTCCTTCTGCTTTATGTTCCTTGGTCGTTTCGCCGGTTGGCTATTCGGTGTTCCCACCGAACCGCTCGGCCAGGGCGGCCCAGCGCGGATCGGTCGAGGTGTGCGTGTGGTCGTCGGGCAGGTCGTCGAGGGCGACCCCGCAGCCGGCGCACAGCCCGCGGCAGTCGTCCCGGCACAGCGGGGACAGCGGCAGGTCCAGCACCAGCGCGTCGCGCACCACCGGCTCCAGGTCCAGCATGTCGCCGACCAGGTGGCTGACCTCGTCCTCCTCGGACGTCTGGTCGGTCACCGAGTCGGGGTAGGCGAACAGCTCGGTCAGGTCGACCGTCACCTCGTCGGTCACCGGGGTCAGGCAGCGGGCGCACTCACCGTTGACCGGCGCGGTCACCGTGCCGGACACCAGCACGCCCTCGACCACGGACTCCAGCCGCAGGTCCAGCAGCACCGGCGCACCCTCGGGCACCCCGGCCATCCCCACGGTCAGCCCGGCCGGCGCCCGCACCTCGGCCCGGACAGGCTTCATCGACCCCGGGCGGCGGCCCAGCTCGCGCACGTCGAGCACGAACGGCTGGCGGGGGTCGAGTCGGGTCGTCCGGGCGGGCGGGGTGGTTCTGGCTGACATGGGTCGCTTCTTCGTCGGCACGGTGTGCAGGCAGGCAGGGATCCGATCCGGTGGTGGACCGACCGCCAAGGCTACCCGAGCACTCGGCCCTACGTCGAAACGGTCGACTGGGCCAGCAGCTCGCGGCCCCGTTCGACCGTGCCCAGCAGCCGGGCCAGGGTCTCCTCGAGCACGGCCAGCCGCTCGTCCGCGTACGCGTCGGCGTCGGCCCGCAGCTGCCGGGCCCGGTCCTCGGCCGCCTGCAGGATGCCGCGGGCCTCGGCCTCGGCGGCCCGGCGGACGCCGTCGGCGGAGATCATCCGCTCGGCCGTGGCCCGGGCCTCGGCCAGCATCCGGTCGGCGGCGTCCCGGGCCGAGGTGACCATCCGGTCGGCCTCCTCCCGGGCGTCGGAGGTGATCCGGTCCCGGCGGTCCCGGGCCTGGCCCAGCAGCTCCTCGCGGGCAGCCATCACCTCGCGGGCGTCCTCCAGCGCCGCCGGCAGGGCCGCGCGCAGCTCGTCCAGCAGGTCCAGCGCGTCCTCGCGGGGGATCACGCAGGAGGAGGACAGCGGCATCGCCCGGGCCGACTCGACCAGCGCGACCAGCTCGTCGAGCGCGTCCGGCACCCGGCGCAGCGCGTCGCCGACGGCGGTCACCGCTGTGTCCCCTTGTTCGCCTCCGGGCTCGCTCCGCTCCTCGGGCGGCAGTCTCCACCGCCACCGCGGGCGGCCCTACGATGCTCACTGCCCCGTCGGCTCACGCTAGCGCCGATCGCCCAGCCGGGCGGCGAGCCGCTCCAGCACCACCGGCGGGACCAGCCGGCCGACGTCGCCGCCCCAGGTGGCGATCTCCTTGACCAGGCTGGAGGTCAGGAAGCTGAACTCCGGGTTGGTCGGCATGAACAGCGTCTCCAGGCCGGTCAGGCCGTGGTTCATCTGCGCCATCTTCAGCTCGTAGTCGAAGTCGCTGACCGCGCGGATGCCCTTGATCACGACCGGGATGTCCTGGGCCTGGCAGTAGTGCACCAGCAGCCCGTGGAACGAGTCGACCCGGACGTTGCCGTACTCGGCCGTGACCGACTTGAGCATGTCGATCCGCTCGTCCACGTTGAACAGGCCGGTCTTGCTCTTGTTGACCAGGACGGCGACGACGACCTCGTCGTAGAGGTCGCTGGCCCGGCCGATGATGTCCACGTGGCCGAGCGTGACCGGGTCGAAGGACCCGGGACAGACGGCCCGGCTCGGCGCGGGCCCGCTCCCGGTCGTCACGAGAATCGACCGTACCAAAGCGTGCCCTCGCCGTAGCGGCGCTGCTTGAGAGCCTCGACACCCTCGGGCCAGCGCGGCCCCTCGCCCCGGGAGGACCGCTCGACCACCAGGACGGCGCCCGGGGCCAGCCAGCCCTCGGTCAGCCGGTGCAGGACGAGGGCCAGCTCGTCGTCGCCCAGCGCGTACGGCGGGTCGGCGAAGACGAGGTCGTACGGGGCGGGCGCGCCGGCCAGGGCCCGCTCGACCCGGTCGCGGCGGACGGTGACCCGGGCCGACAGCCCCAGCGCGGCCGCGTTGTCCTTCGCCGTCGCGGCCGCGCGGGCGTCGGAGTCGATGAGCAGGGCGGCGGCGGCACCGCGGGAGACCGCCTCCAGGCCGACCGCGCCGGAGCCGGCGAAGAGGTCGAGCACGCGGGCGCCGGTCAGCTCCAGCAGCGCCGACACCGACCCGAACAGGGCCTCCCGGGCGCGGTCGGACGTGGGCCGGGTCCGGTCCCCCGGCGGCACCGCCAGCCGGCGGCCGCCGGCCTCCCCGGCCACGATCCGCGTCACCACCTCACGGTACGGGCCGGGGGAAACCCGCTGGGCCGCGACGCGCGCAGCCGGTAACGTGTTTCGATTGTGTCTGCGCTGCCCTCTCCCGGTGCGGCGGCGGCGCTGGTGGCGGCCGGGTTCCGGCGCTACGCCACCTACCGGCAGGCGACCCTGGCCGGCGCGTTCACCAACACCGTGTTCGGCGTCATCAAGGTGTCGATCCTGTTCGCGGCGGCCGACGCGGCCGGCGGCGTGGTGGCCGGCTACGACCGGGCCGGGCTGTCGACGTACACGTGGGTGTCGCAGGGGCTGATCGCGGTGGTCTGGATGTTCGCCTGGACCCCGGTCACCCAGCGGGTCCGCACCGGCGACGTGGCCATCGACCTGGGCCGGCCGGTGCACCCGGTCGCGGCCTGGCTGGCCGAGGATCTGGGCCGGGCCGCCCAGGCCGGCCTGGTCCGGTTCATCGGGCCGCTGGTCGTGGGCGGGTTGATCTACGGCCTGCGGGTGCCGCGGCACCGGGAGACCGTGCCGCTGTTCGTGCTCGGCGCCGCGCTGGCCGTGGTGGTCAGCTTCGGCGGCCGGCTGCTGGTCAGCCTGACCGCGTTCTGGCTGGTCGACGTCCGCGGTGTGCTCAACCTCTACGTCCTGACCACCGGTGTCCTCAGTGGACTGCTGGTGCCGGTGCACTTCCTGCCCGGCTGGGCCCGCGCGGTGGCGTACGCGACGCCGTTCCCGTGGATGATGCAGGCGCCGGTCGATCTCGCGACCGAGCGGTCCACCGGGACGGCCGCGCTGGCCCTGCTCGCCGGTCAGGTGGCCTGGGCCGCCGCGCTGCTGGCCGCCTGCGTCTGGGTGTTCGGCCGCGGCACCCGCCGGCTGGTGGTGCAGGGTGGCTGAGGCCCGGGTCTACGCCGCGCTGCTGCGGGCCGGCATCGCCGGCCAGACCACGTACCGGTTCTC
>DATDKW010000449.1:0-31722 GCA_036519715.1 Mycobacteriales bacterium
CGGTCCGGTCGATCCGGGCCTTGCTGAACGGGACGACCAGGTTGGGGGTGGAGACGACCGCGCCGGAGGCGGTCCGGCGCAGCGAGCCGTCGCGGTTGTGCAGCTGCCAGCGGCGGCTGCCGGCGTCCCAGCGCCAGTCCAGCCGGATCCTGCCCACGGTGACCGACACCGCGCCGACCCGGCGGGCTCCGTCCACCCGCGGGTCGGCGTGCGACCAGCGCAGCCCGATGTCGCGGGGCGCCGAGATCCCGTGCACGGCGGTGGCCAGCCGGCTGAGGTTCACCACCAGGTTGTACGGCGCCGACCGTGAGCCCAGCCGCCGGTACGACGCGCCGAACCGCTGCGCCCCGGCGTCGGCCACCCGGGAGCGCCGCAGGGTGGCGACCGGGGCACGGGCGCCGCCGGAGTACGCCAGCGCGGGGTGGCCGTACGCGGCCAGCAGCTCGGGATCGGAGTTGCGGACGCTGCGGACCGGGCCGACCACGCCCGGCAGCCGGCTGGCGAAGACCGCCATCAGCCGGGTCGCGCCCGACTCGACCTGCTCGACGTAGACCAGGTCGGCAGCCTCGAGGCCGATCTGCGGGCGGCCGGACGCGGTGTCGTCGATCTTGACCGCGAGGACCGGGTGTCGGGGCACGCCGGGCAGGCCGGTCAGCGGGTTGACCACCGGCTGCGGCTTCGGCGCGGGCTTCGGCGCCGGGCTCGGCGTCGCCGACGGGGTCGGGCTCGGGGTCGTGGCGGGCGGGCCCGGGGCCGGGGCGGGGTCGCCGGAGCAGGCCGCCACCAGGGCGACCGCGACCAGCGTCATCCCGACCCGCCGCACACGCCACCTCCCGCAGCGGGCGACCCTACCGGCCGCGGGCGGCGGGGTCCGGAGCGGGAGCCGTACCCCGAGACCGGACCGACCGGCCCCACCGGCCGCGGACGGCGGAGCTCGGGGCGACCGGCCCTGCCGGTCCTACCGGCCGCGGGCGTCGGCCGGCGGGACCGGAGCGGGCGGGACCGGGATCGTGTCGTCGATCTCGAAGAACGCCGGCAGCGGCTGGGCGCCGCCCAGCCGGAACAGCCGCGGCACCCGGCGCCGCCGCAGCGACACCGTGTCCCGTACGGCGTCGTTGTAGAACCGCCGGGCCAGCGCGACCCGCCGGGCCGCGTCGGTCAGGTCGGCCAGCAGGGCCGGATCGGCACCGGCCGGGATCCCGCGCAGCGCCCGGGACAGGTCGTTCTCGACCGCCTCCCGGGTGCTGTCGTCCGCGTCCAGCGACGCCGCGGCCAGGGCCAGCAGCCGGGCCTCCCGGGCCGGACCCAGCTCGGCCGAGGAGTGCGAGGCCAGCGCCTGCAGCGCCGCCGCTCGGCGGACCAGGGCGGAGTCCAGGGCGGATCGGGCCAGCGCGGTGCGCCCGTGCAGCCGGTCGACCCGGGTCGCGGTCCAGCTCACCCACACGAAGAGGACGACGGTCACGGCGACGGCCGCGAGATACACCTCCACGGGTGATCAGAGTAGGCCGTCCTGTCACTCTCCGACGAGATCCGGCCGGATCGAAGTATCCGGTGTCACCGGAACGGGCTCCGCGGCGACCACGGTCTCGTACACGGTCAGCACGTACCGGGCGACCACGGGCCAGTCGTACGCGGCCACCACCTCGGTGCCGACGGCGACCAGCCGGTCCCGCCGGGCCGGGTCGTCGAGCAGCCCGGCCAGGTTCCGGGCCAGCGAGACGGGGTCGCCGGTGCGGAACAGGGTGCCGGCCCGGCCGTCGTCCAGCACCCGCCGGAACGGCTCCAGGTCGCTGGCCAGGATCGGCGCGCCGGCCGCCATCGCCTCAAGCAGGATGATGCCGAAGCTCTCGCCGCCCAGGTTGGGCGCGCAGTAGACGTCGACCGAGCGCAGCATCCGGGCCTTGTCGGCCTCGCTGACCTGGCCCAGCAGGTCGACCCGCCCGGCCAGCACCGGCGGCAGCTCGGCCAGCAGGTCGGCCGCGTCACCGCGGCCGGCGACCAGCAGCCGCAGCCCTGGCCGGTCCGGCGCCAGCCGGGCCAGCGCGTCCAGCAGCACCGGCATGCCCTTGCGGGGTTCGTCGTAGCGGCCGATGAAGCCGACCGTGCCGCCCTCGCGCGGGTAGCCGGGCAACGGCGTGGCCGTGGCGTACTGGGTGACGGCGACGCCGTTGGGGATCTCCACCGCGTCCCCGCCCAGGTGCTCCACCTGCACCTGCCGGGCCGCGGCCGACACCGCGATCCGGCCCTGCACCCGCTCCAGGAACGGCTGCACCACGCCGCTGGCGGCCGACAGCCCCCGGGACCGCTGGGTCGAGGTGTGGAAGGTGACCACGATCGGGCCGCGGGCCAGTACCAGGGCCAGGAACGACAGGCTGGGCGCGATCGGCTCGTGGATGTGCAGCACGTCGAAGTGGCCGTCGCGCAGCCAGCGCCGGACCCTGGCCGCGGACACCGGCCCGAGCTGGACCCGGGCGACCGAGCCGTTGTAGCGGATCGGGACGGCCCGCCCGGCCGCGACCACGTAGGGCGGCAGCACCGAGTCCTCGTCCCCCGGCGCGAGCACCGACACCTGATGGCCGAGCGCGAGCAGCGCCTCGGCCAGGTCCCGCACGTGCGCCTGCACGCCGCCCGGGATGTCCCAGGAGTACGGACAGACGATGCCGATGCGCATTCCTCGTCACCGGGCCGGGTCGGACAGCCACAGCCGCTGCAGCATGTGCCAGTCGTACGGGCGCAGGGCGATGTCGGCGGCGAACGCACCGGCCAGCTCCTGGGTCGCGGTCGCGACCGTGTCGCGCAGCCGGCCGGTGCCGATCGGCACCTCCGGATGCACCCGGATGCCCCAGCCGCCAGGGGTGAACCACAGCCCGACCGGGTGCAGCGCGGCCCCGGTGGTGGCGGCCAGCAGCGCCGGCCCGGCCGGCATCCGGGCCGTGTCGCCGAAGAAGTCCACGTCGATGCCGCGCTTGGTCAGGTCGCGGTCGCCGAGCAGGCAGATGGGCCGGCCGGCCTTGAGGCGTTCCCGCAGCACGTCGCTGGGCGGGCGGTCGCCGCCGGTCAGCGGCAGCACCTCCATGCCCAGGCCCTCGCGGTAGGCGACGAACCGCTCGTACAGGGACTCGGGCTTGAGCCGTTCGGCCACGGTGCTGAAGGGGGCGCCGTGGTCGAGCAGCCAGACCCCGGCCGCGTCCCAGTTGCCGGAGTGCGGCAGGGCCAGGACCACGCCGCGGCCGCTGGTCAGCGCCTTGTCCAGGTGATCGGCACCGGTGATGTCGGTGTTCGCGCGGACCCTGGCCGGGGTGATGCGGGACAGCCGGAAGGTCTCCCGCCAATAGCGGGCGTAGGACCGCAGCGCCCGGGCCACCAGCGGGTCGAGGTCGGCACCGGGGCCGGCCACCCGGGCCAGGTTGGCCCGCAGCCGCCGGACGCCCCTCGTGTTCCGGCGGGCGGCCAGCGTGCCGGCGGCAGCGAAGCCGACGGCGGCGACGGGCTCGGGCAGGGCGCGGACGGCGGCCCAGCCGGTGGCGAACCCGGCGTCGACCATGCGTTCGCGCACGCTCACGCTGTCGGCACCCCGCGGGCCTGCCGGTGGACCTCGACCAGCCGCTGCCCGGCGGTGATCGCCGACAGCACGACCAGCGCCCACAGCGCGACGGCCTGCACGTACGGCAGGCCCAGCCCGTCCAGCCCGGTCGCGCCCAGCCCGATGGTGAGCCGCTGCGGTCGCTCGATGAGCCCGACGTTGCAGGTCAGCCCGGCGCCCTCGGCCCGGGCCTTGATGTAGCTGACCACCGAGCCGAACACCAGGTTGAGCAGGCAGGCCAGCACCAGCGAGCGCGAGTCGCCGGGGCCGGCGAACCACCACAGCAGCGAGCCGAACACGGCCGCGTCCACGATCCGGTCCAGGCTGGAGTCGAGCACCGCGCCGAACACGGTCGCGCCGCCCCGGGCCCGGGCCACCGCCCCGTCGACGCTGTCCAGCATCGTGAAGCCCCAGATGATCAGCGTGCCGACGAAGAAGACCCCGCGGGTGTAGAAGCCCAGGGCGCCGGCCATCGCCCCGATGGTGCCGAACACGGTCACGGTGTTGGCGGTGACGCCGTGCTTGACCAGCCAGCGGACCAGCGGCGCGAAGACCCGCCCCCAGCCGCTGCGGGAGAACAGGCCGCGGGAGAAAAGACCGGTCATGGTGCGACCACCTTAGTGGGGATGCGGCTCCGCCCGGGGAGCGGTTCATCCGTACGACAATCTTTGCGGCTTGGAGGCTTGTCGGTGAACATCCGGAGGGTGTCGAATCGCAGCACGCGAGCACCGGCGGTACGGACTGGAGGCGACCGATGGCGTCGAAGGGGTCCACCAAGGGAGCGGAGCGCGGGGCGGCGGTCGCGGCGGCGGCGGTCGACCGCCCCGAGGCCATCCGCAACGTCGCCGTCGTCGGTCACTCCGGGGCCGGCAAGACCACCCTGGTCGAGGGTCTGCTCCTGGCCACCGGCACCATCTCGCGGGCCGGTTCGGTGCCCGACGGCACCACCGTGTCCGACTCCGACCCGGCCGAGGTCAAGCAGCAGCGGTCGGTGTCGCTCTCGGTCGCCCCGTTCGAGCACAACGGGATCAAGGTCAACCTGCTCGACACCCCCGGCTACGCCGACTTCGTCGGTGAGCTGCGGGCCGGTCTGCGGGCCGCGGACGCCGCCCTGTTCGTGGTGTCGGCGGTGGACGGCGTGGACGCAACCACGATCGCGCTGTGGGAGGAGTGCGCCGCGGTCGGGATGCCGCGGGCGGTGGTGGTGACCCGGCTGGACCACCAGCGGGCCGACTTCGAGGAGTCGGTGGCGGTCTGCCGGCGGGTCTTCGGCGACAACGTGATGCCGCTCTACCTGCCGCTGCACGGCGACGACGGCGGTGTGGCCGGGCTGATCGGGCTGCTGTCCCGGACCGTGCAGGACTACTCGACCGGCAGCCTGGTCGAGCGGCCGGCCGACCCCGAGCACCTGCAGCTCATCGAGGCGCAGCGCAACGAGCTCATCGAGGGGATCATCGCCGAGTCCGAGGACGAGACGCTGATGGACCGTTACCTCTCCGGCGAGGACATCGCGCTGCCGACCCTGATCGACGACCTGGAGACCGCGGTCGCGCGGGGCTCGTTCCACCCGGTGCTGGCCGCCTGCGGCACCTCCGGGCTCGGCGCCGAGGCCCTGATCGAGGTGCTGACCAGCGCGTTCCCGGCGCCGCCGGAGCACGAGGTGCCGCCGGTGTCGGGCGTGGACGGCTCGCCGCACGCGCCGCTGACCTGCGACCCGGCCGGCCCGCTGGTGGCCGAGGTGGTGAAGACGACCGTCGACCCGTACGTGGGGCGGGTGTCACTGGTGCGGGTCTTCTCCGGCACGCTCAAGCCGGACGCGCCGCTGCACGTGTCCGGGCACGGACTGGCCGCCCGCGGGCACGAGGACCACGACGTGGACGAACGGGTCGGGCACCTGTTCTCGCCGCTGGGCGCGACCCTGCGGCCGGTCGACTACGCCGTGGCCGGCGACATCGTCGCGGTGACCAAGCTGTCCAGCGCCGAGACCGGGGACACCGTGTCGGCCCGGGACGAGCCGCTGCTCATGGACCCGTGGGACATGCCCGAGCCGCTGCTGCCGATCGCGGTCCGGGCGAAGACCCGCAGCGACGAGGACTCGCTGGCCAAGGGCCTGACCAAGCTGACCGCCGGGGACCCGACGCTGCGGCTGGAGCGCAACGCCGAGACCCACCAGCTGGTGCTGTGGTGCATGGGCGAGGCCCACGCGGACGTGCTGCTGGACCGGCTGCGCGAGCAGGGCGTGGAGCTGGAGACGGTGCCGGTCGTCGTACCGCTGCGGGAGACGTTCGCCGCGCCGGCCTCGGCCAAGGGCCGGCACGTGAAGCAGTCCGGCGGCCACGGGCAGTACGCGGTGTGTGACATCGAGGTCGAGCCGCTGCCGACCGGCTCCGGCTTCCAGTACGAGGTGAAGGTCGTCGGCGGCTCGGTGCCGGTGCAGTTCCACTCGTCGGTGGAGAAGGGCGTCCGGACGCAGATGGAGCGCGGTGTCGCGGCCGGCTTCCCGGTGGTCGACTTCAAGGTGACCCTGGTCGACGGGAAGGCGCACAGCGTCGACTCCTCGGACGCGGCGTTCCAGGTCGCGGGCGCGCTGGCGCTAAGGGAGGCGGCCAAGGCGACCACGGTGTCGCTGCTGGAGCCGGTGCAGGCGGTGACGGTCACGGTGCCCGACGACTACGTCGGCGCGGTGATGAGCGACCTGTCCGGGCGGCGCGGGCGGGTGACCGGCACGGAGTCGGTCGGCGGTGAGCGCACCATGATCAGCGCCGAGGTGCCCGAGATGGAGCTGCTCCGGTACGCGGTCGACCTGCGCGCGATCACCGCCGGGACCGGCCGTTTCACCCGCCGATACCTGCGCCACGACCCCATGCCCGAACACGAGGCCCGCAAGGCCATGGCCGCCACCCAGGACTGACCCCCACCGCAGCGGATCCGCCGGCGGATCCGCCTCGGCGACCGGAAAGGTCTTATCCGGAGCGCACCGGACTCCCCCGGCGGTGCCGTGCGCGGATCCGCCTCGGCGACCGAAGACGCCGGAACCGGGCACACCAGGCCCCGCAGCGGTGCCGCCGGCGGATCCGCCTCGGCGACCGGAACGTCCGATCCGGACCGCACCGGACTCCCCCAGCGGGGCCGCCGACGGATCCGCCTCGGCGACCGAAGACGCCGGAGCCGGGGTGCACCAGGCCCCGCAGCGGTGCCGCCGGTTGCGACGGGCCGGTGCCCTTGTGTGCACCGTGTCGGCGAGCGGTCAACCAGGCGGCGGACGTCGGCGTCCTTGATGCAGCCCGGCGGTGCGCCGCCCGGGGAGTCGAGGGGGTCTCCTCATGTCCATCCGCCGCATCGCCGTCGCGCTCGGTGCCGTCGCCGTCGCCGCCGTCAGCGTCCTGGCCCTCACCGCGGGCCCGGCCGCCGCCCTGCCCGCCTTCGGCACCGCCCCGGTCACCGGCGGGGCCGCCCCGGTCACGGTCACGGCCGTGACGGTCGGCTCGCACACCGGTTTCGACCGGGTCGTGTTCACCTCGACCGGCCCGATCTCCTCGTGGGAGGTCCGCTACGTCCCGCAGGTCACCAACGACCCGACCGGCGCGCCCGTCCCGCTGCTCGGCGCCGCGGACATCCTGGTCGTGGTGCACGGCACCGACTGGACCGCCCACCCGTCCGTGCAGCCCGACCTCCGCCCCGGCCTGCCGGCGCTGAAGCAGGTCCGCGGTGCGGGCGAGTTCGAGGCGACCCTCTCGTACGGGATCGGTCAGCAGCGCAAGGCCGGCTTCCGCGTCTTCACCCTCACCGGCCCGGACCGCCTGGTCGTCGACCTCGCCGTCTGACCTCCGACCCGCCCGGGAGCCCACCACCCAGGCCCGCCCGCCGACCCGCCCGGCCCGCCCGCCGGGCCGGCCGGCACCTCCGGACCCGACCGCCGGGCCGGCCGGCACCTCCGGACCCGACCACCACCCGACCCGACATCGGGACCCGACCACCGGCCGACCCGATATCGGACCCGACCGCCGGGCCCGGCCGGCACCTCCGGACCCGACCGCCGGGCCGGCCGGCACCTCCGGACCCGACCACCGGGCCGGCCGGCACATCGGGACCGACCCGGCCGACCCGACATCCGGACCCGACCGCCGGGCCCGGCACATCGGGACCCGACCACCACCCGACCCGACTATCCGGACCCGACCAGCGGCCGACCCGACACGTCCGGCCCGACCACCGACCGACCCGACATATTTGACCCGAATGTTCAACGCCACGGGTCCGGAGCCCGGCTGCCGGTCCGTCCGGCACGGTGCCGAGCCGGGCGGGCGGTCAGGCCCCGGGCCAGGCCTTGGCGATCAGCTTGCGGGTGTCGCCGAGTAGCTGCGGCAGCACCCGGGTGTGCCCGACGATCGGCATGAAGTTGGTGTCCCCGCCCCACCTCGGCACCACGTGCTGGTGCAGGTGGGCGGCGATCCCGGCGCCGGCCACCGACCCCTGATTCATGCCGATGTTGAACCCGTGCGCCCCGCTCGCGGCCCGGACGGCGACCATCGCCCGCTGGGTGAATACGGACAGCTCCGCGCACTCCTCCGTCGACAGGTCGGTGTAGTCGGCGACGTGCCGGTAGGGCACCGTCATCAGATGCCCGGAGTTGTACGGGTAGAGGTTGAGCACGGCGTAGACCAGCTCGCCGCGGGCGAGCACCAGCCCGTCCTCGTCGGACAGGGTCGGCGCCCGGCAGAACGGGCAGTCCTCGTCGGACGCGGGCTTCCCCTCGCCCTTGATGTACGCCATCCGGTGCGGCGTCCACAGCCGCTCGAAGGCGTCCCGCTCTCCCACGCCGTCCTGACCGGTCAGCTCGGGTCCACCCGCCGCGCCGGTCACGCCGGCGTCATCCCCTCCTCGGCGGCGCCGTCACCAGTCCCGTCGGAGGCAGCGTCGACGGTCCGGCCGACCGCACCGCCGATGGTCCTGCCTTGGGTTCCGCCGGCGGCGGCCCGCTCGGCCTCCGCGAACAGCGCCGCCGACGGGCCCACGTTGACGTGGGACCGGATCGTGGCGACGACCTCCTCGACCGCGCGGTCCAGCGGCACGCCATTGCGCTGCGACCCGTCCCGGTAGCGGAAGGAGACGGTCCCGCCGGCCACATCCTCGTCGCCGGCGATGAGCAGGAACGGCACCTTCTGCTTGGTCCAGGTCCGGATCTTCTTCTGCATCCGGTCGTCGGAGGAGTCGATGTCGACCCGCACGTCCTGCTGGCGCAGCCGGTCCGCGAACGCCTCCAGGTAGGGCACGTGCGCGTCGGTGACCGGGATGCCGACCGCCTGCACCGGCGACAGCCAGGCCGGGAACGCGCCCGCGTAGTGCTCGGTCAGCACCCCGAAGAACCGCTCGATCGACCCGAACAGCGCCCGGTGGATCATCACCGGCCGCTGCCGCGACCCGTCGGCCGCCTGGAACTCAAGCTCGAACCGCTCGGGCAGGTTGAAGTCGAGCTGGATGGTGGACATCTGCCAGGTGCGGCCGATCGCGTCCCGGGCCTGCACGGAGATCTTCGGCCCGTAGAACGCGGCGCCGCCCGGGTCCGGCACCAGCTCCAGTCCGGACTCCTCGGCCACCTGCCGCAGGGTCTCGGTCGCGACCTCCCAGACCTCGTCCGAGCCGACCGACTTCTCCGGGTTGCGGGTGGACAGCTCCAGGTAGTAGTCGGTCAGGCCGTAGTCGGCCAGCAGCTCCAGGACGAAGGTCAGCAGCGAGGTGAGCTCCTCGCCGACCTGTTCCTGGCTGCAGAAGATGTGCGCGTCATCCATGGTGAGCCCGCGGACCCGGGTCAGCCCGTGCACGACGCCGGACTTCTCGTACCGGTAGACGGTGCCGAACTCGAACAACCGCAGCGGCAGCTCCCTGTAGGACCGGCCGCGTGCGCGGAAGATCAGGTCGTGCATGGGGCAGTTCATCGGCTTGAGGTAGTAGTCCGCGCCCTCGAGGTGCATGGGCGGGAACATGCCGTCGGCATACCAGTCGAGGTGGCCGGAGACCTCGTACAGGTGGCCCTTGGTGATGTGCGGGGTGTTGACGAAGTCGTAGCCGGCGCGCTCGTGCTTGAGCCGGGAGTAGTTCTCCATCTCACGGCGGACGATCCCGCCCTTGGGATGGAAGACGGGCAGCCCGGAGCCCAGCTCTTCCGGGAAGCTGAACAGGTCGAGCTCGGCCCCGAGCCGGCGATGGTCGCGCTTCTCCGCCTCTTCCAGCAGGCGGAGGTGTTCCTTCAGCGCGTCGCGCGACTCCCAGGCGGTGCCGTAGATGCGCTGCAGCTGCGGGTTCTTCTCCGAGCCGCGCCAGTAGGCCGCGGCCGAACGCATCACCTTCAACGCCGGGATCAGCCGGGTGGTCGACAGGTGCGGGCCCCGGCAGAGGTCCGTCCACACCCGCTCGCCGGTCCGATCGAGGTTGTCGTACATGGTGAGCTGGCCGGCGCCGACCTCGGCTGAGGCGCCCTCGGTGTCCTCCGCCGCGCCCTTGAGGCCGATCAGCTCCAGCTTGAACGGCTCGTCCGCCAGCTCGGCCCGCGCGCCGTCGTCGGAGATCGGCCGGCGGGAGAACCGCTGACCGGCCTTGACGATCTCCTGCATCCGCTTCTCGATGCGGGACAGGTCCTCCGGGGTGAACGGCCGCTCCGGCAGGAAGTCGTAGTAGAACCCGTTCTCGATGGGCGGGCCGATGCCGAGCCGGGTGCCCGGGAACAGGTCCTGCACGGCCTGGGCCATCACGTGGGCGGTGGAGTGCCGCAGCACCGCGCGGCCGGCGCCCGAGTCCATCGCGACCGGCTCGACCTCGGCGTCGGACTCCGGCACCCAGGCCAGGTCCTTGAGGGTGTCGGTGGCGATGTCCCGGACGACGACGGCACCGGACGGCCCGGTCAGCGGGACCCCGGCGGCGGCGAGCGCGTCGGCTGCCGTCGTGCCGGCCGCGACCGCCACGCTGGCGGGGACGGCAGGCAGGGACGGTTGCGACGACACGGTTCCTCCAGGTGATGGTTGGCGGGTCAATGCTATCGAGCGCGGCCGTCGGAGCTCGTACCGATATCGCTGGCGAGCCGGTAGGCCTCGTTGCGGGGGACGCCGAGCCCGGTGAGGACGGCGGCCGTGTCCCGCCCGCTGCTCGTCCGGCGCAGCAGCCGGGCCAGCTCGGCCGGATCGACCGCCAGGTGGTCCCGCCGCGGCGGCAGCAGGACCAGGCGGCCGGGCCGGCCCGGGTCGCGCTCCCCGCCGCCGGCCCGGACCCCCCAGCCGATCTCCGGGTCGGGCGCCAGGACGGCGTGGTCCGGCGCGATCCCGGTGAGGTCGGCGCCGGCCGGCACGTCGAGGACGACCGGCGCCCGGGTCTCCCGGAGCAACCCGGCGAGCTCCCGCCGGCCGGCGGCGGTGTCCGGGAACGGGCCGGCCGCGAGCAACGGCAGCGGAGCGAGGCCGGCGGACAGCAGGAGGTCGGCGCCCGGGACCGGCGGCCACAGCACCACCCGCGCGCCGCGGGTCAGGCTCACGGCCCCGGCCGGGTCGTCGGTCAGCACGACGACCGTGCGGTGACCGGCGAGGTCGCGGGGCAGGCCGTGCTGCCGCGGCGCGGTGAGCGGGACCGCGGGCGGCGGCGCGCCGCGACCGGTGAGGTCGACGACGAGATCGGCCTGGGCCGCGAGCCGGGCGACTTCGTCGGTGGCCGGTCCCCCGGTGAGCACGAGGACGACCGGGGCCGGCGTGCCGATCTCCTCCGCCGTCACTTCGATCATGGCGCCCGCTGCCGCCATCGCGGCCAGCAGGTCCGGCGGCAGGTCGGCTGCGGCGGCGTCGGCGCGGACCAGAAACGTGTCCAGGTCGAGCTGGTCGCTTCGCCGGACCACCAACCGCTCCGCCGACCGGTAGCCGGGGTTGGCCTCGCCGTCGACCACCGCGGCCGTCCCCCCGGCGGCGAGCGTGAGCCGCACCCGGCCGCGCAGCAACGGCAGCTCCCCTGGCAGCGGAGCGGCGGACACCCCGAGGATGCAGGTGGCGCGGGCTGTGATCGAGTCCTCGGCGGTCAGCTCCAGCGTCTTGTCGTGCCGGCCGGTCACGTCCGGATGACCCACGGCCGTCAGCGTCACCCTCACGGCACTCGCCCCCGCTCGACCTCGGCCGCTCCGCTCCCCTGCCCGCCGGCGCTCCGGCGTTGACCGGCGGGTCCCGGACCTGGCAGGTCGGGCCCGGCGGCGGCGTCCGCGACCGGTGCCGCGCCGAACGCGGGGTCGGCCAGGGGCGGGGTCGGCGCGGCCGGGCCACGGGCGCGGAGGCGCAGCAGGCGGCTGGCCCGAGCCGACACCACCCGGGAGGCCCAGGTGGAGCCGAGCGCGCGCGCCTCCTGGTCGGACAGCCAACTGACCGGCTCCAGCTCCCAGCCGAGCTCCCCGTACGCCGCGACCAGCGCCTCCAGGTGCTCCGGGGTCGGCTCCGGGGTCGCGGCCAGCTTGCGGTCGACCGACGCCGGGGCGTCCCACGGGCGGACGTTGACGACCGCGTTCAGCACCGACCCGGCGGCGCCCAGGGCGAGCACCGATCGCAGCACCACCTGGTCCGCGCCGAGGATCCCGTCCAGCAGAGAACCCCAGGGCATCACCACCGCGATCTCGGCCACCCGGCCCAGCAACGGCTCCGGCGGCCGCTCCGCCGCAGCCGCGACGAAGAGCACGTCGAGCTTCCGGCGGCGGACCGTGACGAGCGACCGGTCGAGCCGGGTGGTCTCCGCGTCCAGGCCGATGACGAGCGCGTCCGGGCGTCGCTCGGCCCAGCGCACCGTGTGCCGCCCGTCGCCGCAGCCGACGTCGGCGAGGACAGGGCCGGCGGCCGCGGCGACCGCCTCGGCCAGCCGCGGGTCGGTGCGGGGCAGGCTCACCGATCCATCTTCGGGTCTGCGACGAGCACCGCCGTCGCCGGGTCGTACGGCAGCTCGGGCCCGCCGGCGATGATCAGGTCGGCCCGCTCCCAGGGCCGGTCCGCGGCCAGGAACGGCTTCTCCTCGGCCTCCCACTCCTGCCAGAACGCCTCGTGCGACGGTCCGCCGTCCCGCTCGATCCCCCGCCGATGCGCCTCCACTCGGTCGGACTGCACCCACAGGCGGAGGTCGAACTGGCCCGACAGGTCGCGCCGCGACACGCCGACGCCCTCGACCACCAGCAGCGGGCAGCCGGCCGGCACCTCGATCGCGCCGTCGCGTCCGCAGGACTCCCAGGCCGGCGGCCGGTAGGCGACCGCACGACCGGCCCGGACCGGGTCCAGCACACCGGCGCGGAGGAGGAAGGCCCAGTCGAAGAACGACTGATGCAAGGCCACGTCGTCGGTGTGCACGACCGTCGCGCCCGGCACAATGGCCGCCAGCCGGGTCGCGCAGGTCGTCTTGCCACCGGCGCTGCGACCGTCCACGGCGACGATGCGGGTGCCCGGGCCCGGCCGGACCCGGGCCAGCACCGAAGGGATCGCCTCGGCCCGCCACGATCGGAACGCCGGCTCGCCCGGGAACAGCCTCATGCCCGCGAATCATGCCCGGTACGCCGGGCCGGCGATGCGACTGCGGAGCCACACCGACCTCCGGCCGTCCTGGGCGGCGGCCTCGAATCATCGGTCTCCTTCCCGGGCCCGACAGGACGGACCCAGTGAAGTGACCTCCGAGGCAGAAGGGAATGTGTTGAACACATTGGTGCGAGCACATGTTCTTTCCGACGCGGATCTGTCAGCGTTGTCGCTCCGAGGCGATCACGTCAGGATGGAAGGTGGCACCATTGTTGAGGCACGTGAAGGAGGACAGGCCGATGAGCGCGCATGACAAGCTGCCCCTGAGGTCGCCTTGCGACTCGATGTCGGTCGAGGAGCTGGCCCGCCTGCAGGGCGTCAAGCCGGTCACGTCGCTGGAAGACATGGCCTGCGACGTCTTCGAGTCGGATGAGGAGGTGGAGGAGTTCATCGCCTTCACCTACAGGTGCCGCCGCGAGGGTCGGGCATAGCGGTGGACTTCGCCGTCCTCGACACCGACGTCGCATCGCAGATCTTCAGGCAACGACTCACCGGCCCGCTGGCCGACCGGCTCGCCCGGCCCACCTGGGCGGTGACGTTCGTGACCGAGGGCGAGCTGTGGAAGTGGGCGGGGCTCCGCAACTGGAGCCCGCTCTACCGGCAACGGTTGGAGTTCTGGCTCAGCCGGGTCATCGTTCTTCCGTCCGGCGAAAGCGTCTCCCGGACGTGGGGTCGCATCGTCGCCGCCGCCCAGCGTCGTGGCCGGCTGCCCCCGGTCAACGACTCCTGGATCGCCGCTCACTGCCTGACCCACGGCCTCCCGCTGGCCACGCACAGCACCAAGGACTTCCTCGACCTCGCCGATCACGAAGGCCTGACCCTCCTCACCGGCTGAGGCCGGTTCCTGGCCCGGACCCAGCCGAGGGACCGTTGCATCGCCCTGCGTCCCGACCCCTCTGGTCCCCGATGAGAAAGGTGGGTGGTCTCGTGCTGCCCGAAACAAGCCCGGCGCTGCTGGTGCAGCGAACGCCGGGTGAGACCGATCAGCGCATCTTCACGCCCGAAGTGATCCCGGCTGGACGGCACCGGGTCGACCCGTGCCAGCCGGAGCTGCGCGTCGTGCGGAACCGGCGGACCGGCCGAGCCGCTCTGCGGACGTCGGCGACCGCGGTCCGGGACGTCGACCTGTTCTCCGGAGCGGGGGCGTCCCGGTGAGCGGTGAGCCGCGGCCGGAGTCCGAGACGGCGATGCGCCGCCAGATCGGGCGCCGGGCGTACATGCGCCGGGTCTGGCTGGATCTCAGTCAGCAGGAGATCGCCGACAAGGCCGGCCTGACCCGCAACTTCGTCTCCGCCATCGAGCGCGGCGCCCAGGGCCTCGACGCCTGGCGGTTGTGGGCGCTGGCCGAAGGCCTGGGCGGCACCCTCGACTGGCTCCTCACAGGTCCCGACGACGCCCTCACCGCCCCCAACCCCGGCAACCGCGACGCGTCCGCCGGTGGCCGGGCAGCGAAGGGCGACAGCCCGTCGCGGGCCGGCTGAGATACGCCGGATGATGGAACGCCGGAGCAGGAGGGAGCTGCTGTGGAGCCGTCGACGGGTCCTCGAGCCTCGGTCGCGCTGAGCGGTTTGGCCGATGACCTGCTGGCCATCCAGGCCGAACGGAATCCGATCTGGGCCAGCCTCGCCGGTCTGACCGGCTGGGACGACCGGCTGCCAGAGCCGGCCGAGAGCGCCGAGCGGGAGCTGGCCGCGGGGGCCGGCCGCATTGCCGAGCAATCCCGCCGGCTGGACCCTGCGGTCCTCACTGCGGCCGATCGGATCACCCGGGCCGTCCTGATGCACGCTGCCGGTGCCGTGGCCGACATCGTGAACGCCCGCGTGCTCGACCACACCGTCTCGGACACGTTCACCTCGCCCACGCACGGCCTCCTGGTGAACCTGCCGCTCGTGCCGGTGTCGGACGCCGACCAAGCCGAGGCCTACCTGCGCCGGCTCGGGGCCGTCCCGCCCTACCTGGCGGCCGTGGCCGACCGGCACCGGGCCGGGCTCGCGTCCGGCCGGAGTCCGGTGGCGCACCTGGTGTCGGCGACCATCGACCGGCTGGATCGCTACCTGGCCGACCCCGGCGGCGACCCGCTGCGGCAGCCGGGCAGGGACGGCGCGCCCGCCGACTTCGCCGGGCGGCGAGACCGGGTGCTCGCGGACGTCGTTCGTCCCGCCGTGGCGGACTACCGGCGGCTGCTGGCCGACGACGTCCTCGGTCACGCGCGGCCGTCCGACCGCGCCGGCCTGTGCTGGGTGCCCGGCGGCGACGATGCGTACGCGGCGCTGGTACGGGTGCACACGACCACGAACACCGACCCGGACGACCTCCACCACACCGGGCTGGAGCTGATGGACGGGCTCGCCGACGAGTACGCGGAGCTGGGCGCGACGGTGTTCGGCACCGCCGACGTGGCGACGGTGCTCCACCGGCTGCGGGGCGACCCGGCGCTGCGCTGGACCGATCCGGCGCAGATCCTCGCCACGAGCCGGGACGCCGTCCGGCGCGCCGAGGCCGCGGCCGCTGACTGGTTCGGCCGGCTGCCGGCGGGGCGGTGCGAGGTACGGGCCGTGCCCGAGGTCGCGACAAAGTCCATGGGCTCCGCCTACTACACGGCGGCGAGCCTCAACGGCACACGGCCGGGCATCTTCTTCGTCAACACCAGCGATCCGGGTGAGCGGCCGTGCTACCAGTTGGAGGCGGTCACCTTCCACGAAGCGGTGCCCGGTCACCACCTTCAGCTGGCGCTGGCTCAGGAGCTGACCGACCTGCCCCTGCTGCGCCGCCTGTCGACACCGACCGCGTACGTCGAGGGCTGGGCCCTGTACGCCGAGCGGCTGGCCGACGAGATGGGCCTGTACTCGGACGACCTCACCCGGCTGGGCATGATCACCGAGGACTCCTGCCGAGCAGCCCGTCTGGTGGTCGACACCGGCCTGCACGCCCACGGCTGGTCCCGCAGCCGCGCCCTGTCCTACTTCCGCACCCACACCGCGATGGCCGAGCTCGAGATCGCCCAGGAGGTCGACCGCTACCTCGCCGAACCGGCCCAGGCCCTCTCGTACATGACCGGCCGCCTGGAGATCGAGCGCCTACGGCGCGCCGCCGAGACCACCCTCGGCCCGCGCTTCACGCTCAACACCTTCCACAACACCATCCTCACGCACGGCGCCCTCCCCCTACCGGTACTGGAAAGCACCGTCAACGACTGGCTCGCAACCCAGTGATGCAGGTGCAGTGACGCACTGCAGTGACGCCCGCATTGCAGCCGGCGATGGCAGGGGCTGTCTGCGCCGACCGTTGAGCGGTTGTACGAGGTCGTGCTCGCGGTACACCGTGAGCAGCAGGTCATTCGGATTCGGCTCGCCAACCTCGGCGCGTACCTCCGCGCTGCCGGTCGAACTGGCACGGTGCTGGCATTACATCAACAAGCCCCGGGCCGAAGACCGGGGCTGACCTGCGTAAAGGCTGGTGGGCGATACTGGGATCGAACCAGTGACCTCCTCGGTGTGAACGAGGCGCTCTCCCGCTGAGCCAATCGCCCGGGAACCTGGAAAGCATACCGGATCAGCTTGAGACGAACGGCAACCCCACGGACAGATGGAGGGTCAGCGCGATGACGCCGGCCACGAACGCGAGGGTCACCAGGGAGATCAGTCCGCGGACCGCGAGGTTCTGGCGGCCGACCCAGTGCAGCCACGATCTCAGCGTGCGGCGGCCGAAGTCGAGGAGGCGCTCGGCCCAGGCGAACTCGGTGGCGAGGATGCCGAGACCGAGGAAGACGATGAGCCAGCCGGGGCCGGGCAGCGGCACCAGGGCCAGGCCGAGCACGACGATGAGGCCGCCGACGATCCCGACCGCGAGCCGATAGGCCAGCGCCAGGGCCGGGTTGCGCTTGATCCGGGCGCGGAACCCGAGCTTGTCGGCCACCTCGTCCAGCAGGCCGGGCTCGTCGTCCTCACGCCGGTCCTGGTCGGTGGTCAAAGCCTCTCCTCCGGTCGGCTACCTGGGCTGACCCACGGCGACGACCTCCCGCGGAGCCTTCGGCGTGGCCGTTCCCACTTCGGAGCTGAGCGCGAAGCAGGTCGCAGTGGCTGCGCCTGGGTCAGATCCTATGTTGCGGACGCTGAACTCCGACTGAGTAACGGTGAACCCCTGGATGGGCTTGAGATCCGTGGGCTCAGGCGTGTCGCAGCGCAGCGTCCACAGCCAGTACGTCTCATTGGACGTGGTCGCGCCCAGCGTCTCGGTGATGATCTCGACCTGGTCACCACGAACGACCAGGGTCGCCTTCCGGGTCTCCGACGGCTTTCCGTCGGCGGTCAGCGCCGCCACCCGGGCCGGCTCGTTGGCGGTCAGCTGCTGGATCGCCGCGTCCCGCTGCGCCACGATCTGCCGGAGGTTGTTCTGGTCCGAGCGCAGCTGGACGTTCCAGATGGCCAGCGCAGCGATGAGAGCCACCACGGCCGCCGCCGCGACGCTGATGAGGAGCCGCCGCCGCCGGGACGCCAGCGGCACGACGACACCGTCATCGGAACGGGAGCCGGCCGAACGCCGTCCGCTCAGGTCGTCCCTTCGGACCTCCGGACCGGCCGGCCCCGGCTCGGCCGCCGCCGGCAGCCTGACCTCCGGCGGGACGACCGGCTCGGGCCGTGCCGCCGGGATCGGCTCGTTCTTGGCCGGGGGCTGGTGCTGGGCCAACCAGTCCACGTTGTATCCGGGCGTGCCGGGGTGCGGCTCGCCGAGCGGCCACTCCTCCGCTGTCTCCGGCGTGGACGGAGACGAGGCAGCTGTCCGCGGCTCCGCCGTTACCGCCGCCATCAGCCGCGTCTTCAACGACGCCGGCGGCGCCTCGTCCGGCAACGCGTACGCAAGATCGGCGACCGTGTACAGCGACTCGCGCACAATCGCCGTGCAGCGTGCGCACCCCGGCAGGTGTGCGGCGAACAGCTCCTCGTCCGCACGATCCAGCGCGGACAGCGCCCAGCCCACGGCGAGGGCATCCCATTCGCCGTGCTCGTCGTGCCCCCGACGGGGATCTATCGGCGCGCTCACGGCCAGACCCCTTCCGTGGAGGAGTCCGAGACTTCGTCGAGCAGCCCGCGCATGCGGCGCATGCCAGCCAGCATGCGCGTCTTCACGGTGCCCAGCGGAGCTCCGGTGCGCTCCGCGATCTCCGACTGCGTGTAGCCGGCGTAGTAGGCCAGGACGAGGGCTTCGCGCTGCGGCGGCGGCAGAGTGGACAGCGCTTTGCGTACCCGTTCACCGCGTAGGCCGGCCCAGGCCGCGTCCTCCACCGGCGGCATGTCGGCGGCCGGGGCGGCGGTGTAGTAGTCGGCCTCCTCGGCCAGACTGGCCCGCCGGGACCGGACCGTCTGCTCGCGGCGGACGGCGTCGACAGCCTTGTGGTGGGTGGCCGCGAGCAGCCAGCTCGGGAAACCGCCACGCAGTGGATCGTACTTCGCAGGGTCTTTCCACAGCGCGAGGAAGACCTCCTGCACGACCTCCTCGGCGAAGACCGGGTCGCCGGTGATCCGGCGGGCCAACGCGAACGCCGGCCGCACGTATCTGTCGTACAGCGCCTCGAGGGCGGTGTTGTCACCGTCGGCCAGGCGACGCACGAGCACGCCGTCCGAGGTGTCAGCCTCGGGCCGGGGCGCAGGCGGCCTCTCCATGACGGCGTTCCTCACAAGCAGTCTTCGCGAGCCGGGACAAACCGGTTCACCCGTTCGATGTCTTCGTCGGGCGACACATTACCCATCCGAAGCGACGCTCGTTGCGGAGGTAGTCACGCGTGGTAAGAAGTCATGCACACGGGGGGATCAGAAATGGCTGGTCGAGTGTCAGAAGTCCGTACGGCGGTGACGTTGCGTCTCGTCGTACCGAGAGCGGACGTCCTGTTGGACGCGTCCTTGCGGTACGACCGGGACGATCCGTACGCGGTGCACCTCTCCTTCCCGACATCGCCCGGGCGAGATCCGATCGAATGGATGTTCGCGCGGTCGCTGGTCTCGGACGGGCTGAGCGTCCCGGCGGGTGACGGCGACGTCCACATCTGGCCGTCGCCGGAGGACCTGGGCGGGCCGGTGTACGTCGAGCTGTGCTCGCCGTCGGGCCGGGCGCTGTTCGCGGTGCCGCGTCCGGTGCTGGCCGGGTTCGTGGCCCGCTGCCACGAGCTGGTGCAGCCGGGTGCCGAGGCCGACTACCTCGACCTCGACGCCGAGCTCGACATGTTGCTGCACGACGACCCGAGCTGACGATCTCGGCTGACGGCCGGCCGCCTCACGGACGCGCTGCGGTGACGAACAGGTTGGCTCGGTGGAACAGCCGGGCGTCCAGTCGCTGCGGCGCGTCCAGCAGGCGCGCCGCCCGCTCCGGCAACAGCAGCGCCGGCACCTGGAGCAACCGCCAGGCGAAGCCGGCGCCGTCCCGGGCCGTCGGCACGAAACCGGCCGCCGTCAACGCGGCCAGCAGGTCGCTGGGCCGGTAGTTGGTGTGCTCGCGGCGATTCCAGGCCATGTCGCCACGGAGGCCGTCGGCGGCGTCGACGAAGCGCCGCTCGTACTCGGCCGGGCCGAACCGGCGCCGATAGACGGCCCGGTGCAGGCGGGGGTGACGGAGCTTGGCGTTGTCCGGGTCGAGCCCGGAGAAGGCGTGCCGGGCCGGCACGGTCAGCACCAGCAGGCCGCCCGCCCGCAGCACCCGGTGCAGCTCGGCCAGCGTCCCGGCCTCGTCGGCGACGTGCTCGAGCACATCCAGCGCGCTCACCGAGTCGATCGAGCCGGTCGCGAACGGCAGCGCGGTGCCGACGCGGACCAGTGCCAGGTCCGGATCGGTCGCGTGCAGGGTCCGCAGGTAGCCGGGGTGGGGATCAGCGGCCACCACGTCCAGCTTGGTGTCACGGTGCAAGGCGGTCGTGAACTCGCCGTCGCCGACGCCCAGGTCGAGATGCCGCCCGGTACGGGCCGCGAGCCGGCGCCAGGCCCAGCCGTACCGGGCCAGCGGGTGCCGGTCGAACGGCGTCGGCCCGGTCAGGACGGCCGGGTCGAGCCGCTCGGCGATCGTGGCCGGGGCTGCGGGCGCGGGCAGCGGGGCGGCCGCGGCCAGCATCGCCCGCTCGGTGGCCGGGTGGTCGGCGACCGTGGCGGCCAGGGCGGCGGTCAGATCGTCCCCGGTCAGGACCCGGACCCGGTCCTTCTCTCCGGCCAGGTACGCGACCTGGTGGTCGTTGCGCATCTCCCCGCGTGCTGACTCTCGCGCCACCGCGATGGGGATCTTCCCGGCACGCTGGACCAGCCGCACGGTGTTGCCGCCGTGTGTGACCACGACATCGGCGGTACGGATCCGGTGCAGCGTCTCGGCCGGCCCCAGGAAGGGCTGGTGCGGACAGGGTGGGACCACGGAGGACGTACCGGTCTGGACGAAGACGTCGTGCTGAGCGCACAGCGGCGCCACGGCGGCGACCAGCCGGTCGAACGGCCACGGCCCCATGCCGACGGTGACGAAGACCGAGGTCACCAGAGCTCCCCCACGTTGACGGCGCGCCGGTGCCGGGCCAGCAGGTGCGGCCGCTGGACCACGACCTGGGTCGCCAGCCGGGCGCACCACCGCGCCGCCAGCCCGGTCCGGTCGACGATGTTGAACGTCTCCACCCAGACGGCCCGTACGCCGGCGGTGCGGGCGGCGAGGAACCACGGCACCGCGATGCCGCTGCCGGCGGACACGACCGCGTCGACCCGGGCGGCCCGCAGCTGGGACCGGGCGGCCGGGACGGCGGCGAGCACCCGGTCGGGCCGGTCGGCGGCCAGCTCGCGCGTCCAGCGCACGGTGTGGCCGGCGAGCAGTTCCCGGGTGTCGGCGGCGTCCACGGCAACCCAGCGCACGTCGTACCGTCCCCACCACGGCTCCAGGGCGAGCAGGTCCGGAAGGACCCCACCGCTGGACGACACGAGCAGCACGCGTGGCACCCGGACACCCTAGGCGGAGTTCAGGCACCAGGTGCGGGTCTGTAGCAAAATGGTCACTACCGGCCATTCGCCCGCTAGGTTGTCCTCCGGATCGGGATGCGGGAGGCGTGGAATGAACGACAGGGCGGTGACCGTGGTGGGCGGTGCCGGCTTCGTGGGCTCGGCAGTGTGCCGGCGGGCCGGGGCCGGCGGGCGGCCGGTGACCAGCCTGGACCGGGTCCGGCAGCCGCCGCCGCGGCTTCCCCTGGATGTCGAGCAACGTGTGCTCGACCTGCTGGTCGACCCGGTGGCGGTGCCGGACGGGCTCGTGGTGCTGGCCGCCGGGAGCAGTGACCCGGGGATCGAGCCGTGGCGGCTCGTGCTGGACAACGCCGTGACCACCGCCCGGATCCTGTCTGCGCTGCGGGACCGGGACGTGGTGCTGATCTCCTCGGCCGACGTCGACGGCGGGCCGCCGGACGACGCGGCCGTCGAGGCCTGGTGCGTCGAGCTGCTGTTGCTGGCCCGCCGGCCGTGCCCGCCCTGGCAGGTGGCCGGGCTGTGCCGGGAGCTGGTCGCCGCCGACCCGACCGGCCGCGGGGCCCACGGGCTGGCCAAGCGGGCGCAGGAGCTGCTGGTGCGATCGGTGGTCGATCCCGGCCGGCTGACCGTCCTCCGCGCCGCCGAGCTGTTCGGACCGGGCCAGGACGGGGTGGTCGCCCGGCTGGCCCGGCGCGCGCTCGCCGGCCTGCCCCTGACGGTCACCGACTGGACCCGGACCCTCCTGCCCGTCGACGACCTGGCCTCGGTCGCGCTCGGCACCGGGCCCGGCACGGTCGACGCCGGCCTGGACGCGCTGCCGCTGGTGGAGCTGGCGGCGCTGGTCCTCGACACGCTCGGGCTGGACGTCCCGGTCGAGGTCGTGCCGGCGGCCGGGGGCACCGATCGGCTCGACACGGCCGAGTTCCGCCGCCGGCTCGGGGTGGGTGACGGCCAGGCCCGGTTGCTGCGGGAGCTGCGCTCCTTCGTGGCCCGGCTGGCCGACGACGACGTGCCGGCGTTCGTGCCGGCGCTGCCGGTGGTGCTGCCGCCGAAGCCACGCCGACCGGACGAGGTCTCCCACCGGACCCAGGCCTGCCTGGAGACCGGCGCGGTCCGGGGCGGTCCGTGGGCGCAGGGGCTGGCCGACGGGCTGCGGGAGACGCTGGAGCTGCCACCGGAGTCGGCCCTGCTGGTCGTGGCGTCCGGATCGGCGGCGCTGCGGCTGGCCGTGCAGGCCATCGCCGGGCCGGTGCGGCCGGGCGACGTGGCGGTGCTGCCGTCGTTCACCTTCGCCGCGACCGCGGAAATGCTGGTCCAGCTCGGCTACACGCTGCGGTTCTGCGACGTGCGCCCGGACACCTGGACCATGGACCCGGCCTCGCTCGCGGCCGCGCTCGCCCCCGGCGACGCGACCGCGGTGGTGGCGGTGGACGCGCTCGGCGCGCCGGCCGACTACGCCGCGCTGACCAAGGTCTGCGCCGACGCCGGGGTGCCGCTGATCGGCGACTCCGCGGCCGCGCTGGGCGCCGCCCACCAGGGTCGGCCGGTGGCCACCCAGGCCGCCGCCCATTCCTACTCGCTGAGTTTCGCGAAGGTGCTCTCCGCCGGCGGTGGGGGCGGGGCGCTGGTGCTGCCGGCCGAGGCGGTGGACCGGCTGCGGCGGCCGGTGGACTGGCTGCGGTCGGTGCCGATGGTGGAGACCGCGGCCATCGCCGCGCTCGACCTGCTGCGTGATCTTCCGGTGCTGGTGGAGCGGCGCCGCGACGTCGCCCGGCGGTACGCCGAGCTGGCGGCCGCGCCCGGGGTGGTGCCGCAGCAGGCCGCGGACGGCGACGAGCACGCCTGGGTGCACTGGGTCGCCCGGTTCGGCGGGGTCGACCGGCAGCGGTTGGCGGCGGAGCTGCTGCGGCTCGGCGTCGCGACCAAGCCCTACTACGCGCCCCCGCTGCACTGGCAGGACTGGGGTGCTCACGCGGAACGACCCGGACCGCTGCCGGTCGCCGACGAGCTGGGCCGGGAGGCGCTGGCGCTGCCGATGTCGTCGGAGCTGTCGCCGCGGCAGGCCGACCGGGTGACCGCCGCGGTGTTCAGCGCGCTGGAGGCGGCCAGGCGGTGATCCGGAGCGTCAGCGCTTGGGCTTCCGGCCGACCACGAGCAGCTGCTTCCCCAGGTCGGCGAGGGCGGGCTCGGCGGCGAGGCGGCGCTCGGCGGCGAGGGCGGCGGGGTAGTCGCCGGTCAGGCGGCGGAGCAGGCCGTCGCGGCCGTGGACGGTGGCGCCGACGAGAAGGCCGGCGATGCGCTCGACCCGTAGGCCGGCGGCGCGGACGGCGGCGGTCAGCTCGGCCGCGTCGAGCAGGTGCAGGTCGGCGGTGTGCTCGCCGACCTGCCAGCGCCCGCGCTTGGTCGTGAGCCGCTCCAGCGCCTCGTCCGGACGGTCGGCGGCCAGCAGTTCCAGCACCAGGGCCTGCCGGGAGTCCAACAGCACGCACAGGGCCCCGCCCGGGCGCAGCCAACTGGCACAGCGGGCGATCGCCGCCGCCGGATCGGCCGCGTACTGCAGGGAGCCCATCGCCAGCACCACGTCGGCCGGCGGCGGGTCGGCGTCCTCCACCCCGGCCCGGATCAGCGGGAAACCCGGACCCAGCCGCTTGGCGGCCGCATCGGCCATCCGGGGCGACGGCTCGACGCCGGTCACCCGGTGCCCGGCCGCGATCAGCCGCTGCGCCCATCGGCCGACACCACAGCCGACGTCCAGCACGCTCGCCCCGGGTTCGATCAGTCCGGCAGCGATCTCCCAGGCCAGGTCGTCGTACGCGCGCCGGTGCGGGGCGGCGAAGTGCTCGTCGTACGAGTCGGCCAGCGCGTCGTACAGCGGAGCGCTCGGCCTCACGCCGGAACCGCCGGTTCCGTCGACGGCAGCAGAGCTGGGTCCGGCGCGCGAGCCGGGGCCGGCGCGAACGCCAGGCCCCGCGCGAAAGCCGGGCCAGGCGCCAACGCCAGGCCCGGTCCGGACGCCAGGACCGGCGCGGACAGGACCGGCGCGGACAGGACCGGCGCGGACAGGACCGGCGCGGACAGGACCGGCGCGGACAGGACCGGCGCGGACAGGACCGGCGCGGACAGGGCGGACGCGGACAGGGCGGACGCGGACAGGGCGGGTTGGGGTCTCATGGGGTGGTGGGGGCGAGGGAGCGGCGGCCGGCGCGCCAGAGGAGGTCGGCGGCGTAGGTGCGGGGTCGCCAGGCCAGATTGAGCGCGTAGTTGCTGCCGCAGCCGACGCACTCCTTGCGGAAGAACTTCTCATGCTCATCCCGGTACTGGGAGCTGGCCACGATGTCGGCCAGAGACGTGGTCCGCACGTTGGAGCGGGCGTCGTGCCCCCAGCAGCCGCCGACCTGCCCGGTCGAGTGCACCATCAGCTTGAGCTGCGACTCCGCGCACGGCAGCGACCGCTGCAGCAGGTTGTCGAAGTGGCCGCGCAGGTAGGACAGCTCCGAATACCGCGGCAGGAACCGCCGGTCCGCCCGCAGCACCTGCTCCACCTCGGCCAGCGCCGCGTCCACCATGGACCGGTCTACCCGCGACTCGAACGACACCTGCCCGTCCCGGAACAGGAACGTGTGGTCCGTGGCCAGGTTGAGGTAGAGCTGGACCTGCAGGCGCTGCGCCAGCCGCATGATCCGCGGCAGCGCCGCCACGGTCGACCGCATCACCGTGTAGTTCATCCGCACACGCATGTTGAGCTCGTCGCGATGGGCGATCAGCCGTTCCAGCGCGCCGATCGTCGTGTCGAACGCGCCTTCTTTGCCGCGGATCTTGTCGTGCTGCGCGGCATCCGGACCGTCGACGGACACATTGACGCTGCGGACGCCGGCATCCAGCACGGCGTTGAGCCGGCGGTCGTCGAGCAGGATCGCATTGGTGTTGAGGTGCAGGGAGCGGATCCCCGCGTCCCGCGCGTAGGCCATGAGTTCCGGGGCATCACGGCGCAACAACGGCTCCCCGCCGGTGAAATTGGCCTTGAGGATGCCGAGACCGGCGATCTGGTCGATGACGTCACGCCATTCGGCGCCGTCCAGCTCCTGCCGGGTGACGGTCCGCCAGCAGGCGCAGCTCACGCACTTGAGGTTGCAGTTGTCGGTCAGGAACAGCTCCGCCACCAGCGGCCGGACGTGCAGCCGCGGCGCCACGTGCTCCTTCACCGCCAGCCGGCCGAAGAACCCGGCCAGCCGCAGCTTGTCCCCCACTCCCGTCACCGGCAGCGTTCGCCGCATCCCGCTCCTTCCCGGCCCGACCCCCGATCGACCAGCCTAGGGGTCAATGGATGGTCCGGGATCCGGTGATCGGGACGCCGCCCACGATCGTGGTCCGCACGGCCGGCGCGCCGAGATGCGCGAGCAGGTCGGTCTCGTGCTCGGCCTCCAGCAGGACGAGGTCGCCGGGCGCGTTGAGCTTGAGGACGCCCAGGTCGGGCCGGCGCAACGCGGCGGCGCCGCCGGCGGTCGCGGCCCGGACGGCCTCCGGGACGGTCAACCCGAGCAGCGGCCCGGCCAGCTGCAGCGCGTACGGGACGGACTCGCACCAGGACGTGCCGGGGTTGCAGTCGGTGCCCAGGGCCAGGGTGACACCGGCGTCGCGCAGGATGCGGGCGTTGTCCCAGGAGCCGCCGGTGGTGAGCGTCGCGGTCGGCAGCAGCACGCCGGTCACGCCGGCCGCGGCCATCGCCTTGGCGCCGGCCTCGTCGACGTGCTCGAGGTGATCGGCGGACGCGCAGCCGCACTCGGCCGCAAGGGCGGCGGCGCCGGTGCGGCTGAGCTGCTCGGCGTGCAGGCGGCCGCCGAGGCCGGCCGCGGCGCCGGCCCGCAGGAGCACCCGGGCCTCGTCGACCGTGAAGGCGCCCCGGTCGCAGAAGACGTCGATCCAGCGGGCGCCGCCGGTGGCGGCGGCCGGGAGCGCCGCGGCCAGCGCCCGGACGTGCGCGGTCCGGTCGGCGCCGGCCGGGACGACGTGGGCCAGCAGGGTCGGCTCGACCCGCAGCGGGACCCGGTCGGCCAGCCGGCGGACCAGCCCGAGCAGGCGCAGCTCCGCGTCCGGGTCCAGGCCGTAGCCGGTCTTGACCTCCACGGTCGTGGTGCCGTGGGCGGCCATGCGCCACAGCCGGGCTGCCGCCAGGTCGAGCAGCTCGTCATCGGTGGCGGCGGTGGTGGCGGCGACGGTGGACGCGATACCGCCGCCGTCGTACGGCTCCCCGGCCAGCCGGGCCGCGTACTCCTCGCGCCGCGAGCCGGCCCACAGCGCGTGCGTGTGCGGGTCGACGAAGCCGGGCAGCACGCAGGCGCCGCCGGCGTCGAGCTCGGGGGCGTCGGTGATGGTCCACGGCACCCGGTCGTCCGGGCCGACCCAGGCGATCACGCCGCCCCGTACGGACACGGCGGCCGGGCCGTCGACCGGCGCCCCGTTGTTCGTCACCACCCGCCCGGCCCGCCGGACGAGCAGGTCGCCGGCCGGAGGCACTAAGCCGCCCCGCCGGCCGAGCCCGGCGGGCCACCGTCGGCCGACGCTCCACCGGCCGGGCCCACCGCCGAACCCGGGGCGCCGGCGGCGTCGGGGTCAGCGGGTGGGTGGTCGGGTTGCCAGGAGGGGGCGTGGGTGCCGGGTTCGAGGGGGATGCGGATGCCGACGTCGCGCGCGGTGCCGACCGCGATCTCGTAGCCGGCGTCGGCGTGCCGCAGCACCCCGGTGCCGGGGTCGTTGGTGAGCACCCGCTCGACCCGCTCCCGCGACGCCGGCGTCCCCTCCGCCACCACGACCACGCCCGCGTGGATCGACTTGCCGATCCCGACCCCGCCGCCGTGGTGGACCGACACCCACGACGCCCCGGAGGCGGTGTTGACCAGCGCGTTGAGGATCGGCCAGTCGGCGATCGCGTCCGATCCGTCCCGCATGCCCTCGGTCTCCCGCTCCGGCGAGGCGACCGAGCCGGCGTCGAGGTGGTCCCGCCCGATCGCCACTGGCGCGGACAGGACCCCCCGCGCGACCAGGTCGTCGAACGCGGTCCCGGCCAGGTGCCGCTCGCCGTACCCGAGCCAGCAGATCCGCGACGGCAGCCCCTGCCCGCGGACGCGCTCCTGCGCGAACCGGATCCAGCGCTGCAGCCCGTCGTCGTCCGGGAAGGCGTCGAGCACGGCCCGGTCGGTCGCGGCCAGGTCGGCCGGGTCCCCGGACAGGCAGGCCCAGCGGAACGGCCCGGCCCCGCGGGAGAACAGCGGCCGGACGTAGGCCAGCACGAAGCCCGGATAGGAGAACGCGTCGGTCAGTCCGGCGTCCTTGGCCTGGCCGCGCAGCCCGTTGCCGTAGTCGAAGACGACCCGGCCGTCGGCCGCGAACGCGACCATCGCCGCGCAGTGCGCCCGCATCGACTCGGTGGCACGCCGGATGTACTCCTGCGGCTTGGTCCGGCGCAGCTCCACCGCGTCCTCCAGCGCCAGCCCGGCCGGCACGTAGCCGTGAAGGGCGTCGTGGGCGGACGTCTGGTCGGTGACGATGTCGATGTCCGGACAGGTCGACTGCAGGTACGGGAAGACCTCGGCCGCGTTCCCGATGACGCCGACCGACAGCGGCCGCCGTTCCCGCCGGGCCTCCAGAACGAGCGAGAGACCCTCGTCCAGCGACGGGGCGATGACGTCGAGGAACCCGCCGTCGAGACGGCGCTGCGCCCGCAGCGGGTCGACCTCGACGCACAGCACCGCCCCGCCGTTGCCGGTCACCGCCAGCGGCTGCGCCCCGCCCATCCCGCCCAGCCCGGCGGTCAGCGTCGCCGTCCCGGCCAGCGTGCCGCCGAAGTGCTGATTGGCCACCTCGGCGAAGGTCGCGTACGTCCCCTGCAGGATGCCCTGGGTGCCGATGTAGATCCATGAGCCCGCGGTCATCTGCCCGTACATGGTCAGGCCGGCGTCCTCGAGCTCGCGGAAGTGCTCGGGGGTGGCCCACTTCGGCACCAGCAGCGAGTTGGCGATGAGCACCCGCGGCGCCTGCTCGGTCGTCCGGACGATGCCGACCGGCTTGCCCGACTGGACCAGCAGCGTGTCGTCCGGCGCCATCGTGCGCAGCGAGTCCACGATCGCGTCGAAGGACCGCCAGTCCCGGGCGGCCCGGCCCGATCCGCCGTAGACGACGAGGTCGTCGGGGCGCTCGGCCACCTCCGGGTCGAGGTTGTTGTGCAGCATCCGCAGCGCGCCCTCGGCCCCCCAGCTGCGGGCCGTGCGCTGCGGGCCGCGCGGGGCGCGGACCACTCGAGATCCCTGCATGACCCGAACCTATGCCAACCGGCCGGTGACCGACTCGGCCGCCGCCACCACCGCGGGCAGCAGGTCCCGTACCGCGGCGATCTGCGGGGTGACCTCGCGGTCGACGTACATGGGCGGGACGTGGGCGCGGATCAGCGCGTGCACGGCCGCCGCGGCCGGACCGGGCTCGGCCGTCGCGGCCCGCAGATCCAGGGCCTGGGCCGCGCACAGCAGCTCGACCGACAGGATCGTGGCCACGTTGTCGAGCACCTCGGCGGCCTTGCGGACGGCGTGCCAGCCCATCGAGACGTGGTCCTCCTGGTTGCCGCTGGTCGGGATGCTGTCCACGCCGGCCGGGTGGGCCAGCACCTTGTCCTCGGCCACCAGCGACGCCGCCGTGTACTGGGCCAGCATGAAGCCGGAGTTCAGCCCCGGCTTCGCGGTCAGGAACGGCGGCAGCCCGCGGGAGGTGGCCGGGTCGAGCAGCCGGTAGACCCGCCGCTCGCTGATGCTGCCCAGCTCCGCCGCCGCCATCGCCAGCATGTCGCCGGCGAAGGCCAGCGGCTGCCCGTGGAAGTTGCCGGTCGACATGACCTCCCAGCCCTCACCGCCGGCCTCCGGCACCACGACCGGGTTGTCGACGATGGAGGTCAGCTCGATCTCCACCACCCGACGGCAGTACGCCAGGGCGTCGCGGGAGGCACCGTGCACCTGCGGCGCACAGCGCAGCGAGTACGGGTCCTGCACGGCGTGGTTCGAGTGCCGGTGTGACGCCAGCAGGGGCGAATCCCGCAGCAGGGTCCTGAGGTTGGCGGCGCTGGCGAGCTGCCCCGGATGCGGGCGGATCCGGATGACGCGGTCGTCGTACGCGCGGTCGGTGCCGAGCAGCGCCTCCACCGACAGCGCGCAGGCGACATCGGCAACGCGGGTCAGGTCCTCGGCGTCGGCGACGGCCAGCGCCAGCACGGCCTGCATCGGCTCGGTGCCGTTGATGAGGGTCAGGCCCTCCTTCGGCGCCAGCGTGAGTGGCTCCAGCCCGGCCTCCTTCAGCACCTCGGCCGCCGGGCGCCCGTTGAGCAGCCCCTCGCCGACCAGCGGGAGCGCGACCGCGGCCAGCTGGGCCAGGTCGCCGGACGCGCCGACCGAGCCCTTGGACGGCACCACCGGCAGCAGGTCCCGGTCCAGCAGCTCCAGCAGCCGGGCCGGCAGCTCCGGCCGGCAGCCGGACGCGCCGGCCGCGATGGTCCGGGCCCGCAGCAGGAGCAGGGCCCGGACGGCGTCGTCGGGCAGCGGGGCGCCGGTGCCGGCCGCGTGCGAGCGGACCAGGGCCAGCTGCATGGCCTCCAGGTCCTCCCGGGCGACGCTCACGTCGGCCAGGGCGCCGAACCCGGTGCTCACGCCGTACACGACCGCGCCCCGGGCGATCGCGTCGGTCACCACCGACCGGCTCGGCGCCATTCGGGCCGCGACCTCGGGGGCGAGCGCGGCCCGGGCCCGGCGCCGGGCCACGTCGACCACGTCGTCCAGCGCGAGCCCGTCGCCGTTGACAGGAATCGTCCGCATCCTCGGACCGTAGTTGGTGCTAGACAGTCCCGGTGGAAGCGGAGGTCATCGCGCGGTCGAGCCGGCCGCTGACGGTGGCCGGGCTGGTCCCACAGCTGCGGGCGGCCGGGCTGCCGGCCGGCGGGACTGTGCTCGTGCGCTCGGCGCCGGAGACGGCCGGCGCGGCGTACGGGGAGGTCGGCGGACCGGCCGTCGCCAGCCGCGTGGGTCTGGCCGGGACGCTGGTGCCGCTGGTTGATTTTGCCACCGGGTGGTTCCGGAGCCATCGCCGGTGAACGCGGTGCTGCGCCAGATCGACGCGGTCAACGCCGCGCACCCGTGGAGCCACAACGACCACTACCTGCGCTGGGTGCTGCGGCAGGTGCCGCCGGGGGCGCGGCGGGCGCTGGACGTCGGCTGCGGCACCGGCACGCTGCTGCGGGCGCTGGCCGCCGTCGTGCCGCAGACGGAGGGGATCGACCGGGACGCCCGGGTGGCGGGGCTGGCCGGGGCCCGGGTCGCGGGCCTGTTCGACCTGGCCCCTGTCCCCGCGTACGACGTGGTCACCGCGGTAGCGGTGCTGCACCACCTGCCGCTGAGGCCGGCGTTGGAACGGCTGCGGGCGCTGGTCCGGTCGGGTGGCCGGCTGGTGGTCGTCGGCTGCTACCGGGCGTCCACGCCGGCCGACCACGCCGTGGGCCTGGCCGCGATCCCGGCGAACCTGCTGGTCGGGCTGGTGCGCTCGACCGGCACGGCCCCGGCCGGCATGTCGGCCGCGGTGGCCCCGGCGACCGAGACCCTGCCGCAGATCCGGGCGGCGGCCCGCACCCTGCTGCCCGGCGCCCGGATCCGCCGCCGCCTGTTCTGGCGCTACACCCTCACCTGGACGGCTGGCGGGCCGGGAAGCGCAGGTGGGTGACCCGGTCGCCCTGGACGCAGACGGTCGGGTCGCCGAGGAGCACGTCCTCCGACGACAGGTCACCGAAGTAGGGCCGTCCCGCGCCCATCACCACCGGCACCAGGTCGACCGCGACCTCGTCCAGCAGGCCGAGTTCCAGCGCCTGCCGCGCGATCGTCCCGGCGGTCACCGCCACCAGCCGGTCCCCGGCGATCTCCTGGGCCTTGGCCACCGCGTCGGCCACCCCGGTGGTCACGAAGTGGAACGGCGCCTGCGGATGTGCCGACACCCACTCCTCCGGCACCTGATGCGTCACCACGACCACCGGCGCATCCATCGTGTGCCGCCCACCCCACCCATCAGTGAAGTCGAACAACGTCCGCCCACACACGACCGCCCCGAGCCCCGACACCCACTCACGCCAGTACTCAGCACTGGCCGCACTGAGATGGAACGTCATGCCCTCGGTAGCCGTAGGGAACTCCACGTCCCCGTTGTCATACCAGTCGAACAACCGCCCAATCGAGTTGTCCGACTTCGCGATGAACCCGTCCAACGACATCGACGCCGAAGAAACGACCAACCCCATCGAAGCCTCCAAGGAGCCGAGGGCCGAAGGCCCAAAGGCGGGCCTGGGACGGCGAAGCCGACCCCCGGGGGTCCGGCCCCCCGGAATGAATGCGATAGGCCCCACCTGCGAAGCAGGTGGGGCCAGGGCCTATCGCGTGGGCGCTACAGGGATTGAACCTGTGACCTCTTCCGTGTCAGGGAAGCGCTCTCCCGCTGAGCTAAGCGCCCGAGGCGGAGGCGGGAATCGAACCCGCGTACAGGGCTTTGCAGGCCCTTGCCTAAGCCACTCGGCCAC